>CAZVVA010000043.1:0-808 GCA_964630455.1 uncultured Candidatus Sumerlaeota bacterium
GGCACAGAGTATGCACAAAAGTTTTAACCTGTGTTTATCTGTGTATATCTGTGGTTAAAATTCTTTATCACCGCGAGTTAAAAGAATATTGACACCACAAGTGAACGTGGATGAACACGGATCAAAACAGAAGGGGGTGCTTTATGGAGAAGATCGAAGAGGTATTCGCTGTGCTGGAAAACAAGCCGGGAGCTATCGGCGAGCTGTGTGGACTTCTCAACCAGAAGAAGATTAATATCGAGGCAATTGGGGTATTTCAGGATTTGGCTAAATTGCTCGTGTCAGACACGCCTCGCGCCATAGAGGTGCTGATCAAGGCAAATTATGAAGTTGAGATGCGCGAGGTGCTGAAGGTGGAAATGGAAAATAAGCCTGGGGAATTGGCATTTTTGGCTTCAAAATTGGGAACTGCGGGAATCAACATTGACTATTGCTACGGAGTAATGGCGAAGGATCAGAAGACAGTGATAGTGATTCTTGATGTGTCGGATATTGACAGGGCACTGTCGTTGTTTCAATAGTCGCCGGCGGTAATTAAGTATAGCCACAGAGGCACGGAGTATGTGCAGAAGTTTTCATCTGTGTTAATCTGTGTTCATCTGTGGTTTCAATATATGTTAATGTCGCAACCGCTGATGCACGCACATACACGCTGATTTTGTAGGGGCACGCTGCAGCGTGCCCCTACCTTATAAATCTCTGTGTCTCTGCGCCTCAGTGGCTTTTCTTCTTTCTATCACCACGGAGACCCAGAGGTACGGAGTATGTGCAGAAGTTTTAGAGAGACCATGAAAATGTGCGCCTACGG
>CAZVVA010000043.1:818-8512 GCA_964630455.1 uncultured Candidatus Sumerlaeota bacterium
ATTTATATCTCCGTGTCTCTGCGCCTCCGTGGTTGTTTTTTAATCAAATCAGATCACGGAGTATGGACAAAGCCGATAGAGTGACGCAATCAGTAAAGAATATAAGAATCCGGGTTGACTCTTAGATGGGCATTATAATAACCTTATAATCGCACAATTGCCCGAATTACCATGAATTGCCGCAGTTGCGTTATAAGAGTAGTTTCGCATCGAGTGCATCCCGTAGGCATTCACTTGCAACGCAGATCATATACAGCCAAGTGTTGAACCGGGGGGAAGAAAGGAAATCGGGGACAGAACTAATTTGCGAGGAATTGAGGTTGCTGTCTCCGAATTTCCCCGCAAGCAATAGATAAAATAATATGTAGCCAGGCCGGATCGGCTACATCTGTGCTTTGCGCGCTTTATGCTTGACGGTTAGAAATTCATCGGCCATATGGAGGACACTGGGCAACATGAATGGTAGTGACGCCATGGTATTCAAAGCCAGCAAATGGCGGTTTGAGGCGGGCTTCATCCCGGGTTTGTGGCTTGGCATTATAATATATCGTTGTTTTATTAAGGACGAGAGAGATATTTTCTCGCTCGTTATTTACTTGGCTCTGATTACATTCGGCTCCCTGCTGGTTTCGTGCATAATGAAATTTGATCTCTATGATATTGTTCTGACAGAAGATGAGGTTAAAGGACCGGCGTGGCGTGGCTGGCGATACAGAAGAATTACAATACCGTTAGCGTCGGTTGATTTGTCTAGAAGTAAGAAGCGCTCATTTCCGCGGCAATCAACTATAGTGACATCTGATGGCCATAAGATAACCATAGCTTCTTATCTCGGCAGGAAGCAGGTGGACAAGATATTTAAAGAGCTGGAGCAAAGACTTGCCAGTGAATCTGCCTGAAAAGACGATCTTTGTGTTTTTGCTTAATTAAAGAAAGCCACTGAGACACAGAGGCACGGAGGTTATCTCTTAATAAATACTGTTCGGCAAGGAGAGAGGATCATATGGCGGTGATGAAAAAGGTAACGCCAAGAAAGATGTTTATGGGTAAGCTCAGTTATGGTGCTGATTTGCTGGAGGAGCTCACTGAGGTTTGCAGAAGGGAAAACGTTCACCTGGGACGCGTGGAGGCGCTGGGGGCAGTTTCGCGAGCGCGTCTTGGATTCTACAACCAGCAGACGCGCGAGTACCAATTCTTTGAACTGGATCAGCCGCTGGAAATCACGAAGCTTGTAGGCAATGTTTCAATAAAGGATGGAAAACCTATGGTGCATGCGCACGTCACCCTGGCGGACGAGGCTGGAAAAGCCTCTGGTGGGCATCTCGCACCAGGGACAATAGTTTTCGCGTGTGAATTTATCCTGCAGGCGTTTGAGGGGCCGGTGTTTGAAAGGGGATTTGACGAACAGACTGGCTTGCCTTTATGGAAAATGTCGGAGTGAACAAACTTGCATAATTCTAACTCAGATTATGCATTTGGCATTGCGAGGGTGACCCGCCGCGGCGGATCACCCCTCGCGCTCCCCTCCTAAACCTTTGGTTTCGAGCAATTTCATCCGCCTAGGCGGATGAAATTGCTGGTGCCTTTCATGTACGCGCTGAGATGGCTTCTCAGCACTGTTTTGGCTCTCTTTCTTTATATTATCAGACATCGGCTCTGGTTTTCTTACTTCTACTGCAGAATTTGAATTTGGAAGTGCAACGAAGACGCTGTTTCGTGTAGGTATAAATCAGTGAGCTGACCTAAAGTCTTAACTGGCGGCGGCTCAAGTCTACTTAATGGAGAAAATATGAAGCAAGTAAAGATTCTTAGAGAGCTGTTTAACAAAAAGGAACTTAGGGTATTCTCCCGGCTCGACAGGCCGATTAAGATTCAAGATTTCCTGGACGGACTCCGCTATAGCACGGAAGACACTTATCGTTGTCCACGGAGTGTGTTGCGAGATCGACAGGCGGACTGTTTTGACGGTGCGTTGTTTGGGGCGGTAGCGTTGCGGCGCATTGGGCATCCCCCGTTGATTCTCAATATGCTGCCAAACGATCGCGATGATGACCATGTGGTGGCGCTGTACAAGCGGGATGGATGCTGGGGAGCAGTAGCGAAGTCAAATTATTTCGGGCTGCGTTTTCGCGAGCCTATTTATCGCACCCTGCGCGAACTGGTTATGTCGTACTTTGAGCTTTACTTCAACGTGAAGGGAGAAAAGACGCTGCGCAGTTACACGGGGCCTCTGAATTTGCAGGCCTTTGATAAGCTCAACTGGATGGTGAGCGACGAACACCTGGAGGCGATTGCGGATCGTTTAGACGAAATTCGGAGAGTTCCTCTCATCACTAGGAGTATGGCGGCGCGGCTTTCACTAGCGGACAAGCGATCCTACGAGGCGGGGATGCTCGGCGTGAATCTAGCAGGGGTTTTTAAGCCACCGAGAAAAAGTAAGTAAGGCAAATTTTGGAAAAAAAAAGGGACAGAAGGTATTTTATTGACCCGTTGTGCAGCTAAAGGTACTAAAAATACCGTCTGTCCCTATTTTCGTCCTATTTTCGTCGAGGAGAGGCATGACCGATGAAACGCCTTTTGATTAGCGTTTTTATGATTACCCTCTGGCTTACGCTGTGCGCTTCAGTTCATGCCTACATTTCCAACGTATTCAATGCAAAGCATCTCCTTGACTCGGCAGATTCAGTCTGCCATGGAAAGGTTGTTTCAGTTACCGCGCATGAAGTCGAGAAGGACTCCCGATTTCATCCGCCTTTGGAAACTGAGGGAGGTATGGCGAGGATACGCGTAATCAATATCGTTAAGGGAAAGGTTCCTGGTGTTATTGACGTTGTGTTCAGGAAGTTTACTTCGACAGTGCTTTACACTCAGCTGACGCAAGACGAAGAGTGTATTCTTTTCTTAAGGTCAACAAAAGGATACTACCGGTTTGTTGACGACCACAACGGGAAACTCTATGTTCCGCCTCATAAGGCGATTCAGTACAAGTCCGAATCTCCTGAAGATCGAATGGTTGCGGAGCTGATATTTGGCACTGAGGCTGATTCGGGCCGTATCCGGCTCGTCTGTGCCGAACAGCTCGGAAACTTTGCGCATACTGAGGCGGTAGCTCGTCTGAAGGCTCTTAGCTTAGTTAGCGATATGGAGCTGCAAGGCGTTGCCTACGCAGCTTTGATTCGGCTGGACCATCCCCCGGAGGCCAAAGAGCTTGCCAGTTTCTTTGCACGGCAAGACAATACCAGGTCTCTCGAACGATTCGGTACAACAAAATATAGCAATGGGCACCTAAAGGGAAATATTCTCATCGAGCTTCACCAACGATTCAACGTGATCTGCCGAGACTTTAATCTTCCTTACAGCAGTTCTAAGCATGCCGCCCGCAAGGAGGCCGCAAGAGCAGCGGCAAGCAAATGGAAAGACTTCGACCTCATCCGCTTTCTTAACTCAGCGCCGTGGAAAGATCGCGATACCAGCTCTGTCATCTACAACCGGGTCATAGCCGACATTGTGGGCGACCAAATTGATAGAGAGGGGGCGCCCGCTGTTAGCAATAAGACATATCGCAAGGGAAGCAGGTCGATCGTGTTGGGCCTGCTTGAAAGTAAAAATAGCGAGATTCGTTGCGCGGCAGCACGCGCTATAGACAGAATGATTGCCGAGCCCCACAAGTTCCCCTATCCACAATACAGAAACGGTGTTAGAAAAACAGAAGAGGTTGATGCGTACGTTAATGCCTGTCGCGAATGGATTGCTGCTCACAAAGAGTGGGTTAATGAAGACTAAAAATAGAGTTTCATGCCGGGTACTAGTCTTGCGTTATGAAGAAGCCGCACCATGCGCTGTACTTGACGGGGTAGTGTGCGGCGCAAGTGAGCTTCATCGTTAGGCCGCATAGAATGAATTGTTTGTCGAATCGCTTTGGCCGTATGATCATAAGTTAGGTTGCTTCGACGCCGAAGCTTCCGTAGCAATTGAGGATTGCCTCATCATGGAAACCGCAGCGTACTACGTTGCGCTGGCGATGATCGTCACAATTCCTGCGTTCGCCCCGGGCTGGCTTCTAATTCATCCGTTCGCTCAGCAGTGGCGCAAGATCGGTCCGTTCGCAACGTACCTGATCGTGAGCTGCATTGCCTGCGCGATCATGGTTGGGATCTATTTTATCCGAGAACCACTGCTCAGGATTCACTTCGGTGTGCGTACGCCTCTCGTGATCCTCGCCGCTCTCCTTTTAGGGGTGAGCATCTACATCGGTGTACGGCGTGCGCGACGGCTTTCACCATCTGCGACGTTGGGATTGCCCGAGATCTCCCGAACCAGGGCACCCGGAAAGCTGATCACCGGGGGCATCTATTCGCACGTCCGACACCCCCGTTACCTGGAGGTCGGATTTTCAATCGCGGCCATAGCGCTGTTCACCAACTACCTGGCAGTCTACCTTCTTCTCGTGTTCTACATTGCTCTTATCTACCTTGTGGTCATCCTCGAGGAGCGGGAGCTAGGGCGCCGTTTCGGCACCGCATATGAAGAGTATTGCAAGGAGGTTCCGCGCTTCGTGCCCCGGTTGCGAAGGGCAAGCCGTGTTCAAGGCAACAACTGAGAGAACTACGATCAGATGCAGACAGGCGGTATTTTATTGCGTCGTGGCGCAATGGAAAGTGCTAAGAATACCGTTAGTCCTTTCTTAACGAGAGGATGGTATTAAAAGTATATAGCAAGAAGGAAGGGCAAACAATGACAGCGCGGTGTTAGAAATACAAAGGGCAGGTTTGAAACCTGCCCCTACAATTCTGCACAGCCATAAAGGATCGAATAATTTTCACGCCATGTTTTCTATTCACAAGAAGTGAGACGATCTCACCTTATTGAGAAGTTCTCCTATTCATAAATCTTCCAGTACGAGCCAGCGCCCAGAGTGGCACTGGTTCTAATGCTCATTATATTACCGCTTCCTGCACCTTCGTAGTATGAAAAGGCTTCGGGCTGTCCGTTGCTTACAAACAGGAAATTTCCCGCAGGATCAATGGCAAAGCCCTGACCGGGAGTGACAAGTTGGGTGGTTGGATAGGAAGCATAGGGGGCAATATCGCTGTCTGTAAGTACTTGATAACCGGTAACGTAATCAGCAGCAGTATACGCGCCACCGGTTCCTTTGCTTAACTTGAAAACATTAAATTTCGAAATTGTCCATGGATACCAAAAGCTGGATTTGTAAAGACCAAAGATATCATCGTTAGTCGGGTTCTTAGCCAGAGCAACAGTGGAGTAGAAAAATCCGTTTAGGATTGCATCCAGATTGTCAATCGCGATTGATTCCACCCCTGTATTTTTATCGTATCGAAGAATCTTATATCCGCTGAGAGATGCACCTCCGGCAATGATATTGCCATCTGCCTCAATCACCATATCGTAGATGTAGCTGTCAGAAGTGTGCGTCCATTCAGAGCTGATTGTAGCATTTACCTGATCGGCGGTGATTTTGAATATCTGCGTATAATATGAGATATAAATGATATTGGGATTAACGGATCTATCAACGGCCACAGGTACGGGGTACCCAATATCAGGATAGGCATCCCAATTTGCTATGGTCGAAATCTGGGCCGGAGAACCCGGGACTATTCTCATAAGTTTTTGGAGCCCTCCGCCAGGAAAGAAAACGAGCATGACAATTGAGTCATCGGAGAGAACATCAAGGCATTGAAGAACCGGCAAATCAGTATTCCATCGCGAATCAAAGGCAGCCAGTTCAGATACCGTTACAATGTCTGAGAGAACGGGTGAGGGTCCAGGAGACGAAAGCCGAACAAGACTATTTGAGCCGATCGTAGATAGTGGTGAATAAGGATCAAGCATCATTTTCTGATCAAAGAAGATATAGTCTCCGTTTGAGTCGAATGCGCCGCCCCATGGATTTGCAATGGGAGCGGCAAGACTCCCGATCTGATCTCTATTTGCGGCCATGGTTATATCCGGCTCAGGTGTTGGTAGAATCGGTGTTGGGGTAGGGCTTGGAGGGGCAGGTGGAGCAAAATCTCCGGAATAGAGATCGCTATCCAGAGGGTCATAGGAGGAATAGTGGCCATAGTAAATTTTCGACCAGTCGCTATTCATCGAGGCAACGGAAGCAGCTGGTCCTACATCTTGCACCAGTTGCGGATAGCTAAAGTTTTCGGATGTCGAGCTGCGATCCGTGTAATAAAATGCTGACGCCATCATATTCACTAGGACCATTTTCAGTTCGTCTTCAGAGACATCAGACAACATAAAGCCAGTAAATGTACTGATCTTTTGGGGAGTACTGAAATCAGACGTAATGTTCGATCTTGTTGCCCTGTAAATGTCATACACATAGGTAAAATCCCGGTTTGACATGAAATAAATGGTGAGCTCATTACTACAGAGAACTGGTATTGAATCATCAGCGGTATTGTCATTAATTACGGCCATTTTGGTAGGGGCGGAGAATGGGTCGCTGGTGGATGTCCGTGAGGAAAAGAAAATATCGAATGATCCATCTCTATTTGAGCCAAAATAAAGGCGAAGCCCATCATCACTCACCCGTAAAGTACTTTCGTAGCTGGTGGCGCTATTAATATTGACAAAAGGAGAGCTGGTAACATTGTCAAAAGGGTCGGTAAGAGAAGGTCTGGAGGCAACGGCATACTCTTCCTTTGATGGGTCAATCATCGCTTCTACGATGATATAATATATATCAAGACCATCGTTTGAAATATAGGAATTGAATTCTCCAACTCCATCACGGGAGAGTTCGGCTATCTTGGTGATATTAGTTATGTCGGCAAAACACACTGTGGTAATAATGAAGAATATTAGGATTGGGAAAAATGTCTTTTGCATCGTTAGGCTCCTCCTTTTTCTATTGTTATTTATAAAGGGACAGCACTTCCCGACAATGTTTGATTTTTACTGATATAGCGGCGGAATTATGCTGATTCACAAAACGAACTTTGTCAATGAAAAAATAGGAACGGGAGATAAATCCGGGATCAGGGAGGCGGAGCGCCAAAAACTAGGATAATCCCTGTGAAATGAACAATTCGCATTGCTACAAGGAAAGAAGTCGAATTAGCGGATGGGCTCTTTGAGCCGGAATCTTACAAGATGCGGACGCGCACTTCCATTTAAGGAAGCAGCGGAACTGGCGGGAGCGTGACTTACCAGTAGTGCCACGCACATGAGGAGCAGAATGGTCGAAAGGAGACGGCTGCACAGCCGCATTCGCTGGACAAAATCGATGGCACGTGAGACGTGAATCTCCTGCTAGGATTCGTGATTTTCAAGCATTTTGCTGTGAACTTGAGCGATCAATTCTCGAACAGTCGCCTTCTTTTTGTTGCAGTCAATGGTGGCAATGTCGAGCCGGATGTGCCGATCTGTTTTATCAATCGGGATGCTTTTTACGCGAATCTGTTCTTTCAGGCGATTTGCCAGCGCATGAACTTGCTGGAGCGGAGTTTCAGGGAGCAGGATAACAAACGTGCTTTCCTCAAAGCGCGCCAGGAAGTCGGTGTCGCGAATCGCCTCTTTGAGAGATTGCGTGACATTGCGCAGCAGATTGGTGGCTTCGTTTGGCCCCTTGAGTCTCAGGTAATCGTCGAAATAGCTGATGCCAACCATCATAAGCGTCAACGGCCGGTCGTAGCGCTTAAAGCGGTTCAGCTCTTCCTGGG
>CAZVVA010000043.1:8522-21054 GCA_964630455.1 uncultured Candidatus Sumerlaeota bacterium
GTATAGAAATATTTGAAATTGAGAATTTCTAGGCCGGTATCAATGAAGGCCTGATCGAACGTAATTTCATAGAGACTGCCAGTGGCTGCGGCCGTTTTTCCACGCGGCGCAATCTTGTAGCGGTAAATACTGCGCAGGATTGCTTCGGCGAGCTTAAATTGCTTTTGACAATTAAGGCAGAAGCAGTTGCCCTCAGCCTCAGGAAACACCACCGCACAGACATTACAGACAAAACTCTCGCTCGGCTTCTCGTAGTCAACCCCGATGTGCTGTAGAACCTCTTCGCATTTCGGGCAGATCAGCTGCATGTCGCGCTGAAACTCTTGCTTCGGCCCTATGTATGCACACTTGAAATGATGGATCAACTCGGTCATGGTCACGTCGGGATTCTTGCAGTCAGGGCAGACCTCCATGAAATTCAGATTGTACACGTTGCAGAACGGACACAGGTGAATGTTCGTGTAAAAACTCTTCTCCAGAAAGCCGTTAAGGGCAAGATCAACAAGATGTTGATCAGTTGCCGCAGCGCTGGCCTCAAAGATCTCCTTAGCTTCGGGATAGGAGTAGCCGAAGGGCGAGTGGATGTCAGGCAAGGGAAAGAGTTCCTTATCCGGCGTTTCTGAGAGGCGCTTCAGCAGTTCAATTTTTTTCAGATCAATAGCGCTAATGGCTGGTAAAGCCGATTGCAGAATACGCGTGCGACTGATAATGGCCTTTACGCGAATCAGAAAATCATCTGGATCGTAGGGCTTCAGGATGTAATCGAATGCACCCACGTCAAAGCCTTGTTCCTTGTCAGCAATCTGACGCTTTTCGCCAGTGAGAAAGAGGTAGGGGATCAACGCGGTTTCTGGATCGCGCTTCAGACTTGAAGCCACGGCAAGTCCGTCAATGTCAGGCAGGCTGACATCGAGTATGATTAGATGGGGCCGAAAGATTTTTGCTGCGTCCAGGGTATCAGCACCACGCTCAATTGATTTCAGCTCATAGTTTTCCCTGCGCAGATGCTCATGCAGGAGTGCTGCTTGATCGGGATCATTCTCAACAACGAGAATTTTCAACTTTGGCATTGGCACGCCTCGTTAATAAAAAATCATTTATGAAAATTGAACATAAATAAGAATAAAAGCTAAGATAACTACTGTTTTCTTAGACCTATATATTGATCTGCTCAGGTGTCAAGGCTTTTTAGGGAGCACTTGGTCAAAAAATTGTTCTGGATATTAATACTTTGCAGATAATGTTTCAATTTGGTGCAGTCGGGATGGAAAAGTAGTGGACTGCTTGTGTTGAATAAAATTGGTGAGTGTGTGTAGTAGGGCCACCGAGACACGGAGGCACAGAGAGGCCAAGGTTCATTAAAGTGTGGACGAGATTGATAGACCGACCGAAGAAATTATCGGGTGTAGCGCGTGCGCTTTAACGAGATGTTAGACGACCAGGCCATTGATGTGGCTTGGCTATCAAATTTCCTTGCGTATTCGAGTAACAACGGACCTGGCAATGAAGTCGTGTACTGCTCGTCGCTTCTTGTTGGTAAGCATGGTCACTACTTCAGCAGAAAACCATATGGACCATGTGTAGCGGAGAACCGTCGTCCACAAACTTAACTCTTGAGCTGCATATGGATTTACTCCATTGATAACGGTCGGCAGGTAAGACGCTATTAGAATTGCTGTAAATACAATGGCCACGCTGTCTCTGAGAAACGCCTGGAACATGGATAGTTTTGACTCCGATAAATCAAGAACTCTTACTCGTGTTACCATCTTGCCAACCGTTTGACCAAATTTTCCATGCATCAACACACTGTAGGCGAGGTACGTAAAGGAGGAGATGATGAACCAAATGGCCAATACGCCTTTTGCCGTAATACTGGCAGAGATCAACGAGTCTAAAAAAGAGAAGGGAAGCAACACAAATCCGTCAATTACACCGGCCCAGAACCTGCGCCAGAAGGTTTTATACTTGAGTTCGATCATTTCGCCGCCTTATATGGCCGCTTCATTCATGTATTGGGTTTGGGTTCCAGCGATCTGCAACAGCTGTGGTGCGGGTTGAGAAGTAGGCTGCGTTTAAAGGTCAGGTGGTCTTTATTCCAATGTGTTTGGAGTAATCTCGATTTCGACGACGTTGGAAGGGATTCTTATTGATGTTTGAATAATCTGTTTAAAGTGCCCCAAGTCGCCGTGTTCTTCTATCCTTTCTACTATTTGAATGCCCTTCCCGCTGAACTGCACTTTGTACTTGCCTGGGGTTGTGATAGCGTATTGCGTGGCGATGTCGAAGTTGTCGAAAAGAATAACCGACTCACCGGGCATTATTGGATGGTATCCACCAACCGTTTGGAACATCCCTGCAATGTAGGGTATGCGATTTTCGTTCTCATCGGTTATGATCATTGACTTGTTCACTTTAACCTGCTGATGGTCGTACCCTAATTCAGCTTTTCCGTCATTGATTAACTCAAGGCGAAACAACAAGGGCTGGCCGAGTATAAATTTCTCAGTCACAGTGCTCAAATGGGTCTTGATACCTTCCAGCTTTGGCTCTAGCGCTTTCTGCCTTGCCTTTTGCTCCTCGGCCTGGCGTTTCTTTCGAAGTGTTTCCTGTTCAATCCATAGTTCAAGAGGTATTGGCTCAAAGTCAATAAGCCATCCTGCCTCGGTTTTGTTGACGGTCCATTTCCAGCTGATTTTTGGTTTAATATCTGGCTCTCGGATTCGCATAAAGCACCCGAAACTGGTCGCTTCTTTTTTTTGCCCTTGCACTTGCGATACGGGGAAGCTCTTCATCTGAACAAGTTGTTTAACTGGCACCACGTCTCGAAAGAAGGCTTCTGTTGACTCATATTCTTTAGCTTTTGTAATGACGCTTTCTGAACAATACGATAGAGCCTTCTCCCATTCACATTCTTTAAGGCTCTGCTGAAATCGATGCATCACACTTAAAGCTTCCTCAGATAGTGTGACTATCCTGGGGGATTTTCCGAGGCCGCTCTCCTCCTGCCCCAAAACCTGATAAGCGCATAGCGCCACAAGAGCTATGGCAAAAATTGCAACTGTTATAAACCGGGTTTTCATGGTCTTCCTCCTAAGCGCTAGTTGATGAGTCGGCTGAACCCAATGGGAGAAACTGGGGAGAGGCGGTGTTTTTGCTTTCCCTTGAAGCACGATTCAAAATGCCGCCTATCCCTATTTTACCGTATTTTTCCCATCCATTGAGTGATTGGCGGCCCAACGATAAAGATCAGCGGCTTCAGTCCGCTGGATCGTGTGGTTATGAAGCTTCCTATCGACCCACTATGCCTTTAGCGACTTCCTCCGCTTCGGCTTTCGTTTTGAAGTCCCCCAAAATCGTACACTGACCATTCTCCACCGGTGCTCTTACGAATGGTGCACAAACAACCTTTCCGTCCAGAAGTATAGCCAAGTGCTTTTGCACGGCTTGCTTTGTGACATCAGCAAATTTCGCGGTTCCAGACGGTGTGAAATACACCCGCACTGCATCCACCTTCTCCCATTCAGGATGAGGCCGTGTAAAGACTGTGGTCTTTTCTATATCCGCATTTGAGAGCAAGACCTCGTCGTGCAAATAGACTGTCCGATTTCCGTCTCCTTGCACTTCAGCCTCCCGTAGGCCTGGACCAGGGCTATCTTCTGCTAAGCGGATCTCGAGAAGGGTTTTGGGTATCGCACCTGGTTTCGCGAGAAAGAACTCTGGGCTTCTTTCGCAACCGGAAGCCAATAGAACGAATAGAAGGCTGGAAAGAACAGTTCGCATTTTACCGTGGCTCCTTTCTCTTACTAACATTGATTATCTGGGTCAATATAAGACACCAAAGCTGCGAACCTGACAGCATAAGATGTCAGAAAAATCGTCTTAAAAATTAGCAACAAAATGGGGAGAGAGGGTATTTTTGCTTTTCCTTGAAGCACGATTCAAAATACCGTGTGTGCCTGTTCTCCTCTGTTTTCTTAGAGATTGTGCATTTCATGCGCTTTAGCATCTTTCTCAAACGGAGCGTTTGAGTAACCAAACTCAACAATTTGTTGGAGGTAGACTGGCAGAAATGCAGCGATACCCCCGTGACTTTCATATTGATAAACGTGCCGAAGCTCATGCGACAATAAACGACGCATTTCGTGACCGCGACAGATTAAAACAGAGTAGCCAAGCGTTAGACCTACCATGTCAGGACCAAGGAGCCCCGTCTGCAAAGCAGCCGCTCTCAACATAGGGTCTTCTGGGAGTGGCAGTGTATCCACAATAGCGACGCGAATCAACGCTGGTCGTTGGACTCTGACAGAACGCGCAATGTCTAGCTCCACTTCGGTCAAGGCGTTCCCATTTGTGGCAACTTCTTCAGCGCGAGCCTCAGCCCATGCAATTGCGCCAGGTAACAAGAGTGGGAGATCTTTTTTCAAATCAACCATAATCTAGATACCTAACGGTGGGGGCATCAGCGGCGCGCCTATTGCGCATCCGCTGGAGCGATTTGTTTGGCGATATATTCAAATTTCTTTTTTATAACTACTGTCCCAGCAATAAAATCATGAAGAGCTCTTTTCCTTTTGTTAAGCAACAGCACGAAAAACTCACTCCACATCCAGACATGCGCAGCGATCTCAACGGGTTTGTACCAGCTTGGCATTAATTCAATTATTCTCCTTCCTCTATCAAACCATTTAGGTGCTGCAAATTCTTCAACGGATATATCGAGTAATGCCATGTGCTGAGCAATTATCATTACTACCCCAAGAATACCATCTACCGCAAATCTCAAAAGTGCCTCCTTATACCCTATTGGGTTTCCGTCAGTCTTAACAACTCTAACCCTGGCTACCATTTTACCAATGGTGGCACCCCAACGAGCGTGAAAATAGATTCTGTAAAACCAAAATATTAAGGTGGATGGTATAACCGTAAAAAAAGATACATTCCTGTGAAGACTATTAAGAAAATGAAGTAAGAAGAAAATAGGAAGAAACATTAAGAAATCAATCCAAATAGCTCCAAAGCGTCTCCGGAAACCTGCGTAGACTTTCTCTCCTTTAATAGTAATAGGTAGATGCTTCATATTAGAATTGCCGGACGATGACTGAAATGAAAATGGGGACAAACGCTATTTTTGATTTCCCTTGAAGCACGATTCAAAATGCCGTCTGTCCCTATTTCCCGGGCAATATTGGCCGTCATTCTTCAACTGTATTGGCGTTCTTTTCCCACCAGTCCAGAAGAGGCTTTGTGTAAAATGGGCTCCACTTGAGCTTTGGGTCTGATGCTGCCTCAACAAAGAACTTCCCCGCATAGAAGGTTGCAGTCAGGCTGTTGTCGTCTTTGAGAACCTCAACAAGGAAGGACATTTTCTGCTTCTTGGAGATGACCATGCTATTCCAGACTGTATGAATAAGGTCGGCCTTGTAGATTCGTACTGCTGACTGATATTCGCGCTTAAGTTGTGCAAGAGGTAACTGTTTTGGATCAGTTCCTTCCGCCCACGGCACGTTGGCGAAGATGGGTTGAATAGGGCCGACAAACTGTGTTCTGATTTTAACAACGGCATCCGCTGCATGCTGCCAATATGGAGAGGATTTATTGTCCACCCATTCGGCAAGATGGTTGAAAGAATGGCGGTCGTCGTTCTGGGCAACTGCGACCATTGAGGAGAACTTTGCTGTCTCCTGCAATTCGGTAATTGTGTTATGGACCGTGGAGCTAGCCGTTTCTATTTCTTTGATCTTCGTTTCGGCGACTTCGTTTTTCTTGGAAAGTTCCTCTATCAAATCATGGGCCTTGGATGCTGAATCTGCGACGAGATCTACTGTAGCGCTTTGAGCCTCAACTCGCTTTTTCAGGTCCCCAACAACCTTAGCATCAATAGTTGCTTGTTGGGCTGCAGCTTTGATGGTTCCTACTTTATTCAAGGTGATCTCGGTGGCTCGTTCCTGAAGGGTAAAGTAAATGCCGACGAACACAGCTATTAAGCAGATAGCAAAGGCCCACCTCTTGTACGGACGATTCCCGCAGACCCACCACGACGTAAACACTAGCCAAGTCAGGATAAGAAGAACTCCTATGATTTTCATATCAGCCTGTCCTTGTTGCCGAACTATTGTTTATATGGTTTCTGTCATACTCAGATCCTATTACACGCAGTCTGCGGGACTGATTAACCTTCTTTCCGCCTCGATTGACTCCATGTGTGTAAGTCATAGCCCTTTTCACATCCTTACCCTAACTAACAAACAAGAATATCCCAGCCTCTAATATAATTGCAAGTTTTTTTGTTATGGCAATCCAGGTGTTTCAGCGAGTGGGGTCGCTATGACAAGTTGTTAGCCCTGATCTGGCACTCAATCTGATATGAGGATCGCTGCACTCTGAGTCCATGAGGTGAATAGGCCCCGGAGGAGGGAATGCATAGCCAAAATGGCCGGGTGGTTGGTTGCAGGCCCGAGTTCGAGAGTGGTGCGTTCCGTGCGCTGAGCAGTTGTCGTGAGTTCGCTTATGGCTTCCACTTCGGCGGGTGATGTTGGAATAGTTCCATCGAGTCGGATAGCTCCGAGCCATAGCAGGATGCCCATGCAGTGCCCTGGATCTAGATATTCTCCCACGCTCAGGATCGTTTCGAAGAGCTGATCGGATGTGATTACGAACTTTAACAAGAAGCCGGTTTTAAAGGCCCTTTTTATTGGCTTGGACGACTCGAAGAGACCTGCAGCTCTCATGGTTTTGATGCTCTCACCAGTGTAGCGAAAATCCTTTACGGCGGCCATAATGAGCTGGCCACCGATGGTAGTGATTGGCTGGAGACGCGACATGAGCCACTCCTCGCTACCTCGGCACACCGGAAAATTTAGCACACCAAAGCAGCCGAAGGGTTTTGAGAGGAAGTTTGCCTGACAACCGGAGCATGCTGATGTGTACGGTTCAAGACCCGACGCCTGGGATAGAAGGTCCTCATAAGTCACGGATTTTTCCGCAGTGCTGCCGTCGGCGTTCACGGTGCGGACGATCACGGCCATACCTTCCGGGCTCCGCCCATCGCGCGTTGCCATATCGCGCAGGGCGGCGGCGCGATCTCGAGCCTTCAGGAGTGCGAGGATGTGTACAGTGCCTTTGAGGTGATCTCCATCACCAAGCGCTCTTTTTGCGTTGCATTCGCTATTGACGATGTAATTAACTGCCATTCTTAGCTCCTCGTTTCAACAGCTCAAAGAACGAGCGAAGTCTGGATACGCCGGCTACTTTGCAACCGCGGACTTGTAGCTCAGGGTGACTTTGATGATTTTGCGCGGGCGGGGAAGTTCGCGAACGTTCTGCCATGCTGGGAGATAGCCTTTATTTAAATGGCGGAAGAAGTGCCAGAATTCGACGATTTTCTCAACCTCGACAGCAAATTCGATTCGGAGCCAGTTGGCGTAGATGCGGTAGAAGAAGTTTGCGAAGCGCTTGCCGCTGTGCGGGTTGGCAATGAGCTGGTCAAAGTTGCTCACAGCGTCTTTTGCCTCCTCGCTCTCGAACAGACCGCAATCCTTTGCGTCGAGCCATCTGGTGAAGGCCGTGGCTTTATGAATGGTGAGGGGATAGAAGCTGGAGATGCGCATGGCCTCGCGATCTTTTAGTGCGGATTGCTTTTTCCAGAAGAGACTAGCAAGTTCGCGAACACGTGGGAAATCCTGCTCAAAGAAAGCGAGCTCTATAAGGTTGGTCAGGGCGCCGAGTTCGGCAATTCGGGTCTTGAGCGCGCTCATAGGGGGTGCGCTGGCCGATGCGGTGGCGGCTGATTCCGCAAGGGCAAGGCATTGCCGTGCCGTGGCGGCTTTCATTTTCTTGTCTCCCATGACCGTAGCGAAGCGATATTTCAGCAGAAGGTCCGAACCGTTGCTGTTCTGCCCGATGCGGGCGAGGTACTTTCTAACCAGGGGGCGATGAAGATTCAGCGCCAGCAGATAGACAAGAAATGGGTAGCAATCGGAAAAGAGCGTCTCTTTGTTCTTCAACGCGTGCATTTCGGTGTCCAAATTTTCTGCGAAGAGCATTAGGGCAAAGTCGTAGATTTCCATGGCGAAAAATTGCATAGGTCTTGGCGTCAGGAGCTCGAAATGGATAAATGGTTTTAGCTTGCGGCGCTTCGCTGATGGCAGTGCACCAGGGGGGTCCGGGATACTGGCCAGGGAGATATGTTTTTCAAGTACGGGCATGGTGGCGAATTAAAATCTTGATTACGATATATATCCGCCCGAGGCGGATTTCTTCAGCCAGAAAGACCTGAGGCATTATCGAGCTATGGGAAAGCTCGATAGCAGCTCAAATCCAACCGGGATTATTTCATAGTGCTTTACCGCGCGTATTGCAAGGGTATTCTTAGGACTGCAGAGTTCACGATCCCTGGGTCATGATGCCGGGGAGGAAGTCGGGGTAGCTGCTCTCAATAACTTCTTCGGCAGCGCGGCGCATGTGGGTGTAGTACTCCTCCTCGCGTTTTTCCATGGTCGGGGACTTCCATTTGGGATCGGGCACAATGTCTTTAACTTTCTCCCATGCAGGCGCATACCCGCGCACCAGGTGCTTAAAATATTTCAGGAACTCCATCACGATTTCGGTGTCCAGATCAAATTCGATTCTCAGCCAGAGGGAGTAGAGACGATAGGCGAATGCGTCGCGCTGAAGTTCATGGAATGTGCGGCCGATCAATTTATCAAAAGAGCGCCAGGCATTTATGGCATGGCCTTGTTGTTCCTGGGAGTCAGTGGCCTGCCTTGCGCGTATCCATTGAAGAAATGCATTGAGTTTGTATTCAAAAGTGAACGTATTTATTTCCGCAAAAGGGCGATACGATTTTTTTCGCCAGCGTTGGATTGCCTCCATGGCAATGGGATATATCTGCTCAATCCGACTGAATTTCTCCAGGAAAAAAAGAGGTTCGACATACTCGGCAAGGAAGAGATTATTAAGCAGCTTGCGCAGATCAGGATTGGGTTCATTGGCAAAAATATCGGGATTTTCATCCAGAAATGGACGAGCGAATTTCATGCGCAAATCATCATCAGGAATGGGAATGACTATGCGGAAGGCCCCGAAAGGATTAATCGGGCGGCCCCGTCGCTCTTCCAGAGACTGGGGAACCCTCTCGGGCTTATCCAGTAGCAAATAGTCGAATGCTACGGGCTCATCCTGCTGTGGATCGTACGAATGCAGGTATTGCCAGGCCCATTCGAAAAATTCGAATACGAAATACTGCTCTGCGTTTACAAAGGGATGTGTGCTTTTATGTGACTGCTTTTGGAATTGGATTCTTTCTTCAACAGAGAAATGGGGCCACCGTGGTGTAAGGTGCTCAGCACAGAAGACCTCCTCTCGCCCAAAGAACTTCAAGGCCTTTTTCATAAGTGCGCGATCCATAGCCGATGCCTCCTTAGGGGTTGTGCAGGACCTGTTGCCAGGTCATTCCGACCTTGTTGAGATTGCGTACTGAGGTTCCTTTTGGAGTGATGATGATGCGCTTGAACTGCTTGACAAGTGCCTCATCAACGCTGCCCTGTGTAATCCTCGTGATAATATCCTTACGTACCCCAACACGAGATAGATACATTTCCGCAACCCGTTTGTTTCTTAGGCCAAATTCATTGAGTCGGTGTATAATCCATTCATGGCTCATTTGATACATTTTCTCCCCTTTTATGATCCTACCTTCAAAAATGCGCTGCGTTGTAATGAGACGTTTGGTTTTGCCGAGGCCGCACTCAACAATGACGGGAATACCATCGTCGGTGGCGCCGATCAAGTCAATGCCGTGATAGTTGTCGAACTGACCGGGTGTGAGGCGGAGCTTCTTCTTGCCGAGCAGGCGCTTCAGGCCCTTTACCTTCCCGATGCCGGCCATGCCTACGATGCGGTACTCATAGGCTCGTGGGCCTTTCATATGCATGGTGAGTTTGCGCAGGACGTCGATACACGTGACCTTGGTAGTTCCAAACACGCGGTATAATGTTGCACTGGCGGGGAGCTTACGAATTTTGAATGCCATCCGGAAGACATTTGCCCCAAGATGGCTGATCTTACCGATGGGCAAGAAGGTCATAGCGAAGAAAGAGGCACGCCAGAGATTGAAATCCTTAAACAACTCCACCGCGGTAATCGCGACATCAGCGATCAGCATCAGCTGGAGGGAATGCGAGATAAAGAATTTCCCGCCGACCGGCGTACCACCTTGGGAAGGCGGACGCACAATGTCACTGAGCGAGACGTGGTAGCGCACGAGCACATTGCCGCTGGTATCCACGACGTCGAGTGTGGCGGGGATAAAAGTAGTACCGGGAGTACGGATTGTGACGGAGACAAGGTGGTCGCCCCATTGCTCGCCGCCGAGCGGTGGTCGTGCAGGACTTTGCGGCTCGATAATTAGCGCATTGCCCGGTGTGCTCTGGAGCTGTACCTGGTCGTAGGGAGAGGCACCGAAGTTGAACGTGAGTGTAGCCTGGTAGTAGTCGCTATCAAGTGGATCGCTGTAGGAGAACAGTAGTATCGTGCCCTGCTCGTCGAAGAGCTCGTCCTCCGGGTCGTTCGGGTCATAGTAGTCCAGGTCAATCGGAGCTGCGATGCCGAACGCGGGATCGCTTTCGCCCGGGTCGAGCACGCCATTGGCATTGACGTCTTCATCGCCATCCGTAAGGCCATTGTGATTGGTATCCGTGTCAAGGGGGTCAGTGCGGGTCCAGGTGTCTTGATCCGGGATGAAAGTGTTAGATTCAACGAACTGGTTGCGCCGATAAGCGAGATACGTGGCGTCAAGATCCACGTCTGATGCGTACGCCGCAATGTCGGCAGTGGTAATGCCGACTTCAAGCCCGTCAGGCAGGCCATCGAGGTCAGTATCCGGGAACAGCGGTTCAGTATAATAGAGGTTAACCTCGTCGCCATCCGTGAGACCATCGTTGTCGGTATCGCAATCGTCAGGGTCGAGTCCCAGATCGAGTTCGAGACAATCGCCGAGGCCGTCATTGTCGGAATCAATCAACCCGTCGGTTGGATAAACCGTTGGATCGGTTGGATCGGTTTCGGCAATGTTATCAATCGTCTCGTCGTTTCTGCCGTTGTTATTGCGGTCTTCGCCCTTATAGAGTGTGCCAGCGTGCGTGAACGTACCATCGGGGATGTGGTCGCCGTCTGTATCGCGGGCCCAGAGATCGGTTGTCGTTTGTGGATCAGCGTCAGGGTAAAAATTGGGATGATCCTCGATAGTACCGTCCACAGTAACGCCGTCATAGAAGGGCTGAGCTGGATCTGCGGCCGAGAACCAGTTGGCAGATGCAGTGCCCAGAATCGTGCGATCCGCAGGCTTTCCATTGGGCAATAGATCGCCTTGCTGGTAGGCGTCCACTACCGACGTGATGCCGGATTCTGTTCCATCATGCAATCCATCTCCGTCGCTGTCAGGATCCAGCGGATTGGGTAAGCCATTCTGATCCGTGTCTTCCCACCATTCGTCGCCGTCAATCACACCGTCGTCGTCTGTGTCGGTGTCCAGTGGATCGCAGGAGAGGTACTGGACGGTTCTGGGGAAGTCGCTGGTGACGTTTGGGTTGGCAGAATTAAACAGGGGATTTAGTACGCGATACATCCGCTCGATGCCATCCAGAATGCCGTCGCCGTCGGTATCCGGGTTTTCGGGGTCGGTTTCGTCGCCGCTATCTTCGATTTCATCCGGGCCAAGGAGTTCGACGTAGTCGCTCAGGCCGTCGTTATCGCTATCAATTGTATCGTCCAGGATAATGAGGGAGTTTAGGGTGGTGATAGCTGGGCAGCCGGATTTCCCGAGTGTGAGTTTAAGGAAGCCCTGAAGGTCGCCCTGGATGCCGTCGCTGAAGTCTGTGACGATGTAATTGGCGAACAGGCGAGTGATATTCGTGGGCTGACCAGAGCTGCCGGTTTCCTCATCTTCCGCAGTGCCGGAAAAGAGCCATGTTGTGGGGTCTTCGCCAAGGGCAATTGCATGGGGGCCGCGCGGGTTGAGCAGGTCGCCCACCGTGACCAGGATACGATACTGCCCCACTGGCACACGTACACGCCAGTAGTTCTGCTCGTAGGGATCAGACCAGGCGAAGGTGTCGAGGATCTGGTTGCTCGGCGCGACATAGGTTTCCACCAGGCGTGAGCTGGGAAGCGTAAGTGAGGTGCCGTTATTATCGTTTGTGGTGAACCAACCAAAGCCGAGGAAGTCGTTAAACCCCTTGCCAGAGTCAGGCCAGAAGTCGGCTGGCACAGTTGAGTGAGTGGTTTCGGGATCGGGTTGAAAATTGATTGCGCGATACACGATGGGGTAAACTTGCAGGTCATGGATGCGGCAGTTGTACGCGAGGTCAAGGCGGAGGTAGCCTGACTCATCAACCACTACGATTGCGGATGCCTGTTCCACCACGTCTGCAACGGCTGCGCTCTGCGTGAGAATGATCTGCTGGACTTCTGCAGAGCGATATTCGCGAACAACAAAATCTTCCTCAGGCAGCAGCGTCGAGTCGTCGTCATC
>CAZVVA010000044.1:0-21010 GCA_964630455.1 uncultured Candidatus Sumerlaeota bacterium
CATCAACACCACAAGTCCGAACCCAACTAACGTGCTACGCCAGAGCAACAAGTTGGTAACTACCATGATGTCGCTCATATCCATATTCATGAGCACAAACCAGTTGAAATTGCAGCGTCCCTCCTGGCTCATTTGCCGCAGGCATTTGACCACTGAAAATGCAACCACGTTCTTCATTTCGCCCATCCGCTGGGTTGTAAACCAACCGTATAGCTTTGACTGCACTAGTCCGAGATTCCCCCTGACAACTGGTTCCAACTGTTGCCCTAGCCGCTGGTTGAACAGAAAATAGTCGCGGGACGAATATAAAGTGATGTTACCCATCTCGCCCACACTATACGCATCGAGAAATATCAGTAATCTCTCCTGATCCAGCATAGCTACTACCATGCCCAGCCGCTTCTTTGTCCCCTCGTTCTGACTGACCTCAAGCGGACCCACAATCGCTGTATAAGGCTTACGTGTCTCGGCTACGACTCCCTCCGCGAAATACACCTGATCCGTGGCTACCTGTAAGGCTGCTTCCCACCAGGTCTCCTCGCCGAAGCTCATCCTCCTCTCACGCTTCGAACTGGCTACTGCCTCACCCGCCAGTGTGGTTATTATCACCGCATCGTCAGCCAAAATGGTGTTACGTATTAACCCACTCAGCATCTGCTCCTTGCGCTCTTCACTCACCCCTTCATGGCGCTCTACCAGCAGCTCCTGGTATAATGCCTTAAATTGCGGCTCATGGTTCAATGCCATCACCGCTTCCATCTTACGCCTGAGCAAATCATCAACGCCATTTGCCAGTAATGTCACCCGATCTTGCAAATATCCCCCAATCGTACGGTCCATCGCAATAATGCTTCCCCAGTAGGCCTGCAGAACACCCGCAATCGCCGGCACTAATCCTACAAACAGAATCAGTATCAGAATCTTGCGATGGATTGATTTCGTAAAAACCGCCATCTGTAGCTCACCAATCTTCTATCTTCATCCTTGTGCTTCTTAAGCATCTAAGAATAGGCGAAATGTCTGCACCCCGTCAACCCCAAACCATCTCTACCCTCCCTATTTAACCCCTGGAAGAGATTTTCTGCCCACCTGTGCACAACTATTGTCCATGCCTATTCACCAGATATCTATGCATCATAGCAAAGATTTTCCTTGAATATCTACAGTGGTTCTCATAACTATAGTTTCGCTGTTTTCCATAAACAAGACTGGCTTCAGAAGGCTGCGCGGTGTTCTGGCTCGTGCATTCCTGACAGCCACAATTTTCTCAAGGAGATTTAACCATGCGCATTAAACAGACGTTCATTATCGCAACGCTTGTGCTTCTGACCTCATTTTTCCTCGCGCTTTGCTGCGCTGCACAGCCCGCCAGGGCGGAAGAACCAGCCGCTGCACAGCCCACCGAATCTTTTGACAAGAATCACGTCATCGTCACCTTTGACTCAACCTCTCTTACTCTCGCTGCCCTCGAGGAGATCCTCAACTATCGCAAACCACGTCAAGTTGGCCGTTATCCGACCGCCGCTATCCTAGCACTCCCCGACGATCGCCTCGAACTAATTGTCCGAGAAGTCATCGTCGATACGCTCGTCTTTAATAAAGCCATGAAGGAAGGATTCTTGTTTCCCGACAGGATCAAAAAACAACTAGAAGAACAGGAAGTAAATGCTTTTGGCGAAATGCTCTATCAGAAAATGATTGTTGAGAAAGTGCCGGAAGTCTCCGAGGGGGAAACCAGAAAACTCTACGATGACAACATTGATCGCTACACTGTTCCCTTCTCCTTTAGTATGCGTCACGTCTTTCTTTCTACCTACGCGGAATATACCGTTAAACCCAATGATACGCTGAAAAGCATTGCCAGGGAAATTACCAAGGACGAACGTGCCTTAGACCGGATCATCACGGACGATGAGCAAAAAAAGCCCCGCTATGTTCCACCAGATCAGCGCGAAACAACTCCCTATCGCGAAGTCACCCCGGGAGAGAAACTCCTCGTCCCTATTGATTCCGTCGCTGAGCAAAGCGTCAAACAGCGTATGCAGCAAATCGTAAAAGAACTCAAAGAGGGAGCCGACTTCGTAGAAGTCGCTAAAGAATATTCCGAAGCGGCAAGGAAAGGCGAGATAATTGGCCCAATTGTGCCTTCTCAGAAACCCATCCTACCTGAAATACTTGACGCCGCAAAGAAGACCCCTGTGGGTCAGATCACCGACATCATTAGAACGAAACACGGCTACCAGATAATGAAGATTGAACGCAAAACCGAGGAACGCATTCGTCCATTTAGTGAAGCCAAACAAAACATCATCAACTCGGAGATCGCTAGGAAACGCCAGGAACGCACTCGTGAGTACCTCGAAGAGCTCTTCACCTCCTGCAAAGAACTCCAGACGTTCCCAGAGGTCTTTACCGATTCTGCTGCCACCTCTGAGTCAATCGTAGCCAAAATGGGCGACTTCACCTACACGCTGCGCGAATTCAACCGCGACTTCGGTGATGCCGCCCGCAGGGCCGCCTCGCCTGCTGACAAAATCAAACTGCTTCGCAACGTCAGCGCCATTAACGTTGCTCTGATTCGCAATGAAGGCAAGAAACTCCACCTCGATGAAACCGAGCAGTTCAAAACGAGAATGAAACACCGCAAAATTGACCTGGTATCCCGCACGTACCTGGAGCATCTCATTGACAAAGAATTCAAAATGGACGACCAACTCCTCAAACAATACCACGAGAAACAGCTCGACCGCTACACCGAGCCAAAGAAATATAAAGTCCGGCAAATTGTCATACGTATCAGCGATAACATGGCTGCCCTCTCTGAAGAGGAACGCGAAGAGAAAACCGCCGAAATTGTCAAAGAACTCAACGAGATTAAAGCTAAGATTAAAACAGTTGACGACTTCGCTGACATGGCCGAAAAGCACTCCGACGACCCGGCTTCAGCCGAACGGGGTGGCGATATCGGCTCTGGCTCTGTCACCGATCGCTACCGCAACGGCTTCGATGGCAATCTTGAGAAGATGAAGGTAGGCGACGTGAGTGAGCCAATCGCAATGGGGGCTTTCGTATACCTGATTCGCGTGGACGAGATCACGCCAGCGCGCGTTCTTCCCTTCGACGAAACAAAAGCCCGCGTCGCCGCAGATTACCGAGCTGAAACCAGGCGCAGCAGTCACTCCACAATCATCGATTCTGTCCTTACCGACGCTAACTTTAAATACTTGCCCAAAGAGCAGCCCGTGTCTGCTGCAGAAGCTACGCCCACTCCTGCTGAATCGCCCAAAACGCAGTAATACGCCCCTTATGCCGTCGGGAGCAGCTTCTCACTCGCACTCCCGACGGCATATTCACTTACAAAATGCCCACCCTGAGATTCATAATTGATCAGCCTTACCCGATACAGGTATGAAAAAAGGGCGGAAAGGGGAGAGCAACCTCATTTCCGACTGACAACGGGCTCGATTAGAGACGGGTGTCAAGATGTTATGACACGAATGGCTTGCCGAGTTGTTTCCGGAGATTTGAAGATTTTTGGGGTCGCGTCTTGCGAGCCCGCAAAGTCGGCCGAAAAGCTAAGCTAAAGACAAAATGAGGCTGCTGTCCCCGATTTTCCCCAAAGGTAATTCCCCAGCAACCAAGCCTGCTTCTTAACGGGATAACTAGGCCCTGCTAATTCGTCTCAGCCCAAAAGTCAATCTCAGAGGCACCTACTTTGCACACCTTCACTGCAGGCTGAGGTATCTTGGCTGACAGAAATCACCAAATTTTTTATTGACTTTTCCGAGCGCTCGTGGTTTCTCGCGAACATTATATCCGCAGAGCCGTCCATCTTTTCAGGTTACTGTCGGCATAGTACTTCTGTAGTTAAGTGCTTGCTCCCTCATGAATAACGGTGATCTCGTGGATCTCTGGGAGCACCAGATAGTGCATTCTCACGTTCTGGCCTGTGTAACTGGCGTTTTAGGCTCGTCCAGATTGTTTTGGCGTGTAGACCCTACTGCTGCGACCAGTCGGAAGCCCAACCTGGCGTTCATATGAAGACGCAGAGCCTTCACAACATCTGGCGGGATAGCAGTCTTACAGTGCAAAGTTTGCGCTCCATGACTAATCATAACGGCCGTGGTCAGGGCAGTCAATGAGCTGCCCCTGCGGCAAAGAAAATATAAAAAAGTTAGTGAATCATCCAGATTAAAACCATAGGGGAGCATAATAAATGATAAATCAAAATGTATTTAAGGTTGCGCAAAGGGAATTTGATATGTGTGCAAAGACTCTGAAATTAGATTCCGATCTGACTGCATTGCTTCGAGTTCCAATGCGCGAACTTAGTGTATCATTGCCAGTCCGTATGGATGATGGCTCCATTAAAGTATTCCAGGGATTTAGGGTTCAATACAATGATGCTAAAGGCCCAACAAAGGGAGGGGTTCGATTCCATCCTGACGAAACAATTGATACTGTGCGGGCACTTGCAGCCTGGATGACCTGGAAATGCTCACTTCTTGACTTGCCTCTTGGAGGAGGGAAAGGTGGGGTGATATGCAATCCCAAAGAGATGTCAAAAGGCGAGCTAGAACGTTTAAGCCGAACATACATCGGTCGGATATGGCAATTCATTGGCCCGGATAAGGATGTTCTTGCTCCTGATGTTTATACGAATCCTCAGATAATGGCCTGGATGATGGACGAGTATTCAAAAATTGTGGGAAAGAATCAGTTCGGTGTTATTACCGGGAAACCGCTTAGTATAGGTGGCTCTGCAGGGCGAGGGCATGCGACTGCCATGGGCGGCTGGTACTGCCTGCGCGAAGCTGGAAAAGAATGTAATATCAAGGTTAAAGATGCAACCGTTGCGATACAGGGCTATGGAAACGCCGGGTACTATGCCGCTGTGCTTGGGCATAGCCTCTTTGGCTCTAAGATCGTAGCGATCAGCGACAGCAAGGGCGGCATATTCCGCAGGGAAGGACTCGATCCAGAGGCAGTTAGCGAACATAAGGCTAAGACCGGCTCAGTAGTTAATTTCCCCAATACTTTGGCTATTTCTAAAGAAGATCTATTGGAACTCAACGTGGATATACTCATCCCTGCTGCTTTGGAAAGTGTTATTACTGAAAAGAATGTCCGAAACATTAAAGCCAAGATCATCGCTGAGTTAGCTAACGGGCCAACCACACCAGAAGCGGCTGAAATCCTTTATAAGAAGGGTGTTCATGTGCTCCCTGATATACTATGTAGTGCTGGCGGAGTAACGGTTTCCTATTTTGAGATGGTCCAGAACTTCTACATGTATTATTGGCACGAAAAAGAAGTTCACGAGTTTTTGGATAAGAAAATGTCTGCTGCTTATCATTCTGTACTAAGCACTTCCAAACAATACAAAATAAATACGTCACAGGCTGCCCATGTTGTTGCTGTTGCACGTGTGGTTGAAGCGATGAGACTGCGGGGTTGGATTTAGTTTACAAATGATAAGAAATTACAACTCAAAATCCGTCAACCTCCAGTTGAGCCATTGGGGCAAAGCCATCTGAGAGTAAGTTTTGGTTGAGGCCAATTCGTAAGGCATAGTTATGGTGTCACGAAGTGCGCTCCGATGGGCTTAGTGAGGGTTTTGCTATCCTTGACGTCAAACGGCTCTTTGCCTTTACCCGCAAGAATTTGATCCAAAGTAGCTAATTCCATCCTTTACTACTTCCCCTTTCTAGGTGTGCAATATTTGCAGCCACAAAAGTCTTTGGGCTGGTATATACTACTTGTTGATGATTCCATCTATACCTCCAATGAGCACAGCACTGAACGCCTGGCAGGAATTGCAAGATATATCCAGAGACCGGAATTCGATTCTCTTCGCTTTCTCACTCGGCGAATACATCAGTATCCGAATCATTGCGCGTTGCCTGTGAAAATTTCCTCGGAGAATACGTAACAAATCAATCATTTGCAAACCAAATTTTACGCCGCAGGATATTCACACCGCCTCGTATATTATTAGATTTCCGGCGGATTGCCTGATTTTTGGACAGGAGCAAGAGGGAAGTACAAGAAAATGAAAATGGTAGCGCTAGCGGGATTTGAACCCGCGTCTCCGCCTTGAGAGGGCGATGTCCTAAACCGGGCTAGACGATAGCGCCACCAGTTCTAAAATGGCTACACATGAGAGAACGTTGCTCTGCTGACCACTCCCAACGAAAAAGGTGCTTGTTTTCAGTTGAAGTGCTTGACCTTGACTATCCCCGTCTTAATAGTAGAACATTAAGCTGCTATATAGAGCGCCAGGAACCTGTTATTGGTATGTAGCGATTCAATAGCGCCAGGTAGTACTATAAATCTGCGAAAGCGTCTGGGTGGTAACATCTTCACCTTTAAGGTTGATAACTATTGAATATCCCATGAAATCTTCTTTTCTTACGTCTTTAAATAGCATAAATTTCTTATCCGGATTTGGATGAATAGGATTTACTATTGTATTAGTTCGTCTTAACAAACGCTTATTGCTACCATCGTGTTCCATTACATAAATTCCGCTTTGAGAGGGAGTATTATGTTCAATTCTCCACGTACTCCAGTAAATTTTGTTATCTATCAGCCATACAGGAGAATAATTCTCAAAAGCACGACCTCTATCTATTGTAAGGCAGGTAATTTTCTTAGTCTCTAAGTCCACTTTATATACATGTTGCTTTCTAAAATCATCAAAGGATGCTGTAAAAACCAATTTTTCCCCGTCAGGTGACCATGAAGGAGGTGCTGGCTGATGTAGTATATAATTCTCTGGAGCTAATTCTTTTATTTCTGATGTTTCTATATCTACGACCATAAGGGCATTGCCTTTAGCCTTCCCAACATCCCAATTACGCTCCCATATTCCTACCTCAGAGGAATAAAAGGCAATATAACGCCAATCTGGCGAGAAAGAAGGACAAGTGTTATATCGCTCGTTATCCACGAGTATCTTTAAATTGTTGGCTTCAATATCAAAAAGCGCAATGCGAGTCTTCGTTCCACCAGGAATCTCAATTGGGCACAGCAAACCTAACTTCTTCCTATCAGGCGAGACTATTATATCTTGTATTGAGCCAATTTGCTTCTTAGTATCATCATCTAATATCCCAATCTCTTCTCCTGTATTTAGATTGACTCGATAGAGATTGAGATCTGATTTCGACCTTTTACAGACGAAAAGATCCTCGCCAATAACGGCTGAACTACCTTGAACGTCTAAACATAACATTAACATCAAACTTAAAGTTAATAATATTTGTTTGTATCTTTTCATCTTTTTTATCCTCTTATCTATACAAAAGTTCTTTAAATTTACTAATCGTTATCCGGACAATAATATTGTTCTATAATTCTGACAAGTTTCCTGCCAGAATCTTCAATCTCAATATAATCTTCCAACTCAGCCGTTCCCCATCTCGCGGGATTTAACCTTCCGTTATATTCCCATATTGTTGTTCCCGAAATGCATGTATTAGTATGAGATCCCCAATTGAATACAAAAACATCTCTGCGATTAAGCCCTGTGGTAATTAAAGGAATTACTACTTCTTCCTTTTCATCTATTTCATATATTACTCTCCAAGAACCCGAACCCCAGGGTGGCACATTAGCAGGGTTAGTTTGACCATTGTAAGCGTGCTGTGCGGCACCTCTGCAAGCCCCAGAGGGTTGAATCGGCTCACCATTGTTCTTCGTGTTTAAATCCCCCTCATTTTTGCTGTCGCGGGCGAGATGCTCGCGGTAGACGCGGTACTGTGCCTGGTCAACCAGCTTCTCTGCATCGTCTGCCATACAGGGATCTTCATCATCATCAATATGAAGCTTTATGGTCCAGATAACCGCGCTGACAATGCCGCCTTGTGGGATAGTTAAACTGACATTGGTGCCGAATTTCTGCTCCGGTTTAGAACTTTCCCAGCGAATGTCACTTTGCCCAGGCGTATCATTAACCGGGCCGTCGTCCCAGGCTATTGGCGGCGGGTCATTTTCATAATCGTCCATATCGTTAACATTTTGGGCTCCAAACCCCATGGTAGCCGTCCCTTTGCTCAGCAGCTGGTCGTCCCACCGGTAAGTTGGGGTGCTGCTCCAGATTCCTTCTGGCTTGGGAGAAAGATTGCCTTCTGGGTCAGCCCCAATTTTGAAAGGGAAATAACATTTAAGGTAAACTCTTGCCGACTTATTAGGATCATCCACGTTACAAGGGCCATAATCCTCAGATTCTGCATTAAGAGTGTAAGAAAGAATTGTTCCTTCCTCAGGAACCGGCGGCGTAAAATGAAAAATATTATTATTATAGCCCTCCACGGTGCCTGGCGCGCCAGACCAAATATAATAATTAGCGACACCATAAGTCTTTACCGGCTTATTTGTATCGTCGTCAACGCAGACGTCAGAGTCTGAGCCGCCTGAGGCTGAAAAATCGGTCACAAAGGGCGGAGTGCAAGGAATACCAAAGTATAATGTCTGATTGTCCACTAGCTGCTGATTATGATACATATGGACGTCAGTCATATAGCCCGCTTCTATCACTTGTCCGGTTTTTGGGTCTCTCCAAGTCACCGATGCTACAGCATGACTCCCTGACGGACAACACGGAGTTGCCGTAGGTGTCGGTGTAGGAGTAGCAGTAATGCTTGGAGATGGAGTGGGCGTGGGTGTTGGTGTGGGATCCTTGGGATCCGCGCCATAGGAAGCGAACTGAAAGCTAATGCCGCATAATATAATTGCCGCCATTTTTGTTATTATGATTGCTTTCATCTTTCCTATGCTCTCCTATTATTGCGGGTAAAGGGCATTCATTGTTTCTTTCCACAATGTGGCGTCCTGGTCGCGACCCGACTTTTCCGCGATATAAATCAGCCAGGAGAGAGCGCGCTCCTTGATGTCAGGTACTTTCTTCCAGTGGTCTTTGGGCCCTAATGGCAGGTTAAGAATCGCGCTCAGTGTTGCTACAGCGTCTTCATATCTGCCAATTTCATAATATGCCATGCCCACAAATAATCTGCACGTGGCTATCTCCTTCAGCGGCTTATCCGGATATTTCTGCAAATACGCCTCGCCTTCTTCTATGCACTTCGGATAGTTGCCACCATAATACCAGCTTTCCAAATGCAGCAGCTCAATGGTTGCTCGGGTAAAAAAGAAGCTCACCGGAATCTCTTCAAGCGCCTTTTCATGAAAGAATCGGGCCTCTCCGAAATTACCTTTATTTTCATCCCGAGCTAACTCTACCATCAGGCCCGAAAGCTCCAGTAACGCACTGGCTCGCTGTTCACGTGTCTGGGCCAGCTCGTATATCTCTTTATAAGCGCGATAAGCTCTCACAAAATCATTTTGCGCATAAATCAAGTGCGCGATCCGATTCATTGCTTCTACCCGCATTTCGGGGGGTGCCGCAATTTTTCCTTCGGCAATTTGCTGAAATATCTGCTGGCTCATCGCACGGTCCTTCATCCGTATTTTTATGTAAGCCATTCGGATCGACAGCCAGCCTTTTACCGGGTCATCGTCCTGTCTTCCAGCAAGCTTTTGCAACAATGCTGAATGAACGTCTTCTGTGGATGCAATCTTAAGCAGGTTATCGATATAAAGCACATCCGAGTCTTCCATATTAAGTACACAAGGAGCTAGTTCGCCATTTGTCTCTTTAATTTCAAAGACTCTTTTCGTTGGTCCTCTAACCTCAGAGAAACTTGTTCTTTTCTCAGCATTATCTACCTTAACAATATCTGCATCAGTGTAGCCGAGATTGTTTAAATCCTGATGATAAAGATAAGCGTCAATGTAATAAGAGAATTCGCCAAAATGAATCTCCCAATGGTTATCAACTGTAAGAAGCCTAATGGGTTCCATATTCATTTGGCGAAGAGAAGCTAGCCGTGCCTCTGCTGCCTCCTGCTCAGTAAATTCACCCAGTTTGACATAATATACGTAAGGAGTCGGCTCCAGCGCAAAAGTAATTGTGGCGCACATTGTTAAAATCAAAACGAACGTAACCATTAAACTATTTCTTTTTGTTCGCATTTTCTTTGCCTCCGGAGACAGTTTCTTAAATTATCATTAGAATACTATAGATATAATACCCACATCTAAAGGAATGTCAATGGAGAAATTCTTATCTCTGAACCGTGCATCGCAGCACTATGTAACAAAAGGTGGCTTTCTGGGAAGCGTTTTGCTAACAGCACTAGTTAAAGACCGAAGATCGCTTGGCGGAAGCCGCTTCTATTCCAAAACCACGAGGTGAATCTAATGAAGCAAAGACTTTTCGCACTGGCACTTATGACAATGGGAATTGTACTCTCGATCTTCTGCTTCAGTGCGCTGGCAGGTGAGGAAAAGGAATTTACCTTCATAAGCTCCTTTGACGGCTCCACGCAAACCGTTGCGCTCTTTGTGCCTTCCGCTTATGACGGAAGAACTTCGCGCCCCCTTCTCGTTGACGCCCATTACTGGGGTGGCAACCACTATACTGCAAAGCTCCAGGGCTACTACGAGGTGTGTGAACAGCTGAACTGGCTCGTGGTGTGTCCGGAGCTGCATGGCCACCGCACATCAGGCCAGACCTCTCTGGCTGCGCTCGAGGCCCAGCACGACATCATTGACAGCGTTGATCTCGTGCTGCGCGAATACGCGGTTGATCGCACACGAATTTATCTGGCAGGGCGCTCCATGGGTGGAATGCTGGGTGCAGTGATGGCTGGGAAGTATCCCGATCGTTTCGCAGCGATTTGCATGGGGCAGGGAATTACTGACCTTCCGCGCTGGTACCATGAGGTGGAGATGTTTCGCGAAGACACCAAGAAGGAATGCGGTGGCACGCCCGAGCAGGTGCCGTTTGAGTACGCGCGACGCTCTGCTATCAATTACGTGTCAAACATCAAATACGTCCCCCTCATCATCTGGCACGGCACAAACGACACCTGGGTACCGCCCTCGCAGTCTGAAGACTTTTACCTGAGGCTCAAGGAGAAGAATAAATATCAGAGGCCGATAGACTGGATTGAAGGTGCACCACATTGCGCACTGAACTATACGCCCGAATGGATCTGCCAGCAGTTCCTTCCGTACCTGAACATGGCGGAGAAAGACATCCCGTCGTCCTTCCGTCACTATCCCACACTCGAGATCACGACCGACGAGTCAAAGTCCTACTTCTGGCTCCAGATTACCATGGCTGATCCGAACCGCTTTGCGCACGTCTCTGCCTCGGTGCTCGACGGCATCCTGCGGCTGAAGACAGAAAATGTTTCGCATCTGACAATTGACCTCGAAGCCGCGCATCCGCCCAAGCCGCTCGCACGCTGGGATGCAGACGCGGATCAGCAGCTCACCGTAACGCTGAAAGGGCGAGGCGCAAAGCCGATCACGCAATTTAGTGTGCGGGGCAAACAATCAGGGAAACTGGCCTTGAGAATGGAGGAAAGTGAATAGAATAGCTCGTCTGCTTCTGGCTAAATTGTCGCGCTGCACACACTTATACTGAACTTTAGAACTTTTTCCAAGTGACCCAGGTGCGGTGAGGCTTTGAGAGCGCCATGAAGGCCGTTAAGATACATGGATTATTCACGATGCCTTTATTTGAGGCCGCCTTGAGGCGGTCTCCACTTTGCACCCACCTTTCAAGGTGAACCTTCAGGTGGGGTGAAAGGGAAAGTTGGCTCAATAAAAACCACCAGGGTTCACCCTGAAGGGCGCTTTAGCGTCGCTTATCCACCTGCGGCTTTAGCCATTGAAATCTGAGCCCTGAGCCACTGCGACTCGCCTCGCGAAGCGGGGAAGCCACGCTGAAGCGCGCTGTGTTAGAGAATTCTTCTTCGACCCCCCAGCTAAAGCAGGGGGCAAAGAAGAGTCCGCCGAGGCGGACTAAGAGCTTGTCCCAAAATTGTCATGCTGACCCGCCGCGGCGGGGAAGCATCTACAGACGGCGAGATTCTTCACTCCGCTCAGAATGACATTGTGGAAGACAGGATTTTTAGGATAGGCTCTAAAACCACAAGGGTATCTCCTCCATAGAGCAATGTGGGGGAGGCGTCGTAGCTGAAAAGCCTTGGCTCTGGCAATTTCGTTCAGTTCGCTTGGTCCGGCTGTTTGCCAAAGGAAGCAGCCGTTTTGGCGGATCTTTTCTAGCAAGGAATCCGTGAGATCATGAAAAAGAGAAACCTGGTATGCACACAATGTGATAAAGCGTATTCTATCGAGCGGGTTCATCCGCGTTGTGATGTTTGCAACGAGCCTTTGGAAGTAGAAAAAGTAACCAAAGGAAAGATAAAAGCAGGCAATATTCTTAAGCAGACTATTCTGGACAGGTATGGCGATTTTTTCCCTTTCCTGGAGATTAGCCGTGCTCTATCTCTTCGTGAAGGATTTACGCCATTAGTCGAGTCTTCACAACTGGCACATGAGTTAGGCATAAAAAGAGTTCTGTTTAAAAACGAAAGCCAAAACCCTACGTGGTCGTTTAAAGATAGGGGAACAGTTGTAGGAGCCCAACATGCTATTACCATGGGGTATAAAAGAATAGGAGCGGTATCAACGGGCAATATGGCTGTTTCTGTGGCGGCTTATGGTGCTAAAGCCGGGCTGCAAACGTTCATCCTGGTCAGTGCAAAGCTCCCTGCCGAGAAGCTTACCCCCATTGCTGTCCATAATCCAATTCTAATTCAGGTAGATGGAGATTACGGGCAGCTTTACTTTGACAGTCTTGAAATCAGCAAGCGGCATGACACTTATTTTATTAACTCAGATGTGCCATTTCGAGTTGAAGGTTCAAAAACAATCTCCTTTGAAATTTGCGAGCAGATGAATTTTTCGTCGCCTGATCATATTATAGTTCCTACCAGTTCGGGAGGAAATATCAGAGGGATCTTGAAAGGATTCGAGGAGTTTAAAAGCTGCGGATTAATCAAAAACGTCCCCAAAATTATTTGTGCTCAAGCCAGCGGTTGTTCGCCAATTTATAATGCGTACACCAGAAATGAAGAGCTCATAACCCGGGTTGAGAGTCCCCATACAATTGCCCATGCTCTTGAAAACCCATATCCTCCCAGCGGAAATGATGTGTTGAGAAAAATGAGACGTACTGGAGGACTTTGCGTTGCCGTGAGCGATGAGGAAATTCTTCAAGCACAACGAGAGCTGGCAAAAAGAACTGGGATCTTCGGTCAACCTGCCGCTACGGTGCCTTTGGCTGCCGTGAAAAAGCTAAGAAAAGAGAAGTTTTTTACCGCGAAGGATACCATCGTTTGTATTGTAACTGGTAGTGGCCTGAAATATATGGCTGCTTTGGAAAAGCATTCTTTTAAAATACATACGTGCCAATTGGAAAATTTAAATGAATTCATGGAAGCTATGCTTTAACAATAGGAAGAATTCCGGCTGTTGAGATCACAATCTGCGCCTTCGGCAGACAGCTTTTACATGTAGGGGCACGCTGCAGCGTGCCCCTTCTCTTTATCAGCCGGCGATAGAAAAGCAACATACCTACTGACGCAATAGTCAAACGTGAGATAGCTGCCGTAAAACCGCCACACTCCTTGATCCTCTATGCCCAGCCCATTGCATACCCAGCTGTATATCCTGTCTTCGCCTCGATTTGAAACTACAGATACCGATTTTATTCTTCATGTGCCCGTCATAATTCTAGTTCCAGGCGTACAGCCATGTGAAAACGCACCAAAAAGGTGCATAGTGTCGTTATTAAAAGCCCACTGCATGCACAAAACGCCAGACTTAGATTGACAAAGTAAAAATATTATGGAAAATATACAATCAATTCCGAGAGAGAAATAATATTAAACTGATAAGGAGCATAGAACCATGAAAGAAACGAAACTGAATTGGAGAATCCTTGTACAGGTAGTGCTACTCATAACAGCGTTATGGGTTGCGGGCTACGGACAATTTGACATTTTTGCAGAGGATGCCAGTAGCCTGAGTGTTGTTGTAGACCGGTATGTGCCAGGGGATATCAAAACCGGAAATCCTGACCTTCTCGCAACGGCGCCTAATCTCCTGGTAGATCCCCAGCCCATGCAGTGCACTCCTACGCCCACTCCGACCATTACGCCTACTCCCACACCCACACCGACATGTACTCCAACGCCGACACCGACGGAAACCCCAACACCAACTCCTACGCCGCGCCCCACTAGCGCCGTCATCAGCGGCATCACCTTTGAAGACCTAAATGGCGACGGTGTTCTGGATGTAGGAGAGCCGGGAATACCCGGTATCTCTGTCAGTATCCCTGATGTTGGTACCACTGTAACGAATGCCCTCGGCCAATACACCCTTATCACTACGGAGGCGGGCTCCACCAGTGCAACCGCGTCACTCCCACTGGATTACTTCAGAACCACGCCGGGCACGGTGTTCTTTGATGTCACTCTGGGTGACGACTACGAGATTAACTTCGGTTATAAATATGCCCCACCATCTGTATTTGGCGTTATTTATGGTACCGTCTTTGAGGACGCAAACCATAATGGACTTCAAGGCATTGGAGAGAATGGCCTGGCGGGAGTAACAGTTTTCTCCGCGGATGCAATAACCTCCTATGTGACCACCAATCAGCTTGGCTACTACACATTACGCTACGATACTGCCGGCACGGTAACCATCACAGAAATCAATCCGCCTGACTACGTCTCTACAACGCCGGACATTGTTCAGGCCGGAGTTGTTCTCGGATCCAGCGGGCCTTCACCAATTGATTTCGGAGATTTCCCGGGTATCAAAGTCACCGGGCAGGTCTTTGACGACGCAAACGTCAATGGTGTCAATGACGATGGGACCGGTGTGGCTGGAGCAACCGTTGCTGCCAATGGAGACAGCTTTTTGACCCTGGGAGACGGCATTTATAAACTGTACGTCACTCTCACCGACAGTGACCCGGTTCTGGTTACCGAGACAGATCCGTCTGGTTATGTATCCACTAACGCCATACCGGGCACGGGCATGATCAGATTTGATTATAATACCCTGCGCATTGACAGCCCCTCATCCGGCACTGTCTACACTAACGGTGACTTTGGTGACGTGGAGGCTAGTAGCGTTATAACTACCACTGGTCAGGTATGGTATGACAATGGCGCTGGTGGCGGGATTCTTGGAAATGGGGTGCGCGACGGTACAGAGCCTGGCCTGGCCGGCGCTGTAATTTATGTCAACGCCGGTTTGTCACAAACCACTGGCTCGGATGGATTCTTCACCCTCTACGGTCCCCCTGACCAGGTAACCACTATAACCGAGACTAATCCTGCCGGCTACGTGTCTACCAACGCTATACCCGGTGACTATGGCGTGAAGCTCGATAATGACACAGTAGTCCTTAGCCCTATGCCACCTGGTTCTACATCCCATGATAGCCTTTTCGGCGACGTCATGAAAAGTGAAGTAGCTCTGATTACGGGTACCGTCTTTGACGACGAAAATGAGAGCGGTGTTCTTGATGGAGTCGAACAAGGTATCCCCGGAGTGGCGGTCAGCATGCAATTTGATGGTGGTACCAGCATAACCGTGCCTACGGATTCTGCCGGGTCCTACCAGTTTGCCGTGGCTCCCGGCACGAACGTTCGAATCACCTCTGCTGGGCCGGGTGGTGATTACTATCCCACTACGCCGGAGAGCGTCATTGTATGTCCTCCGACACCCGGCACATACCCCGATAACAACTTCGGCTACAGCGATGATATCGACGTCGCTATAATCTATGGCCTTGTGTTTGATGACACGAATAGCAACGGCCAACAGGACTTTGGAGAACCGGGGCTGGCTGGAGCTACTATTTGGCTCGACAATACTACTTCCATAATAACCACGGGCAATGGGCTTACTACAGGCACTTTCACGTTCGCGGTATATGATGTGGACACCTACGCTCTCACCGAGACGAACCCGCTCGGCTACCGCTCTACCACACCTGACTCTATCAACGTCCCAGTTGCTGAATTGAGTAAATCCTACTACGTTGAATTTGGCGATACCATCAATCCCGCTACTGCCTCCATTCATGGCACCGTGTTCGAAGACACGAACGGCGACGGCAGACAGGATCCGGGTGAATTTGGCCTCTCCGGCGTATCAATATCACTCGATGGGGTGCTAAATGCTGTGACGAAAGCCTTCGGACAATATGCTTTCACAACCACAGTGGAGGGTTTTCACTACGTCATCGAGACGGACCCGGTTGGGTTACACTCAACCACGCCAAATACAGTAACGTTGATGGTCCACATGGGTAATGACTACACAGTCGATTTCGGTGATACTTCGGATCATCCTGATATGGTCTCTATCTTCGGTATGGTTTTTGAAGACCTTAACGGCAATGGTGTATGGGATTGGAATACGGGAGAGCTCGGTATTCCCGATGTGACAGTCACTCTTGATGGGGCGACAACTTATGTGACAAATCAGTGGGGACAATACGCCTTCACTACCACGGTGGAGGGGGCTCATACAATCGTGGAGACCGACCCCTCAGGGTACTTCTCGACCACCCCGAATGAGGTGCACCTTGATGTTGCTTTGGGCAATAGCTATCAAGTCAATTTCGGCGACGCTCCCGAGGAATCTGAATTCGCTTCCATCTTCGGCACTGTGTTTGAAGATATCAGCCGTGACGGTGTATGGGACTACGAAGAGCTTGGCATGCCCGATGTGACCATTACCCTCGATGATATTGTTACCAGTGTGACGAATACTTTGGGACAGTACACCTTCAAAATTATAGATGAGGGTATCCACAAAGTCGTTGAAGTAGATCCACTGGGGTACATCTCGACTACACCCACTACAGTGACGGTGAATGTTGCCTTGGGTCAAGGTTATCAGGTCGACTTTGGCGATGCGATTATAACACCAACACCTACTCCTACACCAACGCCAACGCCGACACCAACGCCTTCCCCAACACCGACTCCGACCCCAACGCCAACTCCTACGCCGACAGCAACACCTACTCCTACTTCGACACCAACGCCGACGCCATCTCCTACACCATGGCAGATTGTATTTGACTTTATCCCGGATCGAGAGGAGTGGACTACCGGGGCCGCGCCGGTGCTCTATAGTGTCCCCGATTTCGCGTGGGAACCAGACTACCTAAAGATTACCTCATCAACAAATACCGATACGTTTGGCTACTGGCAGAGTCCACCGAATGCCATTCCTGTTGGTTCGGAGTATCTCTATCGCGCTCGGTTTAGCGTCTCGACCGACATAACGGATCAATCGCTTGTTCCGCAGTTACGGGTTCGTGCAAACTCGCTCAACTTGCAGCAGTACGATGTGGTTTCCATCGAAAGCGCAGGCGATGGCGGTGCTTCTCCCACCGCGGCGGGTACGGATTATGATCTTTACTTTGTGCCGCCAACGAATGAAAGCTGGGCTATACTTGCCTTCGACCTGCTGAACTTCGATCCCTCTGATGCCGTAGTGGCAGAACTTGCGCTAGATACGGTTACGGTGAATCGCTTTGCTCTGGATTCGCTCTCCCTGCCGACAGTTATTCAGGATTATACATTCGAGATGAGCCAGGACGGCTGGACAACCGGAGGCGCACCGATACTCTTCAGTCCGCCAGAGTATAACCATGCCAGTGGCGCGCTTGAGCTACACGCCACAACTAACACGGATACGTTCGGTTACTGGGTGAACCATCCCGCAGATATAACTATTGAGACGGACAAACTGTATCGGGGGACATTCGAAGTTCGCACAGACGTGACCAACCCTGCGCTGGTGCCCGAGATGCGGCTGCGGTTCAACACCGGAAATTTTCAAGCCTCGCACACCTTAGGCATTTCAAGCATTGGTGACGGAGCAAATTCCCCTGGCACAACAAACACGACATACGACCGGCTCTACTTTGTGCCTCCAGCGAACTGCGTCGGTGAAGATTTACTCATTTCCTTCGACATACTCAACTTCACACCCGACGACACAGCCGAAGCTTCGCTCATCCTTGACCGCGCAATAATTGAGACTCTCTCACCTCCTGTATTACCCTGATCCGCCTCCGCCTTAGCTTCGGCGGACAGATTTACCACACAGGGGCACGCCGCGGCGTGCCCCTGCTTCTTTTCGGCTGGGGCTAGAACCCCCTGCCGTTAAAACTTCTGATTTCTCTCTGAATCCGACGACATCCGGCCTTTTCGACGTTCTACCCACGAACTCCTTCTTTATCTTCTGTTGTCTGTGTAATAAGTGTTGAAACTGATGGAAGATCCACGCTAAGAAAACGTAGCTTTTTGTTGGCCAACCGCATCAGGAACGATTGATGTTTTATGGTTTAATAACGTTGATCCTTTGGAAGAATATGATATAGGCACTGATGAACATCGAGGAGCAATGCCAATTCTTATACCAACGTCTATGGTGACTCCAACTTCGTTCAGGTAAATGGTCTGCCTGAGACAGGTGTTAAGAAATAAGAATAGTAAGAGGAAATCAGCAGAGATGATTGCGAGCGTGAGAAAGCAATGACTGTGCAATTAAGTAAAGATGAGAAGATTGGTGAATTGCTGTATAAAGCATTGGGTATTCTTGCAGCGTTGGTGACACTGGCGTTCTGCACCATCACGCAGAATACCAATGTCATTAAAGAGCTTATCTGGTGGGATGGACTTCTATTACTACTAGCATTGACTTTGCTTACAAGAGCGTTTCCTACAGTCTTAGCCCCGGTGTTTGAGCTCTGGCAGGCGGGGAGATGGTGGCGCTGGGCCTTAGGGTTTTTATTCCTTTATTTTTTATGGGGGATTATCAGTCTTACCTTTACTCCCGATGCATTCAGGGGAATGGTTCTGATTGCTCGTAACGCTGGCTATATAGTTATGTTCCTTTTTGTGGCAGGTCTGCTCCGAAGGTCGCAGGGAGAGATCTCAGTACTGGAGCCAGTTTTCTGGGCGGCAACAATTGCCAGTCTTTATGGAATTTTGCAGTATTTTGGCATTGATTTTCTCAGATGGAAGCATTTTGACCGACCTGTGGGGACATTTGGCAATCCTAATTTCCTTGCAGATTTCCTGGTAGCTCTGGTTCCTGTGTTGGCAGTAAGGGAGCTTGGATTACGTAATTCGAGGAAGGGATTGCGCTTACCAGTGCGAACAATCTTGGTAACTTTGGCCATTTTGGCAACTCAGTCACGGCAAGGCATGCTTGGCTTTGCCATCGTAGTCTGGTTAGGAATACTATTCGTTAGCACAGGTTTCAAGCATGACAGGGGACGGGCAAAGCTCTTGGTAAGAAGAGCACTCCTGCTGACGATCCTTGCCGGAGGGATTTTCGTTTCCGTGAGTGTAAATTTCTTCCCCCAGTCATTTAGGCACCTCTTCAGCACCAGCACCATAAAACTACGTTATGAGTTGTGGAGAGGGAGTCTCGAGCTTGTTCGTGAGCGACCATTCAGCGGATATGGGCTGGGTTCATTTCCAGAAGTTTCCTTGATTCTAATGCCACGGATAGAACCTATCGTCCCGGAGCAAAGACCAGCACATGCCCATAGTTGGCCAGTAGAATCTATGGTGGATGGAGGTGTAACCGGCCTCTTGCTATTTACAGGATTTTTGTTTTTCCTCTTAAAAGGGTTAAGCGAAGGCGCAAAGGCATCTACCTCTATACCAGATGAACGATTATTGCTGATGGCGATAATAGCCGGTATTAGTGGACTCCTTGTAGCTACCAGCGTGGGAGTGTGGTTCAACTGGTTTGGCGGTGGCTGGATATTTTATCTCCTGGCCGGGATAGGCGCCGGGATAGCAAGCAGACCAGCTAAGCGCACTTTCTCCATTAGGAGAAAAGGCACGATTATAGCAGGGCTTCTGGTTCTTCTATTCTGGGTAGGGCTGACAGTATTTTTCGTCAATGTGTTCCTGGCTTCGCACCAGGCATTTCTGGGAAAGGTGTTCATGACAAGTAATCCAAAGATAGCAGTCGGACATTATGAACGAGTCTTCCAAAAGTTCCCGTGCTGGCAGGATTTCCGAAGAAGCTACGTAGCGAGTTTAATAAAGGTAGGGAGACTGAGGGAGGCAGAGAAAGTGCTCCATAATGTAGTAAGCCGTGGTCATCCCGACGCATGGTCAGCGATATTTATGGGGAAGATAATGACCGCACGGAAAGAGTATCTAAGAGCGGAGAGATATCTTCGTGAGGCTTATAAGCTGAAACCCGACGGCAGCACACTGATGCTTCTTTTGGATGTGCTGGATTTAGAAGGGAGAACAACAGAAACTTTAAGATTGAGTGAGAGACACCTTGAGAAAGAACTCTATCTTCCTCTCCATCACCGTTATCTGAAACAGCAGCATAAGCTTGGCAGAACAAGACAGGCGAGAGATTTTCTCCGTATGCTTGCCAGTAACCCGCCTCCTTGGGCGCCCTTAAAGGGAAAGGCCCATATATTGCGCTGGGAAGCTGAGTTAAGCTCTTTGCTTGGCGACCTAATAGCAGCAAAGGCGTCATACCGTCAGGCATTGAACTTTGACCCGAACAATTATCAACTCTGGAACGATTACGGGCTGACGCTCTGGGACATGGGAAGGCTTGAGGCGGCAGACAAGGCTTTTTCTAGGGCAGAGAAACTTAAACCGGACGAGATTTTTGTGCGCTACAACCGACTGGAGCTCGCCCTAATTTGCGAGAATTACCAATTAGCCAGGGAAGAGGTACAACACCTGCGCACTCTACCCTTACCTGAGAAATTGCGCGTCTCAATAAATGAGATGATGCAACGGTTCCCCCAGTTGAGTGAGTGATATTGGCATAGCCAACAGTTTTTTAACTTTGCACCCAGAGACGCAGCCGAAGCTTCGCTCATCCTCGACCGCGCCACAATCGAGACACTATCGCCTCCAGGCTTACCCTGATCCGCCTCCGCCTTAGCTTCGGCGGACAGGTTTTGCACGTAGGGGCACGCTGCGGCGTGCCCCTACTGGTTTTCCTCTCCCACTCGCCATTCAGATTATCTGTGAAAAAGCTTGATTCTGGTTGG
>CAZVVA010000045.1:0-20969 GCA_964630455.1 uncultured Candidatus Sumerlaeota bacterium
ATGTAACGATCGGCAAGAATTGTGTTATTGTTTCACAGGTGGGCATAGCGGGATCCTCGAAATTAGGTGACAATTGTATCCTGGCCGGACAGGCGGGTATCTCCGATAATGTCACCCTTGGCGATAGTGTAGTGGTTGGGGGACAAAGTGGCATTAGAAAGGATGTCCCCTCTGGCCAGTATTATTTTGGCTCTCCCGGAGTGCCGATGAAGGCGTTCCAAAGAATCTATGCTGTCATGCAGCGACTACCGGAATTGCACAAGCAACTCAAACAGCTGGAAAAGCAGGTTGCGGAGTTCCTGCCGAAGAAATAGTCGTGGAGACGAGATGCGGACGAACGGTTTCTTCTCTATTTCATGCTCCTAGAAAGGACCCTGATAAGCATGGTAAACGCGACACCAACTGTGAGCTATAGTATCACTCTGAGGCTGGAAATCAAGAATGTGCCCGGGATGTTCGGACGGGTGACATCGGAGATCGGCTCCCTAGGGGGCGACATTGGGGCCGTGGACATCGTCGCCGTGACAAAGTCGGATATTACGCGCGACATCACAGTAAATGCGCGCGGGGAAAAGCACGGCCAGGAAATCATTAACGCGGTAAAAGAGGTGCGCGGGGTTAGAATAGTCAATGTCTCCGACCGCGTATTCCTTTTGCATCTCGGCGGCAAGATTAGTGTAGAAAACAAAGTGCCGCTAAAGACCCGGCATTACCTTTCCATGGCCTATACGCCAGGTGTAGGGCGGGTATGCATGGCAATTCATGAAGATCCCATCAAGGTTTACTCATTGACGATCAAGAAAAACTGTGTGGCAATCGTCACTGACGGTACCGCAGTGCTCGGCCTGGGCGACATAGGGCCAGAAGCCGCGATGCCTGTGATGGAAGGGAAGGCCATGCTTTTTAAGGAGTTTGGTGGTATTGATGCTTTCCCCATTTGTCTCGATACGAAAGATCCCGACGAAATAGTGCGAACAGTGCAGCATATTGCACCAGGCTTCGGAGGGATCAATCTTGAAGACATTTCCTCTCCGCGCTGCTTCGAAATCGAGAAACGGCTCAAGCAGAGTCTCGATATTCCTGTCTTTCATGATGATCAGCACGGAACTGCAGTGGTGGTAATGGCGGCACTGCTGAATGCGCTGAAGATTGTTAAGAAGGATATTCGCAAGATTTCAGTTGTGATCAGCGGGGCAGGAGCGGCGGGCGTGGCGGTGACTCACATTCTGCGTCGGGCTGGTATCAGACAGATTATCTGCTGCGACCGCCATGGTGCCATCTATAAGAATCGCAGGGAAGGAATGAATGTCATAAAGAAGTGGCTTGCCGACCATACCAATCCCAAACGGCTGAAAGGCAGACTATCTGCGGTAATGCGCGGCGCTGACGTGTTTATCGGCGTGTCAGGCCCCGGATTGGTCAAGCCCAAAGACGTCAAAGCCATGAAGCGGGACGCCATCATCTTTGCGCTGGCAAATCCAGTGCCGGAGATTATGCCTGAAGAGGCTGCGCGCTATGCCCGAGTCATTGCGACCGGACGCAGTGATTATCCGAATCAGATCAATAATGTGCTCTGTTTTCCTGGGATATTTCGAGGTGCGCTCGATTGCCGCGCTGGAGAGATCAATGAGGCGATGAAGCTGGCCGCAGCCCAAGCTATTGCATCGGTGGTTCATCGCGACGAGCTGAGTGAAGAGTACATTATCCCGAGTGTGTTTAATCCGAAGGTTGCAAAGGCAGTAAGCCATGCCGTGGCCAAAGCTGCGTTGAAGACGCACGTTGCTCGGCGTTTACATATTCGCTCGAAGCTTTATTACTTCTAGGAAGGCACCCTCGAACGCACGGTTCTTGCTTGTGTCTGACAGCAAGAAGAAGAGATTTTTGCCACTCACGAAATCATTTTCTTCGCGTCTAGCCGCTTGAGTCTCCACTCTCCCTCTTTTTGATCCAGTTGTAGAGCGTCAAGAGTCTGTACGATGCGAAAGTGGCGGGTACGGTGGGGTAGCGCCCGTGGCCGCCAGCATCCGGAGTTGGCATAACATCGCTTAGCGATTCGGGCCACACGAACCTGATGGGTGTGTGCCAGGATTAGAAATCGCAATGTGCGGGGAATAGGTCCCAGGGTTTTCCCTTTCTTTTTCTCCAGCATACGAAGAGCCTTGCGAGAGAACTCGCCTTCGACGTGGTTCAGAATTAAGGCGCCAGGATGAGGACCTTCCTCCAAACAATCAAGCAGCTCGATTCCGTTCGATAAGCTCTTCATTAACTCCGTTTTGATAAGTTGCTCGTTTGCCTGCATGGCCTTATTGAGGCCGCGTTGAAATTTTCCATCCCAGCTAAGTCCTTTTGCGTCGGACATCATATTGGTGAGATGCATCAGGATCTGTTCGTGGGGTAATGTAGATGGAAGCCGTTTATAATCCAGCGACTGTAGAAGGGTTTTTGAAAGAAATCCCGGCAGGTGCTTTAGCGCGTACCAAAGCTGCGCTCGCGTTCCTACGATGTTGTCAATCAGAGGATAGTACTTCTCATAAGGGTTCACGAGCTTGAGAACCATCCGGGAGCCGAAGGGAAGTTCGCGAGGATCGTTAAACTTATGGAAATGATTCAAAGGGTCGTACTGATTTCCGTGTTCGGCATAGATGCCGGCCTCGTGGTCAACATAGTGGCTCAGTGGTTTGTGATGATGGTCAGCGTTCAGCTCTGGCAGATAGCGAAGCAGGGCATTGAACATCGGGGGATGCATGAGTTCGTGGTCATGATTGCCAATCACGTAGGTCAATTTGCCTCCGCGTTTGGTGAAGGAGTTAAGCGCGCGAAATGCTGGTAAGTGAGCCGAGGCAATGCGCTTGATTTTCACAGGGTCAAGGAAGCGTTTTGGTTCCACCTGTAACAGATCAAAAATGTCGCCCAGGAGGATTAGTTCTGGCGTGGCGTTACAGCGGCGGGCGGCCTTCAGCATGCCTTCAAGAAAGCGCTGAAACACCCGATGCATCTTTGCAATCTGGCGTCTGAGAGTTTTTGGGTCTTTTCGTCTGGTTCGGGCTCGAGCGACGTATCGAAAGTCCTCGAGAGCGTCGCCGCAGCCCATGTGCAGGTCGCTGATTATGATCTTCATATCTCCGGGCCTCCGTTTTGTTAATGATATGGCAAGGATAGCAAAAGGCGAATAAATGTCTCTTGAAAGTCTGCGTATTCTTTATGGATTTTATCTGGGTGTGTTCGGTCTGGAACGGCTGATGCTTTCAGGGGAGACGCCGTGCCTGGTCAGCCATAAATCAGTGACGCGACAAGGGCTGGCGTTGTGGACACCAAAGGCCAGGCTCTGGTGAACAGAGATTAGGCTTGAATGGCTCTGGCAATGCGTGTGCCGACAAGGGCGTTATTGCGCAGGAGGGCGATGTTGGCACGCAGGCTTGCGCCATGCGTTTCGTCGCTGATGCGGGCGAGAAGAAAGGGTGTCACGTTGCGGCCGGTAACGTTGCTCCGTTGTAGTGCGGCATGTGCCTCAGCAATAGCACGGTCTACCACGCGCTTAGGAACTTCGCCGTACCGTGGAACTGGAACAGTCACCAAAATGCATCCGCTAGAGTGCAAATCCCAATGAGTCCGGGCAAAGCGCGCAATCTCGGCAACCGAGCTGGCCTTTAGATCAACCCGGTACGGGCTTCTTCGTGTGTAGAAGTTCGGAAGATAGGCAGTTCTGTATCCGATCACCGGAATTCCATGGGTCTCCAGGTATTGGATTGTGGCGCCAACATCAAGTGGTGCTTTCACACCAGAGCAGACCACAATTGCCCGAAAGCGCGATAGGGCAGGGAGATCGGCTGAAATGTCAAAGCTCTGGCTGGCATTGAGATGCACGCCGCCAATGCCTCCTGTAACGAGCACCATGATACCTACCTGATGCGCTGCGAGCAGAGTGGTGGAGACCGACGTTGCTCCCCATTCTTGGCGGAGCATAACCGCCGCGAGATTGCTCGGCCCGGTCTTGCTAACCTCTCTTCCTCTTGCAAGATACTGGAGATCAGCTTTGCCAAGGCCAATCTTTAGCTTACCCCGAACAATACCAACGGTTGCTGGAATCCCTCCGTTGTCTCGAACAGTCTTTTCGCACTCGAGAGCGGTTTCGAGATTATGGGGATATGGGAGTCCATGGGCAATGACCGTGGATTCCAGCGCAACGATTGGCTTGTGTGAGGCGAGAGCCTGCTTTACCTCGGGCGCTACAATTATCTTGTTTCTCTGGGACTTCACAACTGGCTATAGACCTCCATGTGGGCCACCTGCTTTTCTCTATCCTGGCTTTTCTGCGTATTCCATAGCAGCGTCACAATTACAACAGTTTTCTTAGCGGCTCAGGAGATAAGTTAAGCATTGACACTTACCGGGTTTTTGGCAATGCATGGAATGATCAGTTGCATTTGGGGACGCTGTACACTGTGTTGATTGATTTTTTTCCTGGAAGGTACACGAATGCGGCTTGAGTTCTGGGGAGCCGTACGGACTACTACCGGCTCTATGCACCTGTTTGAGACTGACGGGAAGAGGATTCTGCTGGATTGCGGATTGTTTCAAGGACGTCGCGCAGAGGCTCGCGAGCGGAATTCGACCTTCCCATTCGACCCCTCATCTATCCATTCTTTGGTATTATCGCACGCCCACATTGACCATTGCGGTAATATTCCAAACATTGTGAAAGAAGGATTTCGAGGCTCAATCTATTGTACAGCCGCGACTGAGGAGCTTTGCAGCGCGCTGCTGCTCGATAGCGCGTACATTCAGGAGAAAGATGTTGAGTATCTGAACAAAAAGCTGGCGCGCTCTGGAAAGCCATTGCTCGAGCCTCTGTATACAACTGAGGATGCGGAACGGAGTCTTCATTATTTTCAGGACATACACTACCATAGTCCGCTCAATCTGCTCAAGCATCTGCGCTGTACGTTCCTGGATGCCGGACATATTCTGGGATCGAGCATCGTGGTGCTGGACATTGAGGAGCACGGACGATCGAAGCGGTTGGTCTTTACCGGAGACCTTGGCCGGCGTCACCTCCCGATACTCAAGGATCCTGAGAGGCCTCAGAATGTTGACTACTTGCTGATAGAAAGTACTTATGGAAACCGCCTCCATGAGCCGATAGAGAAGGTAGAGGAACGGCTCCAGGCGATTGTGACGCGGGTATATGAGCGGCGCGGGAAAATTATTATTCCGGCATTTTCAGTCGGCCGGACCCAGGAGATCGTCTATACCCTGGCACAGCTATGGGCGCGCAAGGCGATGCCGCGCATACCCGTGTTTGTTGACAGTCCGTTGTCGGTAAATGTGACCGAGATTTTTCGTCATCATCCGGAATGCTATGATCGCGAGATGCGCGAGCAATTGCTGGCGGGTCGCGATCCTATGGGGTTCGAGCTGGTGACGTACATTCGAGATGTGGAGAAGTCGAAGGGGCTGAATACATTTAAGGAGCCGTGCATTATTATTTCAGCCTCAGGCATGTGCGAAGCCGGGCGTATATTACATCACCTGAAGAACAACATTGAGAATCCGCGCAATCTTGTGCTGATCGTTGGGTTTCAAGCCAGACATACGCTGGGCCGACGTCTGGTTGAGGGCCGGTCCAAAGTCAAAATTTTTGGTGAGCCGTACCAACTGAAAGCAGAAGTAGAGGTGATAGATGCATTTAGTGCTCACGCGGATGCGAATGACCTGATGGAGTTTGTGCAGGCGCTCAACGAGCAGAAACGTCTGAAGCGGGTTTTTGTTGTCCATGGTGAGGAGAAACAGTCGCAGGCGCTTGGGGAGCGCATACGTAAAGAATTAGGCCTCCAGGTTGAGGTACCTGTGCGCGGCCAGTCGTTTACGCTCGATTAATATGGCTAAGGTAACGCTGTGGTATCTATGATGTTGGGGGCCACGGGTAATTGGTGTCACTGTATGGCTTATTAAAGTTTCACGCAGAGCCGCAAAGTCGCGAAGAAAATGGGAACTTTGCGTTCTTGGCGTCTTTGCGAGAGATTTAAAATCTGTAACCTATTTTATTGCTCTCATTAATGGTTCGTGCTATTAGCCGATATAAATTTAACAGAGTGTCTGGCATGATTGAAGTCAGCCCTAATCCGGAACGGAAGATATGAGATCAACCTTACGGCCTACGAAGAGTCTGGTAATTATTTCTAGAGACAAAAGATATGGGGAGCGTTTGTCGCGCACCACACAGAAGACATTCGCAGAAATCAGAATGCTGACGGCGACAAATCTGGTGCGAGCGCACGCTATTTCTCCACCGATTGACGAACCGATGGTTACTCTGATTGACCTGGCCCGTTCGGGTATGGACAAAAAGGAATTACGCGTGGTGTCGCAAGCGCTAGGAGTCCTGACTAGACAGCAGCACGAGAATTACATTCTTGCCGCACTGGAAAAGCCGGATGCAGCATTTCTGATGCAGCTCTATTCGATGGGGGTGCATGAGTGCTTTTTCCCGGTAAGTGACCTTCGGGCCTTTAACCGCCGTCTGCGTGCCGTTGCTTCAGCATCTAAGCTGCCGCGTTCGTTGAGAAATGCCTCATGGAGTCCCGCGCTTCTGGAAATTAGTTCTGCCATTGGGTCGACACTCCAGCTGCACGACCTTCTGCAAAAGATTCTTGATCTGACGCTGGGAGAACTCGATGCGGATCAGGGATCAATTCTGTTGCTCGAAGCCCCGGGAGCCAAACTGAAAATGCTCGCCTCCAAGGGTCTGCCCGGCTCGGTGATGAAACATGGATACATAGAGCGCAAAGGGAGCATTGCGGAATGGGTGATAACGCATGATCGTCCCATTCTTCTGAAAAGGAAGGTTGAGCACAAGACATTTACATCTATTGCGGGCAAGAGAGGAATTGCGTCGTCCATGTGTGTTCCTCTTCGGGCCAAGGGCAAAGTCATCGGAACTATAAACATCAATCGGGTCAAATCACTCACGGAGTTTAGCGCGCGCGATCTGGATGCGCTGGTGATCCTGGCCAGTCAAGCTGCGATTGCGATTGAGAATGCACGCCTGATTGCGGAACGCATCCAGAGAGAGCGACTTGCCTTGGTAGGCCAGACCGTGGCAGGAATTACACACTGCATTAAGAACGTTATGACCGGGGTCAAGGGATCAATATTCGTGTATGAAAAGGCGCGAGAGGGCAGCAACCGCGAGGCCATTACTCGTAGCTGGGCCATTCTCAAGCGTAGTGTGAATAAGATTTCTGGGCTCGCACTGGATATGCTCGATTATGTGAAAGAGAAAAAGCTAGTGCTCGAGAAAACGGAGCTTGATACACTGATTGGCGAAGTCTTTGAAACAGCGGAGCTCCAGCCAGATCGGGGAGAAGTTCAGCTGGTCAGCCGCATTCATCCAGAGATTGGGCCAGTCTATGTGGATTCAGACCAGATATACCGGTGTCTGCTCAATCTGGTCAACAATGCAATTGAAGCCTGTAGTGGCAGCGGGGAGGTCCGTGTAGAGGCGCGGAAGATCCACTCCCCCGTGTCGCAACTTCCGCAATTTCGGCTTACCGGTTACGACACCGTTCTTTTGGTTACAGTATCTGATACTGGAACCGGGATTTCTCCTAAGCAGCTCGAGACACTTTTCGAACCATTTGTCAGCACCAAAGGGTCACATGGAACGGGCCTGGGCTTGGTGGTGACAAAGAAAATCATTGAGGAACATGGAGGCAAGATTTCCGTTCAATCCAACCCCGAAACTGGCACTACATTCACCATTGTCCTGCCATTTATCGAAAAGCCCCCTGAAAATATCGCATGAGCTCGGTGCTTAGACCCTTGCTCTCCGATGCCAATTCCGACTTTGTCCTAATCAATGGGTTCGTTCACAAGCCGAGAAATTCCATATTATTATCTGCCCAGTGGTTTGGAACAGAAATATCCTTTGTGCAGGCCTCGGAGTGGCGCGTATAGCAAAGTAGTCTGGGTGGCGTACGACTCATTTTTTTGTTGCAGTCGTGATCTTGGATTGCTAGGTTAATAAAAGATGCTGGGAAGGATGTGCGAAGTTCGGATTTCTTGCTATTAGAGCAAGTTAATGGATTGGGGATGAAGGACTGATGGCAAAAAAAGTCGTCATCGGTGCTATCTTGGGGGTCATTGTATACTGCGTGGTAGTGCAGCTGTATGGCTACTCGGGCAGGATGCCACCCCCTCACCTCTGGCTCTGGCTGATTCCGAGCTTTACTGTGGTGTGGGCCGGCGTGTGGACTGGACTGGACAAGTTGTTTCAGGACCGGATGAAAAAACGGCTGGAAAGCCAGAAGCCTCGTGCTAAACGTAGATAGACGAAGAGTTTTCGCCTCACACCTTATCATAACGCTGGCCAGTGCATAGGCCCCACCTGTCAGCAGTAGTAATCCAACGAGTATGAAAGTGGTGGTGGGGAATAATGCAGCAGCGCAAAAAACACTTGACTTCCTCATGAGGTTTTCATTACAGAATATCTTTACTATTAGCAAGGGCAAGGCCCTAAACAATTGAAATTGGCTCAAGAAGAGGCACGGTTGCTTCTCACCCACTACGCTCGTGCAAGAGCTGTTCCCTGGGTTGCTGTATCGGCAGTTGAGAAGAAAACAAGAGCGGGAGATGTGTGCCTCTTTCCCGCTCTTTCCATTCTAGATCTCTGGCAGGGGGTGATTCGGTATTAAAGAAAAAATCCGCATTAATGAGCAAATTCGTGCAAAGGAAGTTCGGTTGATCAACTACGATGGAGTCCAGGTCGGTATCGTCCCCCTTGAGGAGGCAAGACGCCGTGCCGAGGAGTCGGGGCTGGATCTCGTAGAGGTGGCCCCGCAGGCTACGCCACCTGTGTGTAAGATCATAGACTTCAAGAAGATACTCTACGAACAGAAGCGCAAGGCAAGGGAGGCAAGGAAAAAGCAAAAACAGGTCGAAGTCAAAGAGATCAAAATGCAGCCAACTATTGACCCTCATGACTTCGAGACCAAGCTGCGCCACATTCGTGACTTTATCACCCATGGGCACAAGGTTAAGGTCACCATCCTATACAAGGGTCGAGGGATAACCCATACCGAGATCGGTGAGCAGCTGATTGAGAAAATGATCACCCAGCTAGCAGATGTGGCAGAACCGGAAGGATATGTGCGTCGGGTCGGCCGGTTTCAAATCCTTATGCTGACAAAAAAACGTGGATGAGTCCCTTGTAAGGAAATCTCCCGGCTTTTTTCCTCCCTCAATCGGGCGATGTTTGAATCCCTGAACAGAAGCAGGACGAATTGGATGGAAATGTCACATTATAGATTCTGAGGTATCACAATGCCAAAAATCAAAAGCAGTCGGGGTGCAGGCAAACGTTTTAAGTTGACCGCGACTGGAAAAGTGAAACGACAAAAAGCGTACCGTAGTCATATTCTTACGAAGAAAAGCAAGAAGCGTAAGCGCAAGCTGCGCAAGAGCACGCAGCTTTCAAAGGGTGATCAGAAACGCATCAAAAGGCTTATGGGATGGTAATCCAGGGTTTTATCATGAGTACTTAGATATAGGATTGATTTGCCGTAAGGGCCAGGAGGAGGAAATCAAATGCCACGGGTGACAAATACACCGGTAACCCGACGGCGTCGCAAACGGATGCTCAAGCGAGCTAAAGGATACTACAGCGGACGCTCACGTCTGTTCAAGAACGCCAAAGAGACAATCAGACGCGCCCTGCGCTACGCCTATCGTGACCGGCGTCAGCGCAAGCGGGAATTTCGCCGCCTGTGGATAGCCCGCATCAATGCAGCGACGCGTCTCAATGGTCTCTCATACAGCCGGTTTATCAATGGCCTGAAGCTGGCCGGTGTGGAAGTGGACCGCAAGATTCTCGCTGACCTCGCCGTGCGCGATATTCAGGCCTTCGGTGAGTATGTAAACACCGCAAAAAAGGCGTTGCAGGAAGAGAACGACAAGCCCGAACCTAAACACGCGTGAGGAAGAGTAGAGCCGTCAGAAGAATTCAATAAGGTCTCGGCTGAGCATGATTGCCGCCAGGGCATCGCCAAATAGGCAGTGCCTGGGGAAAAATCGGCTGAGATTGCAGCAAGGTATCAAGCCCAAAGAGGGCACACACTGATGTTTCAGAAAATGATTCAGCAGATTGAAAAGATTTTGCCCGTGCTAAAGCAGGAGTTAAAAGCCGTAAAAGACACAAGCGGCCTGGAACAGGTGCGTGTAAAATACCTGGGGAAAAAGGGCGTGCTTACAAACGTTCTTCGCAATCTGGGCAAATTGACCGACAAGGAAAAGCCACTGGTCGGTCGCCTGGCCAACGAGACCAAGACAAAGATCATCGAGATACTTCAAGCCAAAGAGCAGGAATTGAAATTGACCGAGGCACGCACTCAGATTGAACAGGAAGAGCTGGACATTTCATTGCCCGGGTGTGGCCAAGAGATCGGCCATCGCCATCCCATCAGTCAGGTGCTCGGGCAAATCAAGGCAATCTTTGTTTCAATGGGTTTTGATGTCGTCGAGGGCCCGGACATTGAATCGGACTACAACAATTTTGAAGCGTTGAACATTCCGCCTGATCATCCAGCGCGGGAGATGCAGGATACTTTTTATGTCAATGATACAATGCTGCTGCGCACGCATACTTCGCCGGTTCAGATTCGCGCAATGCAAGCTCGCAAACCGCCGCTTGCCATCATTGCACCAGGGAAGGTCTATCGCCGCGATGCGGATATTTCCCACTCCCCGATGTTTCACCAGGTCGAGGGATTCATGGTAGATAAACAGATCAGCCTGGGAGATCTCAAAGGTGTGCTTGAGGTGTTTATGCGTGAGATGTTCGGCCCTGACACTGCGATGCGCTTTCGGCCCTCTTTCTTCCCTTTTACTGAACCGAGCGCGGAGCTGGATATTCGCTGTGTCATGTGCATGGGCGAGGGATGCCGGGTATGCAAAGACTCTGGCTGGCTCGAGATTGTGGGCGCTGGTATGATTCATCCCGTTGTCTTTCGTAACGTCGGCTACAATCCGGATGCTTATAGCGGCTTTGCCTTTGGCATGGGAGTTGAGCGCATCGCCATGCTCAAGTACCGCATCAACGATATCCGGCTATTCTTTGAAAACGATCTTCGGTTTCTGCGCCAATTCTGAACGTTGCACATTGTTCCGCAGGATTTGCACAGACCGGGTTTAAAGGTAGGAGAATGAGAGTAAGCTATCGTTGGCTGCAAGACGTGGTGAAGCTGGACTTGCCGGCCCGTGAAGTGATTGACGATCTAACCATGGCGGGCCTGGAAGTTGACAGCTACATAGACCTGGGCGCAATTTCCGGCACCATAGTTATTTGTGAGATTCAGGACATTCGGCCCCACCCAAGTGCCGACAATCTGGTGCTCTGCCAGGTCAGGACTGATCCTAGTACTTCACTGCAAATCGTCTGTGGCGCGAAGAATATTCAGCCAGGCGATCGAGTGCCACTAGCACTGCCCGGGGCGAATTTGCCTAATGGTGTCGTCATCAAGAAGACCAGTATTCGCGGGGAGACATCAGAAGGAATGCTCTGCTCAGGTATTGAGCTTGACTGGAACAGCGATGCGTCGGGCATTCTGATTTTGCCTCCCGAGATGCCTGTGGGGGAACCCTTTGATGCGCTACTGGACATCAAGATTACGCCAAATCGCCCGGATTGGCTGAGTATATTCGGTATTGCGCGCGAGCTCGCTTCACGATTCGGCAAAAAGGTCTTTCCACCCACACCTCGCTTTCAGGAAACGATGGATCGCATTGATGCGTTTGTAAAGATAAGCGGAGTGCCAAAACACGAATGTATGCGCTATACCGCGCGTCTGATCCGGAACGTGAAAATCCAGCCAAGTCCGCTCTGGCTGGTTCGGGCGCTCGAGTCAGCTGGATTTCGCGCGGTCAATAACGTCGTTGACGTGACAAATTATGTCTTACTGGAACTGGGCCACCCGTTGCATGCCTTTGATCTCGACAAGATTAGCAACCATCAGATCATTGTGCGTAATGCAAAGGAGGGTGAAGTCATCGAGACGCTCGATGGAGAGACCCACAAGCTCAAAGATACGGATCTGCTCATCACTGATCCGTCCAGGCCCATTGCGCTCGCGGGTATCATGGGCTGCAAAAATACGGAGATTAATGATAGCTCCATTAACATTCTGCTCGAGAGCGCCTATTTTGCTAAGTTGACCATACGGCGGACTTCGAAGCGGCTGAACAAACAGACCGACTCCTCCTATCGTTTTGAACGCGGCACAGATCGTGAGTGCCTGACCCTGGCCCTGAATCGAGCGACTCAACTGATCAGAGAGCTGGCCGGAGGAGATGTGACCAAAGGAATCATTGACATTTCGGCCACGTTTCATCCCGAAGATCCAATTCCCATGAACATCTCAACCGTCAATAATATGCTTGGCACCCAGCTCGGTTCTCGTGAGATTGCCGACAGGCTGGTCAACCTCGGATTCGAAATCCGACGGTCTGACCGTGAGCGGATGATGATGTCGGTGCCATCATACCGTGTGGATGTGCAACATGAAGTTGATCTCATTGAAGAGATTGCACGCAGTTATGGATACGACAAGATGCGCGCAACGCTGCCCTATCTTCCTGCTCGCCCTGAGGTAGTCAATGGCCTGGATCAAGCGGCAAGCCGTCTTTCAACCCTGTTGGTCAATCAGGGCTTCACTGAAGTGATCACTTTCAGTTTTATCGGCCGGGGGCAGCTATCTGCCCTGAGGCTACCAGAGCACAATCTGATCGAGCTGCTCAACCCCATTGCACAAAATCAGAGTGTGATGCGAACCTCACTGGTGCCCGGTATTATGGAGACTGTGCAGTTCAACATGAACCGAGGTATTTCCGACATCAAGATTTTTGAAATTGGCAAAGTGTATTTCAAGACGGATGATGAGTCGTCCCCTAACGAGCAGACGCAACTGATCGTCGCCATGACCGGGCCGAGGCAGGCCCACTGGCGAGGGGGCCACGAGTCATGCGATTTATACGATATCAAAGGCATAGCTGAACTCCTCATGCAGAGCCTGAGTTTGCCCCCCGTAGAAATGAGCGCGCTTAACAAGATCTCGTATCTTCATCCAAAACGCGCAGCCAAGGCGATGTGCGGAGATGTGGAAGTCTATCGCTTTGGAGAATTTCATCCTGACATGAAAGACAAATTCGAGCTGCAGCGGCGTCTCTATCTATTGGAAATGAACCTGGAGTCAGTCCAATCTCTTGCAAAGCCCAAGGGGCTGTTTACCGAAGTGCCAAAATTTCCTGGTGTGATGCGCGATCTTGCTGTGGTTGTTGAGGAGAGCGTTCCTGCCATTGCGGTTGAGCAAATCATTGCCCGTGTGACCCAGTCTGTCCTCGAGGAGGTCAAGCTGTTTGATCTCTATCGAGGCGATCAAATCCCGGAGGGAAAGAAAAGCCTCGCGTACTCGATTCGCTACAGGGCTGCCGACCGCACGCTCACCGATGAGGAGGTAAATCAGTACCAGGAGGCAGTTATCAAGGCTCTGAAGGAGCAGGTGAAGGCTACGTTACGCTGAATAGCGATCGAAGCCAATTGGCCGATACAAACTGAGCCAGCCTGGGCCCTGGGCAAGTAGGCAAAGCCTTCGGCTTCGTGTGCTGGCTATCGTCTCAATGCCCAATGATGCCTTTGGGAAACCAGGAACAAGAATGGACCACGCTACCGGAAACTTATCAGGGCGAGTCCGAGTCCGCTTTGCACCCGCTCCCACGGGCGCACTCCACCTGGGCAGCGTGCGCACTGCACTGTATAACTGGCTGTTCGCTCGCCAGAAGGGCGGGGTTTTTGTCCTGCGTATTGAAGATACCGATGTGGTCAGATCTGACGAGGCGACACTGGAGGACATTCTGGATGGGCTCGAGTGGTTGGGATTGACGTGGGATGAAGGCCCGCGCGTGGAAGGCCCCTATGGGCCCTACCGCCAGTCTGAGCGCACTAAAATTTACCAGGAGTGGAGCCAGAAGCTCATCAACACGGGGCAGGCTTACTATTGCTTCTGTAGCCCTGAAGAACTGGAAGAACGTAAGAAGGAGACGCTGGCTCGGGGAGAGGCACCGCGCTACGACGGCCGGTGCGCCGCACTCACAGCAGCCGAGCAGGACGAATTGCGAGCTCAAGGCCGACGGGCTTCCGTGCGGTTCCGCATCCCTGACAAGAACGAGGTGGTGGTGCGCGACATCATCCGGGGTGAAACAGCTTTCGACCGTAAAACACTGGGCGATTTTGTGCTCCTACGTTCCAACGGATCCCCATCGTATCATCTGGCCAATGTGGTTGATGACATTTTGATGGAGATCAGCCATGTGATCCGTGGCGAGGATCTCTATCCCAGTACCCCGCGCCATCAGCTGCTGTATGAGGCTTTTGGGATGCGGGTGCCGCAGTTTGCCCATCTGCCAATGATTCTGGCCACAGACCGCACCAAACTCTCCAAGCGGCATGGCGCTGTGCCCCTGGCAGCGTACAGAGAGGATGGATACGTGCCTGAGGCGCTGGTCAACTACCTCGCGCTGCTGGGCTGGTCGCCACCGGATGAGAATGAGCTTATGTCTATTGATACGCTTATTCAGACATTTTCCCTTGATCGCGTGGGAAAGAGTGGCGCAATTTTCGATATCGAGAAGTTGGACTTTCTGAACGGCCACAAACTCCGTACACTTCCGCTTGAGCGGGTCACCGGACTCGCAAAACCATTCTTTTCGCCAGAGGCGCTAGCGCAGGAGTTTCAATTTCAAGAAGCAATTGCCCTAACCCGCGACAGCGTGACGACACTAGCCGAGCTGCCTCAGGCGTGTCATGAAATCCTGGCCAGACCAACGTATTCTTGTGAAATCCTGGCTGAACTGGCTGCAGAGCCGCAAACCGCAGAATGCTTGCGTGTTCTGAAAGACGGAATAGCTGCATTGGAGAGCATGGAGCACGATGCGCTTGTGGCCCTATTTAAACGCACGGGCAAGGCGCTTGGCGTCAAGGGCAAGCCGCTCTATCATCCGCTTCGCCTCGCCCTGACGGGAAAGAATCAAGGGCCCGAGCTAATTGGCATAATGAATCTCCTCGGCAAAGAGGAATGCATCGCCCGAATTAGCACATGCCTGGAACATCTGCAGCATAGCAGCGCGAAACGTACCTCCGTGGAGTAAAAGCATACATGTCAGGAAGGCTCATATTGAGTTACCAGAGCCGTTGTCATTCGTGACAATAAGAAATGTGCAGGCGAAAGTTTCTCTTAGCTATTTAACACCGCTTGGGTGCAAAGTGCTGCTGGCGGTAACGAAAAAGGATGGTGAAGTCGAATGAAAATCGTAGATGACTTTAGGGCTGTGTTTGAGCGCGACCCGGCAGCGCGGGGCTTCTGGGGCCGCCTTGAGGTTCTCCTGACATATTCCGGCTTCCATGCCATTGTCGTGCATCGCTTCACACATTTTCTTTACAAGCTCCACATTCCATTTATTCCGCGGCTGCTGTCGCAGATTAGTCGATTCATTACCGGCATCGAGATTCATCCAGCTGCGAAAATTAGCCGAGGCTTCTTCATTGACCATGGCATGAGCGTCGTGATAGGAGAAACCACGGAAATTGGCGATAACGTAACGCTCTTTCAGGCTGTGACTCTGGGTGGAACAGGTAAGGAAAAAGGGAAGCGCCATCCAACGCTCAAAAACAACGTAGTCGTGGGAGCGGGCGCCAAGGTGCTCGGCAACATCACCATTGGAAACGATGTCTATATTGGCGCCAATGCCGTGGTCCTCAAAGACATTCCGGATAATTGTACTGTAATTGGGGTGCCTGGCCGTATCGTCAGGCGCGAAGGCAAGCGTTCAAGCCTGACGTTAGATCATGTGCATATTCCCGATCCCATCCGCGAGCGTCTGGAGTATCTCCAGGAACAGATTACATGTATTGAAGAACACATAAAATGTGTCGAGAAGGACTGCAAAGTAAAGGCCCGGTTTGCGGAGAAAATAAGTGACACTGAAGATCTATAATACCCTGACGCGGCGCAAGGAAGAATTTGTACCGCTTAATCCGCCGACGGTGCGTATGTACAATTGCGGCCCAACGGTCTATGACTACTTTCATATCGGCAACGCCCGAAATTTCGTAATCGCCGATGTCATCCGTCGTTATCTTAGATTCAAGGGCTATCAGGTGCAGTTTGTACAGAATATTACGGACATTGACGATAAGATTATCAACAAAGCCAGGGCAGAGGGCTGTACGACCGAAGAGATTGCACAGAAATATACGCGCATTTACTTTGAGCAAGCTGATCGGCTCGCCATCCAACGCGCTGATTTACACCCTAAAGCCACTGACCACATTCCTCAGATGCTCACCTTGATTTCGACCCTACTTGATAGGGGCCACGCATACGTGGTGGATGGTGATGTTTTCTTTCGCATCAACAGCTACACGTCCTACGGAGCACTCTCGGGCAAGAATCCTGACGATCTACTGGAAGGTGCGCGCGTCGAGGTTGACTCACGTAAGGAGAATCCGCTGGACTTTGCCTTGTGGAAGGCATCGAAAGAAGACGAGCCGTCATGGGAAAGCCCATGGGGCGCAGGAAGGCCTGGGTGGCATATCGAATGCTCGGTGATGGCGATGGAACATCTGAGCGAGACTATTGACATTCATTCAGGCGGTGTCGATTTGATATTTCCTCATCATGAGAATGAACGCGCCCAGAGCGAGAGTGCCACCGGCCAACCCTTTGTCCGCTATTGGCTTCACAACGGATTTCTCAATATCAACAAGGAAAAAATGTCAAAGTCGCTGGGCAACTTCTTCACCATTGACCAGGTTCTTGGGCGCTACGATCCTGCCACTGTACGGCTGTTTCTGCTCTCGGCGCATTATCGGCATCCGCTGGATTTTTCCGACGAGAATTTGCAGGAAGCAGAAAGCGCATATCAGCGCATTACCGATTGTCTGGTGACCATGGATAAACTTATTAATCTCTGGAAGGCCAATGCGCAGTCAGAGGTCACTGGCGCAGAACCTCCACCCTCCGATCTCACTGCACGTGGTCAAAGATTCTCAGAGGCCTTCTGCGAGGTCATGGACGACGACTTCAACACTGCCCGCGCTCAGAGTGTGATCTTCGATCTTGTTGCAGACATAAACCTTCAACGCAAAGAGCTTCCTGACGTCCTCCCTGCCAGTATTCTCGACGAGCGGTATGTGACGTTGGCCCATTGCGCTAAAGTTCTTGAGGAACTTCTCAGCATCCTTGGACTTCAGATAAGTGGGCTCTCGTCGGTAGCACACGACGACATGACCGAGCGATTGATCGCCTTGCTGATTGAAATTCGCAGCATGGCGCGTGAGCGGAAGCACTGGGATATTGCTGATGCAATCCGCCAGCGTCTGCAGGATATGGGAATTCACCTGGAAGACCATCCCCAGGGCACAATATGGAAAAAGCAATAAGCTGCATGGGGAGGTACGGTTGCATTGTTCGTAACAATGCGATTGCGAGCAAAGGCTGATCTGTGGACAGACGCCTCCTCCTTTGAATGCAAATTCAATCACAAGCAAGTGAATGAGAGAAGCACTACTCCAGTTTCCTCTCTGGCTTGAGCTGAGCGGCATGCCTCGGCTGTTGAATACGAAAATTCGCAGCGGTGCGTGGTCCGTTTTCAAGACCATTGTGGAAATCGATTGCACTCAGAACCCCTCGCCCGACATCGTCGAACTGTCGGTTGCCGAGCTTAGCGAACGAACCGGGATTGACGAGAAAGCCGTTACCCGACTACTCAAAAGACTTAAAAAGGAAAAGGTGCTCAGTTGTTTTCTTCCTGATAGTCCAGAGGAAAAGGCCTTAATAAAGATCAAAATGCCGCTTGATACACCGGTGTCGCCGGAGGAGATTCGGCGCTTGCATCATAGACTCTTTCCGCCTGGGCGCGACTTTTTTCGCTATGTGGACGAATCAGTACCTGAGGATGCAGAGGCACAAGACCAGGTGCTTCAGCAGATTGTGGATCTGTATTTTAACACTATTGGATTAAAGATGAATACGTTTATCCTTGATGAGATCAAATTGATTCGCTATCGTTTTCCATTGGATAAGATCAAACGATCTTTCCACCGGGCTAGGCGAAACGAGATTTCCAGCTTGCATTGGGTTGTCAAAGACCTCTTACGGGAGGCACCGCGTGGCAAAAAAAAGTAGCACGTCCGAATGTCCCAAATGCCAGGGCTACGGCTTTATTCTGAGCGACCTTGAGGCAACACCTTGCGGTTGTCGGAAGCATCAGCTCGTGGCTCAGCGGCTTAACCAGGCTCTGATTCCCCGGAAGTTTCTCAATAAAACGCTCGACAGCTTTCGTGCGCGTGACAAGATGCGCAAAGAGGTGCTGAGCTCAGCGCATGCCTATATTAAAGGATTTCACCTGCGGGAAGAAATGAAGGGAGTGCGCATCTTCGGTGTGGTGGGCTCAGGCAAGAGCCACATCGCTATTGCCATTTTGAAAGAGATTATCAAGAAGGGTTACACGGGACTCTACTTTAGTGTGCCAGAGTTACTGCAGAAAATCCGGGAGTCGTATAGCAGCGAGTCGGATGAAGGTGAAGCAGGTATTCTCGACATGGTTTCAGAGACCGACCTGCTCGTCCTCGATGATCTTGGCGCTGATGCAGCCTCCGGATGGGTTCGCGACCGGCTATATCTCTTGATAAACCGCCGCTATGAAACGAATAAACCCACCATCGTCACGACCAGCTTCGAGCTTGATGAATTAAAGACGCAACTCGGTCAGCGTATTGTTTCGCGCCTGTGCGAAATGTGTAGCGAATTCGAGAATTTGCCCCGTGAAGACTATCGCACGAAGCTGTTGAAATAGGACGGCGTGCCTGGGAAGGTTTCTTAGGACACACAAGAAGAAGAAATACCAAACTACAGCGGTACGTCGCGTATTATGTTAAGGATTCAGTAGGGGCGACCCGCCGAGGCGGGCCGCCCCTTTTTGCTTGCAAGAAATTTTATAGCACATTAGCCTTGAAATAGAAGTGCAAATTCGAAAGAAGCGCTTCTGGACCGAAGTTTCAGAAATGCAACGGGAAACGAAATGCTGGTTGACGCACACGCTCATTTGACCGACAAGAAGTTCGAGCGCGATTTACGGGAGGTTGTCAAGCGCTCAGAGAAAGCCGGAGTAGAGCGGATTGTTACCGTCGGTGACAAGCTTGAAACGAGCAAGTTAAGCGTTGCTCTGGCCCACATCTATCCAATGCTTGTCGCGAGTGTCGGGGTCCATCCGCACTATGCCCGCTTCTATTCGCACGAAGATGAGGGGCATCTTGCTTCGCTAACAGAAGATCCAAAGGTTGTTGCCATTGGCGAAATTGGCCTGGACTACCACTATCGCAATTCAGAACCCGATGTGCAGAATCAGGTGTTTCGCCAGCAGCTGAAGCTTGCACGCACCATGAATCTGCCGGTGATCATTCATTGCCGTGAGGCTTATAGTGACCTCATTGCCATATTGCAGGAAGAGGCGAGGCGCGAGCGGCCAGGAGTTGTGCACTGTTTTTCTGGCACGAGGAATGATGCGGAGCAACTTCTGACTATGGGATACTATTTAGGGATCGGGGGGCCTATAACGTATCCAAATGCGGAGCCCCTACGCGCAGTGGTCACGGAGATTAACTTGAATCGTGTGGTGCTGGAGACCGATTCACCTTACCTTGCCCCGCAGCACAAGCGGGGACAGCGCAACGAACCGAGCTACATAAGGTATATTGCGCGCCATGTGGCCGAGCTGCGCAATCTGACCCTGAAAGATGTTGCCTCGATCACGCGCTATAATGCGACTAAATTATTCGGCTGGCTGGGTGATTCTGTCGGGAAGATTGCCTATCCAATCAGACACAACCTGTATCTGAACATTACAAATCAGTGTACGAATAGATGTCTCTTCTGTCGCCGCAACAATGATTACGTGGTCAAGGGCCACTATTTGAAGCTCGACCAGGAGCCCAGCGAAGAAGAGATCCTGCAGGCTGCTGGTGATGTGGAGGCATTTGACGAAGTTGTGTTCTGCGGGTTTGGCGAGCCGACCATGCGCTTGGACACAGTGAAAGCAGTTGCAAAACAACTGAAGGCTCGGGGTGTGCCGATCCGGCTGAATACCAATGGCCAGGGGAATCTCATTAACGGGCGTGACATCCTGCCTGAGCTCAGAGGTCTCATTGACTCTATTTCAATCAGTTTGAATGCGCACAATCAAACCGCGTACAATAAGCTGTGTATGCCGAAGCTGCCGAAGAAAGCCTTCACGGCTGTACTGGAGTTCACGCGAAAGGCCAAGCAGGCCATTGGCCAGGTTCACGTCAGCGCAGTGGATTTTCCAGGGGTAAATATTGTTAGATGTCGGAAGCTTGCTAAAGAAAAGCTGGGCGTGCCGCTTCGCGTGCGCAGCTACTCTGCGCCATAAATGACCCCGCCACGGCGCAGCATCATCCTTCTATGCTGCAGGATATTCTCAAAAACAAACCCACGGAAATTGATGCGATCAATGGAGCAATCTGCCGCATGGGGAATGAATGTGGCGTTCAAACACCCACAAACTATTTTCTCTGCACCCTCATCAAAGCCCTTGAAACGGCAATCCCCTCATAAGCCGTACTGAATCCCACATGAATTTACTATTGCATTAGTTTCAGTCTTGACAAATCTAGCAAAATATTCAAGATGTAAGAATAGGCGATGATTGCCCCTCTAAAAACCTGGGAATTTCAGAACGGCCTACGAAATTCAATAAGGATTGCCGGTAATGGTCGTTTGAATAGCCCAGAGATGAGATGGAGCTGGTGAAGTAGGGGCGAGGTATCCTCGCCCAGCGCTGGTTAGCAGTTAATCTTGTTAATCTTGTAAATCCTGTCAAAAAACAAAATATTTGGACATGAT
>CAZVVA010000046.1:0-20929 GCA_964630455.1 uncultured Candidatus Sumerlaeota bacterium
ATTGCAAATGGAGGCCTGTTAATGCGGCCATACATAGTACAAGAGATACTGGACTATAACGGCCAGTCTGTCAAAACCGTGCAGCCCCAGGTGGTTCGTCAGGCTGTCAAGCACTCTACTGCGGACATAATTATGGAGCTCATGGAAGGAGTCGTTACAGAAGGTACAGGGAAAAATGCCGCAATTGAGGGCTATCGCGTTGCTGGTAAGACTGGCACCACGCGGAAGTCGCACGTTATTAAGACAAAGCAGTACATTGCTGGCTTTGTCGGGATCGTTCCAGCAGATGACCCCACGCTTACTATATATACCTACATTGACAATCCGAAGAAGCAGCATTTCGCCAGCGAGGTAGCTGCGCCACTGTTCAAGCGTATTGCCGAGAACTCGCTGCGATGCCTGGGAATCCCGCCAAGTATCAAGCCGGTGCCAATGCTCCTGACATCCACAGTGCCGGACGAGCGGCCGAAACATCCCGTTGAAAAATCCGGGCCGATTCAGACAGCGGAAACCATGCCGAACGTCATGGGATTGACGATGGTCGAAGTTAAAGAAAAACTAGCTCCACTTCAGTGTCCGGTTAAATTCATCGGAAGCGGTGTGGTTATAGAACAGTCGCCACCAGCAGGTGCCTCTATGAAAACGGCACGGCGCTGTCTGATCGTCTTCGGCAGCCTAACGGTACAAATGTAACACGCATCCACGCGTTAGGCGAATGAGAGCAGTCTGCGCAAATCTGGCCGGCTATAACCTCAACTAGATTGTAAAGGTCAATACTTAGGGTTCAGAACGCTTCGCAATGTGCAAGGCGGTGCAGTAATGCAATTTGGGAAGTTGTGTCAGAACGCACAGATTCCTTGCTCTCTGGCGCAAAAAGATCATGCCATCGAGATAACTGGCCTGGAGGATGACTCGCGCAAGGTCGCTCCGGGCAACGTATTTATCGCCATCAAGGGCTGGAAGATGGATGGCCATCTTTTCATCTCGGATGCAGTGGAAAAAGGGGCAAAGGTACTTGTCGTCCAAGACAAGATGCAGACGTATAACGACGTGGCAATCATCCAGGTGCCCGATACCCGGGAAGCACTTGCCCGCCTTGCTCACAGGTTCTACGACTCCCCCACTGAGCAAATGACTGTTATCGGGGTCACGGGTACAAATGGCAAGACCACAGTAACCTATCTCATTGAGTCAATCCTGTGCATGGCAGGCCGCCAAGTGGGGCTGATCGGCACCATCGAGTACCGCTATGGTAGCACACGACTGAAGGCTTCCAATACCACCCCATCGCCGCTCCTGCTCGCTCAGCACTTCTCCAATATGCATGACCAACACATTGATACGGCGGTGCTTGAAGTCTCCTCACATGCCATTCATCAGAAGCGCATCCTGGGAATTCAATTTGACATCGGGGTTTTCACAAATATCTCCCAGGATCATCTCGACTATCATAAAACCATGGACGAGTATGTTGCAGTAAAACGCAGCTTCTTCCTCGACTACCTCGGAGCAAGACCTCAAGCCATCGGGATTTTCAACCTTGATGATCCACATGGCAAAGAATTTGCCGAGGCATATCCTCACCAGAAGATAACCTACAGTCTCAGTAGCCCGGCCGATATCCGGGTTAAGAACTACAGTTTTCAACCAGATGGAACGTATATCAGTCTGGAAATCCAGGGAACAGATGCGCATCTCTTCTCTCCTCTGCTGGGAGTATTCAATATCATGAACATACTTGCGGCGATGGCTGCAGGTGTGGCATTGCAGATACCAACAAAGCTCCTGTGCAAAGGGGTCGAGAAGGTCCATACGATTCCCGGGCGCTTCGAACGTGTCACATGCGGTCAGGCATTTTACGTCATTGTGGATTACGCACATACGCCGGATGCGCTTCACCGGGTGCTGGTGAATGCCAGGCAACTTACCGCGGGGAAAATCATCACAGTCTTTGGCTGTGGTGGGGATCGCGACCAGAGTAAGCGCCCAATTATGGGACGTATGGTGGGTGAGTTAAGCGACTATGTAATCATTACAAATGACAATCCGCGGACCGAGGATCCGCTAACGATTGCGAAGGCAGCGGAAAAGGGCCTACTCGATGCAAGCATGACCCCGAAGCGCCACCAAATCATTCTCGACCGTCGAGAGGCGATTACACAAGCGCTTCAACGAGCCCAGCCAAACGACCTGGTGCTTATTGCCGGCAAAGGCCACGAAGACTATCAGATCATCGGCACAACCACACAGAAGTTCGATGATAAGGCGGTCGCCATAGAAATCTTGCAGGGACTCTGATGCAATTCACGGTTCAGGAAATTGTCGAGATCACTCGGGGCAAGCTGGTGCAGGGCCAGCCGTCCACGCTTGTCAGCGCCCTATCTACAGATTCGCGCACCTTGAAACCAGGGAACGCGTTCCTTACGCTTGTTGGTGAGCAGTTTGATGGAAGCACATTTATTGCGCAGGCGTTGTCAAAAGGTACAGCCGGGCTCATTACGCATGCTGTGCCAGATCGTACCGTGATACCAGAGAACATCTGGATTATCCGCGTCTCTGACACACTGAAAGCCCTTGGCGATCTGGCAGCAACCTGGCGAAAACGCTTCACGCTCCCTGTGGTGGCCATCTCCGGGAGCGGCGGAAAGACAACGACCAAGGACATAATAGCACAGGCCCTTGCGGGTGACCGTGTTGCACTGGTAACCGAGAAGAACTACAATAATCTCATCGGGGTGCCTCTGATGCTTTTCCAGCTCACGGCTTCCCACGAGTGCGCGGTGCTCGAGCTCGGCATGAACGCACCAGGCGAGCTGGCCCGGTTAACTCAATTAAGCACTCCGCACATTGCCGCCCTCACGAATATTGGAACGGCACACATCGGTAAATTGGGTTCCGAGGAGGCTCTACTCCAGGCCAAGGCCGAAATGTTCGAGTCCCTGAGTCCTGACGCGCTGATCATCATTAATAGCGATTGCCCATTAACAAAGAGGATGCTCGAACGCATTAATGCTCCCCAACGCCGCAAAACCTTCGGGCTCGCACACGGTGCCGACGTGGTGGCCAGAAAGATTCTTCCACTGGCGCCTTACGGCTACGCCATGACCATTGACGTTGAAGGCCAACAGGCGCACGTCGAACTCAGGACTTTTGGCAAATATAATGTCTATAACGCCCTCTGTGCGGCGAGCATCCTGGCCGAGCTCGGGCTGCCGGTCTCTACGATTGCCGAACGCTTGGGCAACTTCCGTGCATTTGGGATGCGCTCTGAAACCGTGGAGGTCAATGGCGTAGCGATTATTAAAGACTGCTATAATTCGAATCCGACTTCAGTGATTCAAACGCTGGAGTCCCTGGACGACTTTCTGATCAGAGGGAACAGCTACGTCTTGCTTGGCGACATGCTGGAGCTGGGCGAGCACAGCGTAGGGTATCATCGCGATGTTGGCCGGGCTTTCAAGCAATATCCTGTCACGAAGGTTTTCACAATTGGCGAGCTGGGCCAGATAATTAGCGACACAGCGCAGAAGTATGGTCAGGCAACTCTTCATTTCAGCTCGAAATCCGAGGCAATTAGCACCCTTGGGGAACTCTTGCGGCCAGGTGATGTGCTGGTGATTAAAGGCTCACGGCTTATGCGGTTGGAGGAAGTAGCTGACAAACTGGTGAACATCCTAAGCTCTCTTTGCACCCAGCACCAGTAATAAGGATTGTGGGGGGCGTATGGCGATACGCCCCTACCAACATGAACCGCCAGGCCGCAAAGAAAGCCAGGTTTGCTCTTAGCATCCTGTGTCTTACATCTTTATGTAGGGGTTAACTCTTGCAGCCCCACAGGGCAAGGCATCAGATATGATATTCTATATTGTCGAATTTTTGATGGGAGTGGATGAACGGTTGGACTTCCTGCGGGTGCTGAAGTACATCACTTTTCGCAGCGCCATGGCTCTGATTCTGGCATTCGTGCTAAGTCTGGTGCTTGGCCCTATTATTATTCGTAAGCTTGCTGCCCTACGAGCTGGGCAGCAGATTCGCAAGATTCAGAAACCCGGTGCTCCTGATCTCTACGTGATGCATCAGACGAAAGCCGGTACCCCCACGATGGGTGGCCTTCTTATTATCGCATCGCTCCTCGTCCCGGTCTTGCTGCTCTGCAACCTGCAAAATAAGCTGATCTGGGTTCTCATAATCATGACCCTGGGATTCGGCACCGTTGGATTTCTGGACGACTGGTTAAAAATTAAACGCCAGAATGCCAAAGGTCTGCGGGCACGCATAAAGATCATGTGCCAATTGGGTCTAGGATTGGGATTAGGTATCTATCTTTATCACGCAGAGCTCGGCATCTTTTACCCGCATAAAGCAATAGAGGGGAACACCTTTCTGTGTATTCCCTTCTTGAAGGATCTCTATCCTGACCTGGGGCTATTATTTATTCCATTCGTAATACTGGTGATCACTGCGACATCGAATGCCGTGAACCTTACAGACGGGCTCGATGGGCTGGCCATTGGAATTACCATAATATGCGCTCTTTCGTACGGCGTGATTACGTATCTTGTTGGCAGGCCCGACTTCGCCCGCTACCTTCTTGTGCCGTTCATTCCGAACGGCGGAGAGATCACTGTATTTCTGGGCGGAGTTATTGGAGCGGGAATGGGATTTCTCTGGTTCAATGCTCATCCCGCTCAAATTTTCATGGGCGACACCGGATCGCTGACTCTAGGCGGGCTCCTGGGCACCGTCGCGTTGCTCGCCAAGCAGGAATTATTGCTGCTTGTCATTGGTGGAATCTTCGTGCTGGAGGCTCTTTCCGTCATCATTCAGGTAATCTCGTATAAGTGCACGGGCAAGCGGGTATTCCTGATGTCGCCGCTTCATCATCACTACGAACGAATGGGTCTGGCGGAGTCGAAGATAATCGCCCGATTCTGGATCATCTCAGCCTTGCTGGCCCTTTTCGGACTGAGCATTCTGAAGCTGCGCTAATAGCAAGGAGACATAAACACTGCATTGCATCGCAAGCTCTGGAACGTGACAACCGTAATGCAAACCGCGAAGGATATTCAGGAAGATATGTCCGCGAGCAACATAATCCTGAAGGGACATTGTCTGGTATTTGGAGCGGCGCGCAGCGGCCTGGCTGCCACACGGCTTCTTCGTGACCGCGGCGTACCAGTTACGCTTGTTGACGAAAAACCGGCCAGCGAGTTTGGGCATCTCGCTGCCGAGCTCGAGCAGCTCAAGGTTCGCTCAGTGTTTGGCAACGCAGACGCATCAGTGCTCCGCTCGATTGAGTGCGTCATCCTCAGCCCTGGCATTCGGACAACTCATCCGCTACTCAAGCATGCCCGTGCTGCAGGTATCCCTGTCATAAGCGAGCTCGAGCTCGGCTATCAGTTCAGCAGTGCACCAATCGTGGGTGTCACAGGAACGAACGGGAAGACCACGACCACAACGTTGATAACAGCGATCCTGCAAGCCGGGGGATATAGCGCCATCTCTACAGGGAATATCGGTCGAGCACTCTGCGATGTGATTACAACGCCACAAGCGCGCAAGAAGAAAAGTATTCTGGTGGTCGAAATCAGTAGCTTCCAGCTTGAGACCATTGAGCGGTTTCGCCCGAAAGTGGGGCTGATCTTGAACCTCACGCCAGATCATCTGGACCGCTATGATTCCATGGATCACTACATCGAAGCAAAGATGTGCATAACACGTAATCAAACCGCAGACGACTCGTTTGTAATCAATGAAGACGATCCTCGCTGCGCGTCCCTGGCCTCACGTACGCAGGCCCAGGTCTACACTTTCTCGCGCTCTCACAATGTCCGCCGCGGCGCATACGTGTCGGCTCGCAAGGTCATGCTTCACAATGATGGCGCGCACCAGGTCATAGCACTTGATGACATCCCGATTCCAGGTATGCACAACGTCGAGAATGTTCTGGCTGCGGCGACCGCAGGCCTAATTCTGGGCGTTGCGCCGGAGCAGATTGCGCGAGCGGTTCGTGAGTTTCGCGGCGTAGAACATCGCCTCGAGTACGTGACGACATTCAATGAAGCAGACTATTATAACGACTCAAAATCCACAAATCTGATCTCGCTCGAAAAAGCGCTGCGTAGTTTTGAACGCCCGATTATTCTACTGGCAGGAGGTCAGGCCGCGCACGTTGATTATTGCGTCCTGACGCCTCTCATTTCCCAAGGCCTGAGGGCACTGATTGCGTTTGGCGAAGCGCGCCAGGCACTGCGCAATGCCTGGGGCAACGCCGTTAACTTCCGCGAAGTGCTCTCCATGGAAGAAGCAGTGCAAAAGGCTACTGAGTTAGCTCAGCCGGGCGACATTGTGCTTCTCTCGCCGGGCCACAAGAGCTTTGACATGTACAACAACTTTGAAGAGCGCGGACAACATTTCAAATCCATCTCGTACAAGGTGACGGGCACGACACCCCGGCTGACTGATTGAGTAGGGACTTATGGCAATACGCCCGTACCATTAGGAGAGCAAGGTCTACGAGGACGTCCGCATCTAAAGCGGACTTGAGCTTACATTTCGCCACCAAGGGTAATAGCCATGCGCAAGTTGAACACCACATTCCTCATCTTTACAATAACCATTATTCTGGTGGGCATTGGACTCGTTATGGTCTACAGTTCCAGTGCTCCGACCTCGGCTTATCAAATCCGACGCTCAGTGCAAAAGGAAAATCCTCAGGAGGCCGCACAGCTAAACATCCATCATGACTGGAGTTATTTGAAAAAGCAGGCAATCTGGGCGGTTCTTGGTTTTGCCGTGATGCTGTTCTTATACTACGGGGACTATCAAAAGTTGAAGGAATACGGAACCTGGTTGATGCTGATCGCACTGGTCTTGCTAGTACTGGTCTTAATCCCCCATGTTGGGGTAATGGTGAACGGTGCGCGGAGGTGGCTGCGCCTGGGAAGCTTTACCATCCAGCCATCGGAGTTCGCCAAGCTGGCCCTCGTTATTTTCATGGCAAAGCTCTTGAGTGAAAAGGACAAGTATGAGATTCGCAGTTTTGTAAAGGGGTTTCTCCCTGCCCTTATGCTGCTGGCGATATTTTTGATTCTGGTAATTCTGGAACCAGATTTAGGCACCGCGGTGATACTGGGTGGCATTGTGTTTGTCATCTGGTATATAGGCGGGATGCGGGTGCTGCATCTTGCGTCGCTCGCAGCAGCCTCAGTCCCGTGTCTGTTCGTTGCTATCGTCATTAAGCAGTACCGCATCGAACGCCTCATAGGATTTTTCTTCCAGGACAGGGATATCCTGGGGATCAACTACCAGTTGAACCAGTCGTTGATCGCGGTTGGATCAGGGGGCCTGTTTGGCAAAGGCCTCGGCAGCGGGCTGCAAAAATACCAATTCCTCACAGAGGCGCATACGGATTTTGTCTTCGCCATTATTGGCGAAGAGCTCGGGTTTGTCGGGGCTGCACTGGTCGTTTTGCTCTTCTTTATGTTAGTGATTCAGGGCATCCGGGTTGCTATAAAGGCGCCAGATTACTTTGGTGGGCTGCTGGCAGCTGGAATCATCACGATGATCGGCCTCTCCGCATATATTAATTTCATGATTGTGCTGGGCTGTCTGCCTACCAAGGGCATGACGCTGCCATTCATCAGCTACGGGGGATCATCGCTGCTGGTAAACATGGCGGCTATCGGGATTCTGCTAAATATATCAAAGTACAAGGAATTTGTGGTATATGGAAATCGGCGGCGTGATGATTAATTCGCATGAGCCGCATTAAGCAGTTGAACCCCTCAATGACGCGGGGATAGAATACATCCGAATTCGACGCAAATGAGCGAGCAACATTTTCGTTTAACCTCTAATGGGCAAAGCAACCCAGTGCCAGATTATCATTGCCGCAGGAGGCACCGGCGGGCATATCATCCCGGCCCTGGCCATTGCAGAGGAACTCGCACACCGTCAGCCAGCACCCGGGCTCCTATTTCTCTGTGGGGCAAAGCCGCTCGAGCGCCAGCTCTACGAAGCCGCGGGCCATACGCCCTACGTGCTGAACGTCACACCTATGCGCACAGGCGTGCCCAACAGGGTGCGGGGAGTCTGGCAGCAGGCAAAGGCCGTTGTGGAAGCCTATCGCCTGCTCGGTCGTAATGATGCACATATCGTTCTTGGAATGGGAGGATACGTGGCTGCGCCAGCGCTGTTGGCGGGCCTATTGCGACACATTCCAATTGTGATTCATGAACAGAATACACTTCCGGGCCGCACAAATTATCTTCTGGCCCGATGGGCTAAAGCCGTGCTCGTTGGATTTCAACAGACAAAAGACCGCTTTCGCACCAAACGCTGTTACTGCGTCGGCAATCCCGTGCGAAGAGCCATTTTTCTTAGCCAGAAAGATGAAGCGAGGCAGTTCTTTGACCTGTCACGCGACGCACCGGTGATACTGGTGCTTGGCGGAAGCCAGGGTGCCAGGATGCTGAACCTGGCTGTGCTGGAAAGTATCAAGACGCTCAATCAGCTCTGGACTGCACCCTTTCCAGTACAGGTACTCTGGAGCACAGGAACGCAATATTACGACATGATCGAGTCTAAAATAAAGGAAGCGCAACTTCGGCACGTGCGTTGCCAGCTGCTTCCATACATCCAGGAAATGCATCTTGCCTATGCGGCTGCTTCGCTGGTGATCTGCCGCGCCGGTGCCAGCACAATCGCGGAGCTGACAGCCAAAGGCCTGCCAGCCATTCTGATTCCGTTCCCCTACGCAATTCACAATCACCAGCTGGTCAATGCTCAGGTTCTTGAGCGAGACGGGGCAGCAATTGTGATAAAGGAGCAAGCGCTAACGGTGGACAACCTGGCGACAACAATTCTTCAGCTCCTGAGCAGTCCAGAGCAATTAGGCCGCATGGCTAAGCGAAGCCGCGGATTGGCTGCGCCAGACGCTGCACGAAACATCGTAGATATCCTGTTACGCATCCTCAAGGAGGCAGGACACACCGTGGCCTAGCTATGCTATTATCAAAGATGGGGGGCAAAACTAAAATCCCTACTTTAGCCGTTTTGCAGCGCACCGATTCAGGTCCGGCTGCAGGCTTTAAAGCCAAACATTGAGAAATTGCACCGTAAATAAATCTGCTGGTTCTGAAAGGAAGAACGTTTTGCCACTACTAGCTAACAAGATACATTTCATCGGCGTAGGTGGCGCTGGTATGAGTGCCATTGCCTGGGTTCTGCTGAAAAAGGGCTACGACATCAGCGGCTCCGACCTCGCAGAGAACGCAATGACCCAGCGGCTGCGCAGTCACGGAGCACGCATCAGCATCGGCCATCATCCCAGCAACATCCCAGAAGGCGCCATGGTTGTCATTTCCTCCGCCATTAAGGCCAACAATGCGGAGCTCTGTCATGCGCGGGAACTAGGTCTGCCGATTTGGCATCGAGCCCGGATGCTGGGCGAGCTGATGAACGAGGGAACATCGGTCGCCATTTGCGGCACCCATGGGAAAACGACAACCACCTCAATGGTTTCGCTTCTTCTCGAGACGGGCGGGCTTGAGCCCACGATCCTGATTGGTGGTGAAGTCAACGACATCGGTGGAAATGCCAAGCTCGGAACGGGAAAGTACGTGGTTGCAGAGGCGGACGAAAGCGACGGCTCCTTCCTCTCTCTCAGACCCAATTATACCATTATCACAAACGTCGAGTCAGATCATCTGGACTTTTACGGAAACTTTGAAGAAATCCTTAAGGCCTTTGCCATCTTCCTCAATCAGCTGAAAGATGGGGGGATTGCTATTCTATGTGCCGATAATCTCGGGATTCAGAAACTCCTGCCAAGGCTCAAGGTGCGCACGTTGCTCTACAGCCTTGAGCAGCCTTCAGCTGCCCTTTACGCTTCGGATATTACGCTAAGTCCGTATGGCTCCCAGTTCACCTTGTTCAAAGATGGGAAGCCTTACGGGCAAGTGCAACTGTCTGTGCCGGGTCGCCACAACGTAGGAAATGCTGTGGCAGCCATTGGCCTGGCTATGCTGCTGGGTGTCGGTTTTGATGACGCGAAAAACTGCATTCCACAGTTCAAGGGTGTGCTGCGCCGTTTCCAGCTCAAGGGCGTATCGGGCGGCATTTCTATTATTGATGACTATGCACATCATCCTACAGAAGTCATGGCTACAATTTGTGCCGCCACATCGCTGAAGAAAGAGCAGAAAGGCCGCATCTTCGCAGTGTTTCAACCTCATCGCTACTCCCGAACAAAGCACCTGGCACAAGAATTTGGCCCGGCATTCGTTGAAGCGGATTTCGCAGTGATTACCGACGTCTACAGTGCTGGCGAGCCACCCATCGAAGGTATTAGCGGAAAAACAATTCATGAGAGCGTTGTGCAAGCAGGTCATCCCCACGCCTTATATGTTCAATCAGCGGCGGACATTTGCGAATATGTGATGCCGCTGCTCAAGCCGGGTGACATATTCCTGACCCTCGGCGCAGGAGACATCTGGAAAGTTGGTGAGCAACTGCTGTCAAATCTCTCACCAAAGCAGGCATGACGTATAAGAATGAAACAGGTCAAGTCACTTGCCACGCAGTACGACCTGGAGTTGCTCTTTGACGAACCCATGGCTCGACATACTTCCATGGGAGTTGGTGGGCCAGCTGAGGTTCTGGCCATCGCGCATGACCAGGATGCGCTGCGTGCTCTGGTCAGCTATGCTGCAGAATCCCATACCCCGATCGCGCTTGTAGGAGGCGGGACAAACATCATCTGTGCGGATGAACCGTTGCCCGGAATCGTGATGAAGTTGGGCAGAGCGTTTTGTGAGCTGGAGCGACAGGAGGATGTGGAGGTGACTGCAGGTGCAGCGTGCCAGCTTGCCCGAGTACTGGAGGAATCGGTAAGATACGGACTCGGAGGACTAGAGTGCTGCTGGGGCATTCCCGGGACGCTCGGTGGAGCAATTGCGGGAAACGCGGGTATGGGCGACCCCGGCATCTGCTCGTTGCTGAAAAAGATAGAAGGCCTGACGTGGCAGGCAGAGCAAGTCACCCTAACGAGCGGGCAGTTCAGTTTTGGCTACCGCCGGTGCTCGCTGTCCCAGTACTTACTCACGCGGGCGACGTTTACGCTCCACAGTCTCGATCCCAAGGAGCAAAAAAAACTTCTGGCGATGTATCGCGCGCGGCGGCGTAATCAACCCACTGGCGTGCGTTCGTCAGGATGCATCTTCAAGAATCCTGGCAGTGATTATGCCGGACGCCTGATTGAAAAGGCAGGTTTGAAAGGAACAACCATTGGCGACGCAATGGTATCGCCAATGCATGCCAATTATGTTGTAAATCGAGGCCGCGCCAGGGCCGCCGATATCCTGGCACTGATACGGCTGATCCGCAAGCGGGTCAACGAGCAGTTTGCCATAAATCTTGAGCTGGAGGTGAAAATTATCTCCGCGGCAGGACATGACGTGTCGCTGCAATAATTGAAGACATACGACAGTTCCTCCACGACCTATCTATCATACAGACGCCCTTCAACGTGCTGCGCACACACGTTAGGGGCATACGCAGATCGCAACTAATGCTCTAAAGGAGTAGAACAGTGGGTGCACGATCCAAACGAAACATGACCAAATACCTGTCGAAGCAGAAAATCAAAGTACGTCGGGCACGAAGCCGCAGACCTTTTCCTGAGCGTGTCAAGCAGTTCTTTTTAACGACGGGAAAAGTATGCCTTGCTTGCTGTCTTATGGCTGCCATCATTATTTCCGCCAAGACCATCCACCATTTTCTATTTGAATCCACTTATTTTCAGCTAAACAATCTCGTCATCAAGGGCGTCTCGCCTCAACTTGCCAAAGAGGTCAAGGCTGCTACGGGTCTCGACAGCGGCTCCAGGCCAAATCTCCTGACAATTAAAACGGAACGGATCAAACGACGGGTTGCAAGCCATCCAAAGATAAAATACGTACGTGTCGTGAAGAAATACCCCTCAAGCGTGATCATCCGTGCCCTCGAACGCGAACCTGTAGCCATTGTAAATAGCCAAAAGATGTATTTAGTCGATGCCGAAGCCGTCGTGATTGACACGCTCGGCCAGACAAACCAGAGTACCGCAGCTTTCCCTTTCATTACTGGAGTCCCAGCCTCGCGCATCCAGCTCGGTCAGCCAATTGATTTGGATGCCGTGTTGCGAAGCATTGATTTGATCGTGAACTTGGAGGCAAAGAATCCAAATCTTTATAAGCAGCTTGCAGAAGTACACATTACCGAGGAGAACGAGATTACAGCATATTTGAAAGGGGGAGTGGAGATCCGATTCGGCAATACTCCACCGGTGGAAAAGCTGCCTGCTCTGGAAACATTTGCAGCAAAGATGCGAACACTCAAGAAGCTCCGTTACGCAGACTTTCGCTTTGGGAATCAAATCTATTACGTCATGAGATAGCGAGCCGGAGCCGGGCGTAATGTATTGAGGCCGCGTCGCGACCTCAAGGCTACTTCGGGACTCTGAACATCTGTTAGCCAGTTCCTGCTCTGAGTAGCCGCAAATCCGAGAGATCACAAGACCAATGCGCCGCACACGCAGACAGAAGATCATTACAGGCCTCGACATGGGCACGACCAAGATTTGCGCCATCATCGGGCAAATTGATGAGGACGACCAGCTTTCCGTCCTGGGCGTCGGGTCCAATCCATCACACGGTCTGCGCAAGGGCATTGTGGTGAGCATTGACGAGACCATAGACTCAGTCCAGCGAGCGGTGCGTAAAGCCGAACAAATGGCCAACACCGAGGTACGAGATGTGTTTGTCGGCATCACTGGAGGCCATCTCACCAGCATGAACAATCGCGCTATGGTTGAGGTGGCCAATCCAATCCGTGGTGTGAGGCGAGCTGACCTTGCCCGAGTGCTCGACAAAGCCAAATCTATCGCCCTCCCTCTAGATCGCGACATGATAAAATGGGTGAAGCAGACGTATCTGTGCGACGACGAACCGTGCTATCAAGATCCCCTGGGCAAGGCATGCTCCAAACTCGAGATTAAGCTGCACATCGTCACCGGTGCAATTAATGCGACCCAGAATATTGTACGATGTGTGAACATGGCAGGCTTTTGCACCGCAGATGTCCTGCCAGAATCACTGGCGTCCTCACTGGCCACCATAGACGACGATGAGAAGGATCTCGGCGTCATCCTGATGGATATTGGAGGCGGAACAACGGATATTGCCGTCTTCACAAACGGGTCCATCCAGTTCACCAATGTTGTTCCCTACGGTGGCGATAATATCACCAACGACATTGCTATCGGTCTGCGTGTCTCCCATTATGATGCAGAGAACATTAAAAAGAAATACGGCCATGCCATGGCTTCTGCGGTCTGTCCTGACGATACCTTCGACATTCAGCGCGTGCTCAATCAGAAGCGTGAGCGGGTGAAGAAACGCTTCCTCTGCGAAATTATCCAGGTTCGCCTGGAAGAAATCCTCCTGATGGCGAAGGAAGCGATAGACGCCACACCGTACCGCGACAGAGTATACGCCGGGATTGTACTGACTGGTGGTACAGCATTACTCAATGGCATCGTCGAGCTAACAGAAAAGATCTTCGATCTCTCGGTCAAGGTGGGCGTACCACAAGGATTGAAAGGTCTGTCGGGTGTGGTGTCGAGCCCGATCTACTCAACCGGCATTGGCATGGTACTCTGGGGGCTCAATCCAGAAAGCTCGGCTTATTTGAATCATCGTACACTTCCCCGGGTGATCCTCAACTTCGCACGGCGGATTATTGATGTTTATGCTTAGTCTTCCGGTGAAACTGCATAACGTCGGCACGAAGCGGATCACCATATATGAGAAGAGAAAGGAGGAGGCAGCACAAGAATCAATTCCTAGCAGGTTGTTTCATTATTAGATAGCGTGAGAAAGCGGTCCTGGCCGCCGAGGCGGCTATGCTCGAATTCGCCGAGTGGTGGACACGCTTTATATACCCGCCCCAAGCAATGCGGCATAGTTGCGGATGATATTTGAATAAGGAGGAAGAGACATGGGTCACAAGGGAAATGCAGAAGAGCAGAAGTTCCAGTTCGAATCAGAAAATCCTTCTATCGCAAAGATCAAAGTGATTGGGATTGGAGGCGCAGGAAGCAACGCAGTGGATGGAATGTGCGACCATGGCCTGGGGAATGTTCAGTTCTACGTCTTGAACACTGATCTTCAGGCTTTGCAAATGGCCAAATGTTCCAACAAAATCCAGATCGGTGAAGACATCACGGCTGGCCTGGGTACAGGCGGCGATCCGGTCATTGGCGAAAAAGCCGCTCTCAGCGCAAAAGAGATCATTGCTGACATTCTTAAGGACACTGACATGCTGTTTGTCACAGCTGGCATGGGGGGCGGTACCGGCACGGGCTCCTCACCCGTGGTGGCCGAAATTGCTAAAGAAATGGGAGCTCTGACAGTGGCGGTCGTAACCCGGCCGTTTCGCTTCGAAGGCCCACAACGCATACGCAAGGCCGAGCAGGGAATCGAGCGACTACGAGAGGTTTCGGATACGGTCATTGTCATTTCCAATGAGCGCCTGCTCGAGGTCGTCGGCCCTACGGCTACCCTGGTGGATGCCTTCACGATGGCCAATAACGTACTGGCACAAGGTGTCCGCAGCATCTCTGATCTGATCTCTGTCCCTGGCCTAATTAACGTTGACTTTGCCGATCTCAAGGCAGTTATGGGCGAGACCGGCGGCGCCGTAATGGGCGTTGGAGTTGGAAAGGGCGAAAATCGCGCCGCAGAGGCAGTTCGCAAAGCCTGTTCCAACCCACTTCTCGATAAGATCGTCATTGATGGCGCCAAAGGAATTCTCATCTGCATTGCCGGCGGCAATGACATGCGACTCAATGAAATCAACGAGGCGACTACCTTGGTCTACGAAGCTGCTGAACCTGATGCCAATATTATCTTTGGCGCGGTAACTGATCCCAATTTGAAAGATGAACTCAAGGTGACGATCATCGCTACGGGATTCTTTGATGAGGCAAGACGAATCCAACCGGTAATTGAAGAAAATAGAAGACTCCCGTCTTCAACCGCACCGGTAAGTCTGAAAGCGAAGCCTGAGATCGTGATGTCACGCGATCCCGACCGGCGGCAGAAGGTAGAACCGGCACGTGCCAGCGACGAACATGGAATGCGAAAAGGCTCTGTCGAGCCGACCGCTGCCCGGGCTAATCCCAAATCTGCAAAAACGCCACAGCCGAACGTCCTGGAATTCAACAGGCCCGACAATCCCCTGCGCCAAGACTTTACCTCTGCATCGCAGACCGACCAGGCGTCTTCTGACACACATGGCGGTGGCGATCATGATCTTTCTGCTATGGCGAAACAGCCAGACGCTAAGCGCGAGAGGGATCTGGAGACACCGGCTTTTCTGCGCCGGCGAAAAAGCCTGTTTGATTGAGCAACACCAAAGAAACTGTTTTAGAATTCTTTGTACCTATGTTCCAGGGGTATTAAGAATCGTGCTGGATTAAACACGTACCTATACTTAAAAATGAAAGATTGGATAGGCTTGAATAGCGCTTAAACAATTAAATCTGGATATCTGAGATGGCGATTCGTATGGACACTAAGAAAGCCATTTCAATTCTGACGTCGTAAGTGCATTCTTCTCGGTGAAGAATGTGCTTTTATTTATTGTAGAAAAATGCAGAAAAGCATGAAGAAAAAGCTCCAACTTGACGATGAGTATAAGAATAAAGGTGAGAGTCTTTTCGTTCTGACGTTAATTGAGGCCTTTTAATGAAAGTGCTGTTTATTCATTCTGCGAGGCGCACAAGATGAAAGATGAAAATAAGACACAAGAGCAACTTATGACTGAATTGCGGGAATTACGGCAACGAATTGCTGAATCGGAAGCATCAGAAACCAAGCGCAAGCAGGCGGAGCAAGAACTGCGCCAGAGCCGAGATAAATTGCACAAGGCGCAACTGCAGCATCTGGCGGTTTTGCGCAGTACACCTCACGGATTGTGTGTGTTAACTTCAAATTGGATAATCACCTGGGCCAACTCTGCGATGATTAAGATGTTGTGGCTAAAGCCCGATAAAACACGCTATCTGAGAATTCCCTTTAAGACACTATTTGCAGATAAGAAAAAATTCAATGATTACCAAAAGTCAGCTCTGAACTCAGTGCGAACGACCGGCATTGATGTGCGCGAATTGGAACTAAGATGGCCGGATGGAAGGTCGCTCTGGTGTGAAATCTCAATCGTGCGTATTGATCCTCACGAGACAGGGCCTGGGTTTGTTGCCACTTTTAGCGATATCACCGAGCGAAAGCAGGCAGAAGAAGAACGGAAACAAAGTTTAGAGAAAATACGAACAACCCTGGAGGAAACCGTCAATGCCCTGGCATCAGCGGTTGAAACAAGGGATCCCTATACTGCGGGTCATCAACGAAGAGTAGCTCAGCTAGCTTGCGCCGTAGCCAAAGAAATGGATTTTCCAGATGAGCAGATCGAGGCGATCCATATGGCTGGACTTATTCATGATATCGGCAAGATATCTGTCCCAGCAGAAATTCTCAGCAAGCCATCCAGACTTAGCGAAATGGAAATGAATCTGATAAAGTCCCACCCTCAGGTAAGTTTTGACATATTGAAGGACATAGAATTTCCATGGCCGGTTGCTCATATCGTGCTTCAACACCACGAAAGGATGAATGGTACTGGGTATCCTCATGGTCTGTCAGGTGAGGACATTCTCCTGGAAGCGAGAATCTTAGCAGTAGCCGATGTTGTTGAAGCTATGGCTTCTCACCGACCTTACCGACCGACTCTCGGTACCGATAAGGCTTTAGACGAAATTTCAAAGAATAAAGGCATCCTTTATGATTCTGTGGTAGTAAATGCCTGTGCGAAGCTTCTTGCGGAGGAAGGGTTTGATTTAGACAAGATCCGGGTGACCAAGGAGCGCAGAAAATGGCCTCGTGTTAACGTTGAGCTGCCTTGTGAAGTGCAACTTCTCATGCCTGATGAAACCTTTCAACCCCGTCGCGCTCATGGCTGTATTATGAACTTGAGCATGCGTGGAGCAAGAGTGCGTATTTCTAGCCTACTTAAAGACGTTTTCCAAAAGCTGCTGCGTCCGAATCGCTACGTAAAACTGATCTTTTCAACTCCCGAAAGTGAACGCAAGCTCAAGGTTATTGGCAAGATTGTCTCGATGGAGTTTAAAGAAAAAGAGCAACTCCTCGACCTGAGGGCATATTTCGAAAATGTAGAGCCCAAGGTCCAAACAGTATTGGAAAGAATCGTTGAGCAAGGCTCTTGATTCCTATCCTTTGCCGTAGACCGCATAACCGCTGAAGTCTACTGCAGATGCCTTCTCCTGGTATCACCCTTAATCCCTGCCCTTGAAATAACATACTTCCTCATGTCCATAATCCTTTCACAAGGCTCACCCTGGAGAGTCAAGTAAGAATTCTGCCTTACAATAGCTCATCTGTTACAGCACGGCGTATCAATAATGCGCTTTGTTGGCTCAGAATCCACCAGACCGCCCTTTTCTTTGTTTGACACTACCCCGACCGTCCTTCTATATAAGTGTGTGCGTGGCTCAAAAAGGCGCTTCCCCAAACAATAAGCCTGGGATTGAAACCGCACGGCGAGCTACACATTGTCCTCAACCGAGGCTCTTTCAACTATGGAGATTACTGCTTGCGCATACGCCAGGGCTGGGCTCCTGGGTAATCCTTCTGATGCTTATCATGGAAAGACGATTTCATTCACGTTTAAGAACTTCGCAGCCACCGTGACCCTCCGAACATCCACGGAGTTCGCTATTCATCCTCCTGGCGGCGATCCTATTCTTTTCCCTTCACTGGACCGGTTTGTCCAGGAGGGCCACTCCCATCCGGCATACTCTTCGATTCGCTCGATTGGCGGAACTATTCGCCATTTCCTGGCTTACTGCCAGCGTCACCAGATTGCCTTCATTCCCCGCAATTTCGATTTGCGCTTTCAGACTACCATTCCCCGGCAGGTAGGGCTCGCAGGCTCCAGTGCACTGGTGACCGCAACCCTCAGGGCACTTATGCGATTCTTTGACGTTTCGATCCCGTTGCCAGTGCAGCCAATGTTGAATGTGCAGGTTGAGACGGAGTTTCTCGACATTCCCGCGGGATTACAGGACAGTGTGGCCCAGGTCTATGAGGGCATCGTATATATGGATTTTGATGCTCGGCATTTCAAAGAACATGGCCACGGCTACTACGAGCAGTTGCAGCTCCCTGCTCTGCCAAATATCTACGTCGCATATAATCCGCGCTTGCAGGAAGACTCAGCAATTCCGCTTCGGCAGCTGCGTGCCGCATACGACCGCGGAGATCGAGATACGATTGCCGCTATGCAGCATTTTGCCGCCATTGCCGCAGAAGGAAAAGCGTGCTTGCTGACACAGCAGTGGGATCGTCTCAATGAGCTGATCAACGAGAATTTCGATCTGCGGTCGCGAGTCTACCCGATAAGTGCCGGTAATCACGAGCTTATTGCCACAGCACGCGCTGCAGGCGCAAGCGCCAAGTTTACGGGGTCTGGTGGGGCAATCGTGGGTTTGTATCCGGACGAACCTGCGTTTCAGGCGCTATACACAGCATTGGCTCGTATCGGTGCCATTACCCTGAAGCCTATCATTACCTGAGGATCACCCATGATCATTAAGGCCATTATTCCAGCTGCAGGCTATGGCACACGGTTCTTGCCTGCCACGAAATCGGTTCCAAAGGAATTGCTTCCAATACTTGATACACCGGTCATCCACCTGGTCATGGCTGAGGCACAGGAGGCAGGGCTCAAGCAGATCGCAATTGTCATCAGCCCTGGAAAAGAAATTCTGAAGCGATACTTTGCTCCAAACCGCACGTTGCTCCAGGCGGCTAAGCGAAAGCACGACACCGCAGCGCTGGAGAACCTACGGGCCATTGATCGCCTGCCCCGGCCGCGATTTCTCACGCAGAAAGTGCCTCGAGGGCTGGGCGACGCCCTGCTCTGTGCGAGCCGATTTGTAGGAAATCACCCTGTTGCCATGTTGCTCGGCGATACCGCGATCCGCGCAACACCGGCTTGCATCGCACAGCTCATAAAAATCTACCGCCAACGCCGAAAAAGTGTACTGGCTGTTGAGGAGGTCCCGGCCGCGCAGGTGGACAAGTATGGAATAGTCACAGGACGAAAAATCGCTAAAGACCTTTATCGGGTTGAGGAAATCGTTGAAAAACCTTCTCCTGCAGTTGCACCATCACGCTTGGCAATCGCCAGTCGTTACGTCCTCACCCCCGCGATCTTTAGCCATCTCCGAGCACTGCAGGATCGCGTTGAGGGAGAATTGCTGATGACTTCCGCGCTCCAGCACCTGGCAAATAACGAAGGACTACTCGCCTACAGATTCCACGGCACCCGCTATGATATTGGAAATCCCATTGGTCTCCTCAAAGCCAATCTCGATCTGGCTAGCCAGAGCGCCTCTTTACGTAAACAATTGCTTACATATCTCCAAAACAAGCATTGGCTTTAGGCATTATTGGACTTTCCAGATCTGGCTATCTATGGTAATTTTCCCTGGGAGCGCTTTATATAAGGGGCAAACCGGAACTTGCGGGCTTGTGAAAAAATCAACAAATTGGGATTGACAAAATCGGATTTGTTTAAATAAACTTCCCGAAACTTGAAGCCAAGGAAAGCGATAACCAGAGGATTCGCGCACATTAATCATGCTCCAGACCTCTTTTCCCGTTTTTCTATTGCTTCTGTTTGGCGTGGGCTTTGCTGTCTTCACCATGCTACTCTCGCATCTCATTGGCAAAAAGAAGCCCACACCGGTCAAACTCTCACCATATGAATGTGGTATCAAGCCGATTGGTACCGCGCGGATTCAATTCTTCGTAAAATTCTACCTTATCGCGCTTCTCTTTTTGCTTTTCGACATGGAAACCATATTCATCCTGACATGGGCAGTGGTCTTCCACGACAAATCAATTCAGGTATTTGCGCTGATTGAAATGGTCGTCTTTATCACCATCCTGCTGGTGGGCTATGCATACGTCTGGAGAAAAGGAGCATTGAAATGGCGCTAGACATTCCACGTAGTGCTCCTGAGCTGGTAAGAAATCTCGAAGAAGTCATCAATTGGTGCCGAAAGAATTCGCTCTGGCCGGTTACGATGGGCCTCTCGTGCTGTGCCATAGAAATGATGGGGACCGCTGCCTCACGCTACGACCTGGCGCGGTTTGGCTCTGAGGTCTTTCGGGCCTCACCACGACAGGCTGACCTGATGATTGTCGCCGGCACGGTGACTAAGAAAATGGCGCCGGTTGTGCGGCGCATTTACGACCAGATGACCGAGCCGAAGTGGGTCATCGCCATGGGCGCCTGTGCCTCGTGTGGCGGCATGTATAACGTCTACAGCGTCTTGCAAGGGGTTGACGAAATTATTCCGGTTGACATCTATGTACCGGGCTGTCCCCCACGTCCTGAAGCGTTGATTCACGGCATCATCCAACTGCAGAAGAAAATTGCAAAAGAGCGGGTATTTTAGACTGGCCTGAACATGTAGGTAGGGACAGATTATTGTCTGTCCCTACGAGCTAGGAGCGCGAACGTAAGATATATGTCAGAATTGAAAACACTCATTGAAAACCTGCTCCGTGCGCGATTTACCGATGCGATCCTCGAGATCAGCGAATTCCGCGACGAGGTAACAGCTCGCATCAAGCGCGAAAAAGTAGTTAGCATCTGCAAGTTCCTGCGCGATGAGCCACGCCTGGGCTTCAATTTCCTGAGCGATGTAACTGCTGTTGATTACCTGCTTCTCGACATCGAACCACGGTTTGACGTAGTCTACCATCTCTTCTCGCTCACCTACTTTCACAGACTCCGC
>CAZVVA010000047.1:0-20923 GCA_964630455.1 uncultured Candidatus Sumerlaeota bacterium
GCTTTAATGGGCGTTTGGCCAACTTCCACGCGTCGTCCGTCCAGATTCAAGCGCTTACCCAGGCTCTCGGCCCAAATCTGACAATACCAATCTGCCACAACGGTAAGTGCATAGCTATAGGGCATCATCACCGAAATGGTTTTTCCCTTCTCAGTGTCTGCAATGTAGTGAATCGCAGCGTTTAGATATGCGGGGTTTTTCAAGAGCCGGGTAGAGCGGCAGCGCTTATCCATTGCTTGGGCCCCTTGCAGGAGTGCACGAATGTTAATCCCCACTACCGCAGCGGGAAGAAGCCCAACAGCGCTGAACACTGAAAATCGGCCCCCCACATTAGCAGGAATCGGAAGGGTACGAAGGCGATGTGCACGAGCAATCCTTTGGAGCTCTCCCTTGTGCGGATCAGTGGTGATGATAAGATGCCTGTCAACTCGCGAGGCCCCAACAGCACGTTTCAGGCGGTTGTAAAACAAAAAGAACGTGGCCATGGTCTCTACCGTTGTCCCGGATTTCGTCACGACGTTGAACACCGTTCGCTTGAGATTCATGGTGTCGAGAAGGCCAGAGACCTGTTCGGGGTCTACATTATCCAGGAAGAAGATGCGCGGAGTGTTCTTTCGCATCTTTCTTGGCAGAAGGTTGTGATAGGGATGTGTCAGAGCACGGCAGAGGCATTGTGCACCGAGGGCAGAGCCGCCGATACCCAGGACCACGAAATTCTCGCATGTTTTCCGCACAGTAGGTACCAGCGCCCGCACAGCCCGAACCAGACAATCATCATACGGCAGATGGTAGAACCCAAGTGTGCCTGATTTGCGTTGAGTCTGAAGGCTCTTATGGATAGCTTGAGCGCGGGATTGCAGTGCTTCAATTGCACGCGGATTGATGCCGTGTGGCTCACCAATGGCTGAGTTCATGGCATTCGTGAAGTCGAATTTGATTGCCATACTAATCAGGCTCCTGTGACGCATTAAGTGCCTATACTATGGAAAGTATCTTCCCCCTTTGTCCAGACATTTTTAGGTAAAGAACCAAGCCTTCAGGCTTAGTCGCATATCGAATGCGAGGTAATTGGCTCAAGGATTTCAATACGGATGAAGCGGATGCATTTATCCGCCTGAGGTGCATCTGGGTTACCGACTTGTCGGACAAGTCCGAATAAACAAGGTCGTGCCTCAATTTCTCGCAGACGGAAATTGCACAGTTGTGCATCTTTTAACTTGACCTTCACGGCCTAATAATTCTAATTGTAGCCAGAAAATCGGGTTCATTGAAAATGCAATTTTTGAAGTACAAATGCCAGTTCCTTCGGCAAAGTTTTAGTTCATACTCGGAGTTCATCTATTCAGCAGTTAATGGCACCCACTATGAGCAACACTGCAATGATTGCACCGGTTGACGTGCCGTATCCTAGGAGAGGATGAAAAAACTATGGACCTATTACGCCTCATGTCGGGCAAATACATTTCGTATCTTACGTTTTGCCTGGTGGTGACCAGCATGTCGCTCAGTGCTCAGGCTCAGATCAACGGGCCCGTGGAATACGATGCAGTCTACGGCATGTGGGCGGAAGCGCGAGGGAGAAATTTCACCATCCCTGAAGAAAGCTCCGCATTAATACAGACCCTTCGCCAGTATAATTTCAACGCGTTATTTCCGCAGGTGTATGCGGACGGTGCGGCATTTTATCGCTCGCGTATCGTCTCAAGGGCAGATCGGATTGACATGGGTTACCTCGATCCGCTCAGCGACCTCGTTGCGCAGGCGCACACTGCCTCGGCCACTGAAAAACTCCTGATGATTCATCCTGTATTCTCTGTATTCAGGGTGTACGAGAGCTGGGCCAAACCAATACCACCCCCGGGTAACATTATTCACACTCATCCCGAGTGGATCACTGAGAACTACCAGGGCAAGAAGCTGACTAGCGACAAGACGTACTATCTGGATCCGGGATTGCCTGAAGTGCAAGACTATATTGTCAGGTTGGTTATGGAAGTTGTACAAAATTACGACATTGATGGGGTTTGTCTGGATGAAATTTGCTATCCCGAGAGTGGACGAGAGTGGGGATACAATCCGCAGGCGGTTGAGCGATTCAACCGACAATTCCAGCGTGAGGGAAAGCCTTTGCCCGAAGACCCGCAATGGTGCCAATGGCGGCAGGAGCAGGTGACACAACTTGTACAACGGCTTTTTTCAACGTTGCGTAGCGTGAAGCCAGGCGTGGATTTGACGGTAGCCGTGGATGTCTCAGGCGATCCCCCTGAGTCCGCAGAGGAATTCTTGAGCTCCGGTGCTTTTTATCGAGGTCTACAAAACTGGGTGGAGTGGGGCGAGGCAGGGATTGTGGATAATATTTGTTTGAAGAATTTCTGGCGCGGGCAGCCACGCGGGACAGTATTCGTCAGCTGGACGGACTTTGCGCTGCAGAATAAGGGTAAAGCAAGAATACTGATGGGGATTGCTGGTTTCCTGAATTTTGCCGATGCAATTTTGCCTCAAATGCGAATAGCCTCCGTGCATGGCGCTGATGGGCTCGTGCTTTTTAACTACCGCAACCCAACAAAGGAGAACCCCACAGTGTTTTTTCAGAGCGTGAAAGCAACTGTCTTTTCAGACTCATATGCCGGTATCCCTACGTCGGGAATTCCTCCCTATGAGCCGCCAACGATTTCGCTTGAACAATACACCACTCCGACATTGGTCGAGTTGCTCAGTGTGTCTGTGGAAACCTCGCCGACCGTGCTAGCGCCAACTCCTGCTCCATCTGTTTCACCATTGCCCTTTGAGGTGGTTCCTGAACCCGCTGAAACTCCTCTGATACCTTTGACCGAGGTGGCGCCAACAACACCAACCGTGGTGGCAACACCGGTGGCTCCAGCAATGGTGACTGGCCCTGCACCTGAGCCTGAAATCACCCCGTCGCCTACACCAACGCCCGCGCCTGTCGTCACCTTTGAGTTACCTCCTGTGCCAGCCTGGGATACAATCTATCTAACAAATGGCAATTCGTTTAAGGGGCGTGTGGTTGAGGAGATTGATGGGGAAACTATTATTGACACCTCATCAGGAGTACGGTTGAAAATCCAGTCGTCATTGGTTGACAAGGTGGTTAAAGGCGAAAAATAGCTGCCACACCGATGCTGGGCGCCGTACAGCTAGCCAGCTTTTCCTCTTCTGTTCAGAAAAGTTAGCAAATCGTCCGCACTTTTTGCCAAAATAGCAACGCCAAGGTCTTATATCCGGCGGCACGACGACTATCTCTTGAAGAACATCTAAGGCAAAACTTGACCCAACTGGGATTGGTTATCTATAGTGTGGCTGTGAGCTAGACCGATTCATAATGCCATAAAAGAAAGAATGATTGAACATGAGCCGAACAGTCTGGAAAGTATTGCTCTTGGGAACGCTTTGTGACATGCAAAAGCAGTAAACTCCCTGCCTCAGACCTGCGAAGGAGACATACCTAATCGGACACACAAGCGGTGGAGCTGTGTAGCTCCTATTCAGGCCGGTTATATACATTTATGACTCAGGATCGCGACGAGCGCTACATGGAATATGCGCTGGATAAGGCTCGACAGGCTTTCGAGTGCGATGAAGTGCCTGTAGGGGCCGTAGTTGTGCGTGGCGAGGAGATTCTCGCGGCGGCTCATGACGAAAAAGAAGCAAGCGCGGATCCAACGGCCCATGCCGAGCTGCTGGCACTGCGCCAGGCAGCGCGTGCGGTCGGCAATTGGCGCCTGGAGGACTGCGAGCTGTACGTAACGCTGGAGCCGTGTCCCATGTGCGCTGGGGCTATGCTACAGGCGCGCATAGCACGGCTAGTTTATGGGGCGCGGAATTCCAGGTGGGGGGCAATTGAAAGCGTGTGTTCGCTGCACAATTTGCCGGAGTTTAATCATACGATTCAGGTGAGCGGCGGCGTGATGGAAAAGACATGTGCACAGCTGCTTCGGCGCTATTTCCGCGAAAAGCGGTAGCCTAAGGAAAAGAACCCAGAAGAGCAGTGAAATGGGGTTGACGACAGTACGGGTAGCTGAGATATAGTGAAGCTGTCTTTTTGCGCAAGAAAATAGATTCTTGACTCGCATTGGGCAAAACAACGGCAACGTTATGCGAAAGAGCACCTGTATATTTCCTCGTAGGCCAGTAGTGCGGAGAGATGGCCGAGTTGGTTGATGGCGCTCCGCTCGAAACGGAGTGTGTGGGCTGAAACTCGCACCGGGGGTTCGAATCCCTCTCTCTCCGCCAGTTAGTACATCGTGGGGTGGCCCGGAATAAGTTGAAAGCTTTCTTTCACGGAAAAAGCAATTCGTGGTTCTTTAAACTAAAAATCGAACCAATCCTTCATAAAAATTCTTTTTTGCAGTTCTAAATTTCGCTCTCACATTATGTAATGTGATTTATTCAAAGAACCGTAGGAAACCTTTCGGCTGTTCAAACCAATTGTTGCTTCTTCCAACAAAATCTCTGAGTTTCTCCTGCAATTTGTTCAATAATTTCTTCGTTGTCTCGCTTGTGTTCTTCGAACTATATAGGGGACTTCACAGTGTAAGTCTTGAATCTAATTTATAGAAAAATAGCCGAGCAGATTCGGTTTTGAAATGATCATGTGTTATTGTAGTGTTTATTGCAATGGCTCAAGAGCGAGCTAAGGGGATTCCTTATGACAAGAGATAGGAGCAGGGAAGAGGGTGGACAGCCTATTCCCTGGGTAATTGTTGCAGTCATTCTCGTAGGGGCGACACTTTTCTGCTACGGTGCCGTGTGGTCCTATAAACAGGCAGTTGAAAGCTCTTCCGCTATAACGATCTCCGTCTCGCCGTGGCAAGTCATAATCGCGCTTTTATCTCCTCTCCTTCTCGTAATGCTTCTTGGAATCCTTTGGTTCAAGCGCAATAAATGGTGGCCAGTAGTCAGCAAGCACTTGGAGAACCACACCGATGCAATAGACGCAATCCCCGATTTGCGTATAGGTCTCTGGATTGCCCTGGCTGCCGGTCTTGGTCTGTACATAGAATTGATGATAATTCGCTTGCATGCTTCCTACTTTCAATTGTTTGCCTATTTCAAAAACGTCAGTCTATTATCGTGCTTCCTTGGTCTGGGCATTGGGTATGCAATGGGATCCAGACGTCCGCTGACTACACCACTAGTTTTGCCTCTCCTGGCGCTTCAAATTATGTTCATGGGGATCTTGCGATTTGGCGGGATAGCCCATGCTCTACAAAACCCAATTCCCGAGCAATTTGCATTTGGGTTAGGCCAACGTTACATGATCTGCCATATCATAACCGTTTACGGTTTTCTGATTATGATTTTTGCCTTAAATGCGCTGTGCTTTATTCCGCTCGGACACCTGGCTTCACGCTTAATGATGCGACGGGAAAAGCTGATTTCATATAGCTGGAACTTGGCGGGGAGCCTTATGGGCATCCTTCTTTTCTCTCTTATCTCATTTGCATGGGCACCCCCTTCGATATGGATTCTCTTAGCTGTTTTAGGGTTAATTGCATTTCTTCACAGAAATATCCCCAGTCTCCTTCCGTCGGTTGTGGCATCAGTTCTTTTGCTTGCCTTTCTCGGTATATCATTTTCACTAAACCAAGGTGAGGTCTATTCACCGTATCAAATTATCAATTTGATAGTTGGCAAAAAGTCCTATCTTGAATTGCGCATCAACAATATTTATTCTCAGAGAATTTTAGATACGAGCAGGGAAAGTATCGAGCACACAGAACTCCCGAAGGATTGGCATAAGCACTTTGCATTACCTTATTATTTTAAGCAAGAACCAGAGCATGTACTCATAGTCGGCAGTGGTACGGGCAACGATGTGGCTGCTGCAATACGGCATGGCGCTGGTGAAGTCGATGCGGTAGAGATTGACCCTGCAATTCTTGAATTCGGAAAACGCTTGCATCCTGAATCTCCTTATCAAGCCCCTAATGTAAATGCGATTGTAAACGATGCGCGAGCATATATTCGACATACCGACAAGCAATATGATCTCATTGTCTACGGTCTGCTGGATTCTAGTGCGCTACTATCGGGAATGTCAGGTGTACGGCTGGATAGTTTTGTTTATACAGTTGAGGCATTCCGCGAGGCACGGACGAAGCTGAAAGAGGATGGTATCATATGCTTAACATTCTGCCTTGTGCGACCTGAGTTAGGGCGGAAGCTCTTCTTGATGCTCCAAGAGGCATTCGATGGCCAAGCTCCCGTTGTTTATCGGACTGGCTATGATGTGGGGTATGCTTTTTTAAACGGCGAGGGAAAGGCTAGGGAGTTTTTGAATCAGACGCCAGTGTCTGGACTTGAAGAAGTTACAGCAAAGTTTGCTGATAAGAGCATACGAGCGGATATGTCTACAGATGATTGGCCTTTCTTCTATATGCCGGTGAGAAAATACCCTGTTTCCTATGTGACGATGATCGCCCTGTTGCTTGTTGTTTCGCTCGTGTACGTTCGTGAACTTGTGCCTGGATCAGGAAGTGGTTTTTCAGTTCCGTGCTTCTTTTTAGGAGCCGGATTTATGATGGTAGAAACAAAAGGGATCACGGAGCTTGCACTTGTTTTTGGCAGCACATGGATTGTGGTGAGCGCAGTAATCGCCGCTATTCTCATTATGGCATTTTTAGCCAATTTACTGGTGATTAGAATAGGCAATCCTCATCCCTTGGTGACATACCCACTCTTGTGTGGTTCTTTGATTGCTGGTTTGTATCTGGTTTCTGCTAATCTGAGCGGCTTTACACCCTGGATGAGTCGGGCAATTATGACTATAGTGCTTACACTTCCTCTCTTCTTTTCGGGATTTGCTTTTTCCGCGGAACTGAGAAAGTCTGCTTCTGTAGCAGTAGCTCTTTCTTCAAATCTATTGGGGGCAATGCTAGGGGGATTTCTTGAGTACAATTCCATGTATTTTGGATTTCGTTCATTATACTTTATTGCCCTTATAATGTATGCAATTGCGTTTTTAGGGTCAATGCGATCCAGGGCGTAAAGTATGCAGAACGCATTCTAAAGGAAAAGTAAGGACCCTCTACCAGTGCCTCGTTCCAAGTTAGCACTTCAGATTACTTGTATCGCGCAGCAGTGCGGTTAAATAATTTTGCAGAATACGTGCAATAATGCGGCTGTAAATTGGTAAAACTAAAAAAGGGAGAGAATAATGTTTAATAAATCTAAAACAAATTTTGTCATAGATGCTCTGATGTTCCTATTCATGATGGCGATAGCTGGAATAGGATTTTTCATGAAATTTCTTTTAATACCCGGTAAAGAGAGATGGGTTAAATACGGGAGAAATGTAGAGCTTTATTTATTTGGAATGGACCGGCATGAATGGGGAACTATTCACCTTATTCTTGGATTGACCTTACTGGGCCTGTTAGTGCTTCACATAGTCCTCCACTGGAAAATGATATTAAATTTGTACAGATGTTTAATAGGGAGTCATATAGCACGAAAAATAATTGCCTCCGTATTTATAATCGCCTGTTTAATTCTGCTAATTTTCCCTTTGATTATTAAACTGGAAGTGCAAGAACTTGGGAGAGGAGAGGGTCGAGGACAACACGGTTATGTGGAGGAGAGAGTAGAGCCCCGTGAACACCCCAGAAATCAGTGACATTTTTGCCACAGGGTGGGTACCCGTGCGAGCTGCATGATTCCAGATGCGATTCTTATGGTGCCAGAAAAAATATTATGCTCGCTGAGCCTCGATAAAAAGGTGAGGAAGCCTATGATTTTAGGCGGCGCAGCCAGCAGGTGCAGCTTACGGCAGCGACAATCTTAGCGGCGTCGCCGCCGAGAAAAGGAAGGAAACCCAGCTGAAAGGCATGGCCCAGGTTATAGTTCAAGAACAGCGCTAGGTGTAGCGTGCCGAGGCTGAGGATCAGCAGGTTGCCAATGATCATGGCTGCGAGAAGCCGCGCAATCGAGATGCCCCGATCTTTGACTATCATACCAACCACCCCTGCCGCGAGAGGAAAGGCCAGGAGATAGCCAGCCGTTGCTCCCCTTAGCACATCCATTCCTCCAGCTGCGCCGGCAAAAAGTGGAAGCCCGGCCAGCCCTATACCGAGATAGACAAGTTGAGCAGTGCCCCCTGCTAGCCCGCCAAGAGCTGCGCCGGAAAGCAGAACGAAGAATGTTTGCAGCGTCACTGGTACGGGTGTCCATGGGAGAGGAACCCGAACGAATGCGCCCAGGGCCATGAGCATAGCAAAAAACAGAATGCCACCAAGATGCAGCATGGCTGTATTTATTGGAGGTGCGAGCCGCTGAATTTCAAGCCCGGGCATTGCAGGAAAAGCCAATCTCATGTAAGTCCTCCTTTGAGAGGAGTACACTGATTTAGATTGAATATGCCAGCTGGATTATTCCTGGCGCAAGGCTATTTCGCTAATTGCTGCAAAATATTCCTATAAGAATAGTCTGAGAATTTCGCCACAGCCCTATGACTCATCAGGCGGTTGACCTGGTTTCTGTGCAACCACGAGCAGCGACAGACCAAAGGGCAAAAAGCGCATACAATCCAGCAGTTTCATGAAGGGCATTAAAAACTTGTGAATTGAAATATGTCGGCATGAAATTGCTTTGGCACGAAATATGTTCCCCGAAACGAACCAGCCGATTGCCCCAAGGCGATTCAGATACTGCACATGTTCAAGGCGAAACCCTTTTTGTTGGAGTCTGGCACAGAGCTCCTTTGAGGAGTATCGGCGGTAGTGGCCGAGATACCTGTCAATTTGATTAAACAAGAAAGGATGTGCAGGCACGAGCAAAATTAGCCGGCCTGAGGGGATGAGGATACGGGAAAAATTCTCGATCACCTCATGATCCTTCTCGATGTGCTCCAGACTGTTCAGACAAATGATGGTGTCAATTTCCTTTCTGGCGAAGACCGAGCCATCCTGGGTCATGTCGTAATACTGAACATCAATATTGTGATGGTTGCCGAATCGTTTCTGCAGGATATCAAGGTAATGTTTATTGATGTCTGAAAGAATCAAGAGGTCATGGTTGGTGAGATATTTCGAGATATTACCAATGCCGGAGCCGATTTCAAGAATACGTTTGCCAAGATAGGAGTGCAACTGTTTAAAGAGCCATTTATTATAGTGTTCAAATTCTGCGAGTATGTGAAGGGTGGCCTTGCCGATTTCGCGGTAGCGGCCGCGTGAATATTTAAGAATGCAATAGAACGCATGCAGGCCATCTTTCCACCCAATTTTCTTTCCCTCTTCATAGCTGCGGCCATGATAGGTAATACCAACTTCGTAGAACCGCACATTTCGCTTGGCCAGTTTGCCTGTTATCTCAGGCTCAAAGCCGAAGCGATCCTGCTCGATCTTAATGCCTTCCAGAATATCACTGCGAAACATCTTATAGCACGTTTCCATATCAGTGAGATTCAAGTTGGTAAGCATGTTAGAGACGAGGGTGAGAAACCTGTTGCCAACGCTGTGCCAGAAGTAAAGTACACGACGTGCCTCGCCCGAGAGAAAGCGCGAGCCGTATACCACATCTGCCCTGTCTTGCAGCAATGGCTCGAGTAATTTATGGTACTCTTGAGGATCGTACTCCAGGTCAGCGTCCTGAATCACGACGTAGTCGCCTGTGATGTGCTGGAGGGCGGTGCGGATGGCAGCCCCTTTACCCTGATTCTTCTCATGCAAGACGATGCGATCAACGTGGGAAGCCAACTCTGGAAAGAGATTCCGTGTCCCATCAGTTGAAGCATCGTCTACGAGAATGATTTCCTTGGGAATATCAACAGCTCGAACGCGCTGGATGATTTCCTTCAGGGTAAGAAACTCATTGTAGACAGGAATGATGACAGATAATTTCATTGGCCGCAAAGGATAGGTATTAGAAACGAGATTCTAAGTGTTCATTTTTCTGCTGATTATTACAAATTTACTTCAAAAGCAAGCAAAAAAGTTGGTGATTGGCGGAGCCCCAGGCTGTTCAGGCGAATTGAGAAAGATGGAGATCTCATAAGGATCAGCATTACTTCTTGAGTAGGGGAGCGTTGCGATACGCCTATACGACTTTCTATTGAGGGATTGGGTTGGAAGCACTGCAGCGCTTGTGGGCATTTTTTATTGCATTCTTGGCAACCTTGAGATATCCGAACAGCATAAGTGAGGCAATAAGGACTCGCTAGGATGCGACAGCAATGATTCAGAGCACGTAGCTGAAGATATTGCGCCGATAAAGGGCGAAACCCTTGCTGCAGTGGGGCCTAATATGCATCAGTCGCACAAAGTCGTTGTTTTACATTTAGCCATTGTACTGAGCCTGACCTTGGTCTTGTTCTTTCATCAGCTGGGACGAAGGGCCCTTGCAGATCCAGATGAGGCACGGTATGCTGAGAGCGCACGGGAAATGCTGGAGATGGACGAGTGGATCACGCCCAAGTTCAACTATGAGAATCGGCTGGACAAGCCGATTCTTTTTTATTGGTTCCTGATGACAGCCTATAAGCTGGTGGGCGTGACGGAATTCGCTGCACGGCTGTTCCCGGCGCTCTTTGCCGTAGTTGGTGTGGTACTGACCTATCTTCTCGGGGCAGTTCTGTTTAGTTCCCGCGCAGGACTCTTATCGGCGATAATTCTAGCCACCAGTCCGCTCTATTTTGCCGTGGGTCGGTTGACTGTGACTGATATGGCTCTTTCGGTTTTTATTTTGCTCGCGCTTTGTTGCTTCAGCCTGGTGTATTTCCATAAGCAGCGCACCTTTGCGCTTCCATTTTTCATTGCCCTAGGCTTAGCGATGCTGACGAAAGGGCCGGTTGGTATCGTCCTTGTGTTTCTTATCATACTTGTGTTCCTGGGAATGCGTAGGGAGCTGGGACAGCTCAGGAATTTGCGCATCGGGTGGGGCATTTGTGCATTCTTGATAGTGACGCTGCCCTGGTTTCTTCTGCTGACGGCCAGGCATGAAGGCCTCTTGTGGTACTATTTCTACGAGCAGACCATAAGCCGTTTTTTTACGGAAAGGTATGCGCGCAGTAAGTTCTTGTTTTATTACTTTTATTTAATCATCCCCGTATTCTTCCCGTGGATTGTGCTTTTTGTATTTGCCAGCTGGGAGTATTTGAAGAAGGGAAGGAAGGAGGCGGTTGAGAAGCGGCCTCGGGAGCTTATGCTCTGGCTCTGGGGCGTCCTGCCAGTGCTCTTCTTTACGATTTGCCAATCCAAGCTGGCAACATATATCCTTCCTGCTTTTCCTGGCCTGGCTCTATTCGTAGGGCAATGGATGGACCGCGAAATTCTCAACTGGCGCCAGATGAAACGGGTGAAATCCCTGCAGGTAGCTTGTGCGCTTTTCTGTTGCGCCATTGTTGCGGTTTACATAGCGTTGACCCATTATTACGGAAGTGAGTATCATATTAACACGGCTGGTCTGCTGGCAGCAGGTGCACTGGGATTTATATGCGCCCTTGTTGGGCTCTGGTTAAGCCGCCATGGTAAATGGTTAGCAGCTTTTGGGGGGTTGGTTACCGGGATGATCATGCTGCAGCTCGGTGCGATGCCAGCCATTGATTCTTATCTAAGCGACAAACGGTCGCTAAAAAGCCTATGTGAAGAGGCACGTCCGAAGATCAATCCAGATGCTCTAATTATTCGCTACAAAGGAAGCGTGAAGCCAAGTGTCGTGTTCTACCTTCGCAATCGCGTGATAAGCGTTAGGGATAACGACGTTCTGGCGCTCTATGCTAAGTTACCCGGAATTGTCTATGTACTTGTCAGGGATAATGACTATAATGAGGCTTTTATCGATGCCTTTCTGTGTCCAGTACCTATTGCTGTAAAGGGAGAGTTTTCCCTGGTGGCGAACCGAGACCAATCTCTCTAATTTCGGTGTTAACCTAATTATTTTAGAAACGAATGTAGCACTGGCCTTCTTCTTGGAGCTCCATGAGACATGCTGATGCAGGTGAAGGAATCAAAGGGTGATTTCGCTTGTTAAGCCCCAGGTCACAGAAGGGGAACTACTTTATTTTCGGCGGGCATGAAAGATTGCCACGATGCGTGGGCGAGCCGGGCGTGGCACTGCTATAAGAAGGGAATTAATCTCAAAAAACTTCTTTACAATTCCAATGTGCTCCATTATGGAGTGTTGCAATATCGAAGGATTAAAGGAATGTACGACCGTGAAGTATGTGATTGGGGTTGACGGAGGAGGTACGAGGACGGTTGGGCTTCTGGCCGATGAAGCGGGTGGAGTACTGGCCAATGCCAAAGCAGGGGCCTCGAATGCTCACGCCATGCCCCTGAACGTCGTCAAGAAAAACCTCTCGTCTCTGATATCGCAATTGACTTCCGCTGCGGGAATCGAGCGACATCAGGTTGCCGGCATCTGTCTTGGATTGGCGGGAATTGATCGGCCGGCAGATAAGGTGCTGATTTCTAACATCGTTGCCAAGTTTCTTCCTTCAGCAAAGATACTAGCCATGAATGATTCGGTCATCGCCCTGATGGGCGGATGTTTGAAACCTTACGGGATTATCGTCATTGCCGGAACCGGGTCAATTGCTTACGGGATCAATAAGCAGGAAGACGATGTACGAGCGGGTGGTTGGGGTCACATTCTTGGCGATGAAGGAAGCGGATATGCTATTGGATTAAAATCTTTGCGGGCCATTTGCCGGGCGCACGATGGACGTAGTGCTGAAACTCACTTGAAAGAGCTTATCCTGAAAGCGCTCAAGCTGAATAAGCCTGAAGATTTGATCGGATGGGTAAAGGAAATTGACGGCGACAAGGCCACCATTGGGGGACTTTCACCTCTGGTGTTTCAAGCCTTTGAGCAGGGCGATAAGGTGGCCAAAGAGATTCTCGATGAGGAAAGTTACGAGCTGGCGCTCACTGCTGATGCGGTCAGACGCAAACTTTTTGCCCCGGATGATCGTAGTTTTGAAATTGTAGTCGGTGGAAGTAGTTTGCGTAAGAGTCAGTCGTATCTTGATCTCTTTCGGAGCCAGATTGGGAAACTCGTGCCTGGTGTTAACGTTCTTCTGCCCAAGGAAGAGCCAGTTGTCGGCGCAAAGATGCACATTTTAAATAACCTGCAGGACGAGCATTCTGTGAGGCCTGGAAGATAGGCGTTATCAGCAATGCGGGGAAATGTACCGGGGAAGGGATAGGGTTTATGCAAGAAAATGTGATCGGGATGTTGCAATGACAGGAACAATACGGATGCTTTAGAATACTTTACCGTCTCAAGGGAGGAGAAACCTAGCAATGAACATTGACGAAGTAGCAGGGCAAGTACATCACATTGCTGTTGTGGATTGGTTGATTATCGGGGGCTTCATTGCACTCTCCATCAGCATTGGTATTTACTTTTCAAAACGTGCACGGAAGAGCACGCGCGATTACTTTACCTCCGGCGGAGGTGTGCCCTGGTGGCTTCTGGGCACATCTATGGTAGCAACAACCTTTGCGGCTGACACGCCGCTGGCAATTAGTGGGTGGGTGGTGGAGAAAGGCATATCGCAGAACTGGTTCTGGTGGTGCCAGGCCAGCATTACCATGGTTGGCGTGTTCTTCTTTGCCAGGCTATGGCGTCGTGCTGCTCTAATCACCGATATGGAGTATGTTTACCTGCGCTACTCAGGGAAATCAGCGAATTTTCTGCGCGGTTTCAAGGCCGTGTACTTTGCTCTGCCTTACGGCTGCATTGTTATGGGATGGGTAAACCGTGCTATGGTTAAGGTTATTGGTACCGCCATTCCTAAGCTTCCTTCTTTCGGGCCGATTGATTCGGCCCTATACTGGATATTAACGAAGACTGCCGGCAATACAACTGTAGTTGAGATAGAGGAATTTAAGATTCTTTTTATTTTGTTCATCATCTGCGTTGGCTATACGGCAATCTCGGGGCTCTGGGGCGTTATGGTTACGGACTTATTTCAGTTCACGATTGCCATGGGGGGGAGTATCGTGCTGGCGATCCTTGCGGTAAATCATGCTGGAGGTATGAGTGAGGTTATGGCGAAGTTGAATACGATTTATACACCCGAGCGAGCCGATGCCATGGTGACGCTCATACCGAAACCCGGAATTACGATTCCAGGCTTCGTTCCGTTTTCCTATTTTCTTTTGTTTATTGGGATGTACTGGTGGTCTGTGGGCTTTACTGATGGCGGCAGTTACCTGGCACAACGGATGCTGGCTGCAAAGAACGAGCGGCACGCAGCACTCGGCTACCTCTGGTACGGGATAGCACATTACTGTTTGCGCATGTGGCCGTGGATCGTTGTGGGAATCGTGGCAGCAGTGCTCTTTCCATGGGAACCGGGTATGGACGCTGAGCTGGGTTATATCAAGGTGATGCTGGCAGTGCTACCTGCGGGATTGCTCGGCATACTCCTCGCCTCGTTTCTCGCTGCGTATATGTCCACAATTAGCACGCAGGTGAATCTGGCGGCTTCCTACTTGGTAAATGACATGTATCGGCCATTTATTGCCAAAGACCGAAGCGAGCGGCATTACGTCAGGGCATCCATGGTGGCCACGGTGTTTGTCGCCTTTGTGGGCATCACTTTCACCCTGTTATCAACAAGTATTTTCAAAATGTGGTTCTTCCTGGCGGCCTTGAATAGTGGAATTGGCCTGATCTACCTGCTGCGCTGGTACTGGTGGCGCATCAATGCCTGGACAGAGGTGTCCTGTATATCCACGCTCATGTTGTTCGCCTTATCAGTGAAAGTATTCGATTTAAATTTGCCAGTTCCCGTAAACTTGGTCTTCTCAGTGCCGTTATCACTAGGCGTGGCGATGATCGTGACGTTTCTTACCAAACCGACAGATGAAGAGACGCTTAAGAAATTTTATCGCAAGGTTAAGCCCGGCGGTCCGGGGTGGAGAGTAATTGCAGAAAAGGTCCCTGATGTCAAAGCCGACTGTTTGATCAATAAGCGTAACGCGTTGCTCTGTATCGTGGCCATTATTTCTATTTATGCTGCGCTAATAGGCATCGGTGAGCTGGTGCTTGGCTCGGCGCCACGGGGGATGGTTTTACTGGTTGTGACACTCATAGGCGGAATCATCATTGCCAGAAGCTTTTCAACCAAGCGGTGGGTGGAAGAACCAATACCGGATGCACCCACACAGCAATAGACATGTGAGCATTGCATTCGTGGGCGCATCGTATGCGTAAGACCCATGCTTTCCAATTGTGATATAGTGTGCTTTTCCACCGCCGACTGGAATACTCCGCTTCCCACCAATAAACACCACTTGATGAAGCGCCTGGCGGAGGGAAACCGCGTTCTCTATGTTGAGACGCTTGGTACGCGCCTTCCAACCGCCCATCCTGCGGACGTGCGACGCCTGATCTATCGCCTGGTTGGCGGCCTGAGGGGTTTAAGAAGGGTCGCCACGCGAATCTGGGTGATCTCACCACTCGTCATTCCCTGGTTCTCCAGTCAAGCGGCGATGAGGATAAGCCACGGGCTTTTTACGGGCAAGCTACGCAGGTGCATGAGAAAGCTAGGATTCGACAATCCAATTCTCTGGGTTTACAACCCCTATGCGATTTACTTCATTGAACACATCCCAAGGTCTCTTCTAATTTATCATTGTGTAGATGATCTGAGCATCGTCCCAGGAGCCCAGACAGTTGCACTCCGAGAGGCGGAGAGGCTTTTGCTCGAAAAGGCTGACCTCGTGCTTGCTACCTCGCCAGCTCTCTTTGCGCATTGCAAAACAGGCAATCCATCAACGTACTACCAGCCGAATGTAGCCGACTACTCACATTTTCACCAGGCGGCGGAGGAGTCGTGCCCCATTGCACCGCGTATGCTGGAATTCCCTGAACCGCGGATTGTTTTCGCCGGCAATCTCACGCCCCACAAGGTTGATTTCGATCTGATTGGCTTTATCTGCCGCACGCGACCAGACTGGAGTGTGGTCTTGATAGGCCCCCAGTGGGAAGGCATGCCAGCTGAGACACTTCGGCTTTTCCGCACCCTGCCAAATCTCCATTTCGTAGGACACGTTCGCTATGAGGTTCTGCCTTCCTACTTGAAGGCTGCTGACGTGCTTATTTTGCCGTATCTCATAGACCGGGGAATGGAAACCGTTTTTCCCTTAAAATTTTTTGAATTTCTTGCAACGGGCAAGCCTGTGGTGTCAACCTCTCTTCCAGCGCTACGGGCCTTTGCAGAAACCATTCCTATGACCTCATCGCCAGAGACGTTTCTCCAAGCCATATCTGAGAGCCTTAGTGGAGAGAGCAGCGAGGCTGGGCGGCAGCGACGCATGGCGCTTGCACGAGCAAACACCTGGGAGCAGCGGCTGGAAGAGATGTCGCGCTATATCGAGCCGAAGCTCAGCAGGCCGTCTGCATTATGATGGCAAACATCGCGGCGCAGCACACGAAACTACGAGAAGTGCGGGATATCAGGGCGCATGCGACGAAGTGTACTGCATATCTATAAAGACTACTATCCGCCGGTTTATGGCGGCATCGAGAAGACTGTGTCCCTGCTGGCAAAGGGCGTATGCGATGAATATGACGTCCGTGTGCTGGTCACCAATCGCAGCCTGAAAACGGAAATTGAACACCCCGGGGGTATTGAGGTAATAAAAGTAGGTAGCCTGGGGCGTTTTGCCTCGGCGCCTCTTTCTCCGCGCTTCCCCTTCATGTTGCGGCGCTACGATGCCGATATCCTGCATTTTCACTGTCCTAATCCTACGGGCGACGTTGCCTACTTTCTTGCGTCACCCAGAGGAAAGGTCGTGGTTACCTACCATAGCGATGTAGTGCGCCAGTGGTGGGCCATGTGCTTCTATGGACCAATATTAAGAAGATTTCTGCGCCAGACTGATGCGATCCTGCCAACTTCTCCGAATTACATTCGCAGCTCGCCGTATCTGTCTGGAGTTGCAGAAAAATGCCATGTGGTGCCGCTTGGGATTCCAATCGGGTTTTATGCAAAAACCCCTGAGCGCGAGGCTGCAGCTCGAGAGATTCAGAACCGCTATCAAGGAGCAATTGTGATTTTTATTGGCAAATTGCGCTACTATAAGGGTCTGCATTTTTTGCTGGAAGCAATGAAGGAGATTGATGCGCATCTGCTTCTCATCGGAACAGGGCCGGAGCGGAAATCATTGGAGGCAATGTGCAAGCGCTTTGGGATTGAAGATAAGGTGACGTTTCTGGGTGAACTTAGCGATGAAGAAGTCGTTCAACACCTTTACGCTGCAGATGTTTTTTGCCTTCCCTCGCATCTGCGGAGCGAAGCGTATGGAATTTGTCAGATTGAAGCCATGGCCTGCGGGCTCCCTGTAGTCAGCACAAGCCTGGATACCGGCGTGCCCTTTGTGAATCAGCACGAAGTGACTGGCCTTGTGGTACCCCCAGCATCGCCACATCATCTTGTTGGCGCGATCCGGTTTTTACTTAAGAACGACACGTTGCGCCATGAGATGGGAGAACGAGCACGTCAGCGAGCAACAAAGGAGTTTGACAGCGGACTTATGGTACAACGAGTCAAGGCGATATACGAGAAGCTGCTGGGCAACTAGTGGTTCATTTTCTGCTGTAATAGCGCTGCCTGGCATCAGGCCTGGTGCGGTCGCTTGGTGCCTTCAAGGCAACACGCCTGAGAATATTCCAAGGCAAAAGTTAGTAGCGCAATTGGACGCTCTCTCCGCGAGATCGCCAGTTATCATGACACAGCGGTTTCTTCTTATTAATCCATGGATTTATGATTTTGCTGCATTTGACCTGTGGGCAAGGCCGCTAGGGTTGCTCTATATTGCCAGCCTGTTGCGAAGTGCCGGGTACGAGGTTGATTGGATTGACTGCACTGATCGCTTTGATCCCGAGATTACGGAAAAACAGGGTAAGGCGACGTCATTTGGATGCGGAGGATATTATAGCGAAGAGGTTGAAAAGCCAGCGGTCCTGCGCTGGATGAATCGGAGATACAAACGCTACGGGATGCCGGTTGAGGTTTTTATCTCGCGCTTGCGCCGGATGGAACCGCCAACAGCCATATTTATCACATCTCGTATGACCTACTGGTACCCGGGCGTACAAGAAGCCATCCGCCATTGCCGCGCTTTGTTTGGCGGCGTGCCGATCGTTTTAGGCGGTATTTACCCCACGCTGTGTCCGGATCACGCAAGCGTACACTGCGATGCGGACTTCATAATTACCGGGGAAGGCGAATGGCAGCTGCCGTCGCTGCTAAGCAAACTGAGCCGGCCATTGAAATCATTGCCTGCGCTTGATGCTGACAATCTCGACTGTCTGCCATGGCCGGCATTTGACCTGCTTGGCAGCCAGGTTGCTCTTCCTATCTACACCTCGCGCGGATGTCCTTTTCACTGTACCTACTGCGCTTCGTCATTGCTCAGCCCACGCTTCCGCCGACGCGATCCTGAGCGTGTTGGCGAGGAGATTCGCGTACACATCCAGCAATACGGCACAACGGACTTTGCTTTTTATGACGACGCCCTGTTGCTGGATTCACCCCAGCATTTTGAACGCCTGCTCGATTTTCTGATTCAGCACAATGTGTGCGCCAGATTTCATAGTCCAAACGGATTGGCATGCCAGATGATTACCATGTCCGTAGCAAGGAAGATGTTGCAGGTGGGCTTCAAAACCGTGCGCCTCAGTCTGGAGACTGCAAATCCAGAGCGCCTGGTTCTGCTGAACAGACGCCATTCGCTTGAGGCATTTCGCAATGCAGTCCGTGTCTTGCGTGCGGCTGGGTTCCAGGGGAGGGATATCGGAGTGTATTTAATGATAGGCCTTCCAGGTCAAAGCGAAGAGGAGATCACGGAAGGGGTGCGCCTTGTCCTGAATACAGGCGCTACGCCTAAGCTCGCCGAATATTCACCTATACCTGGCACAGAAGAGTGGCATCATGCGGTTGAGAATGCCTCAATGGATATTACAGACGAACCGCTGCTTCACAATAATAGCGTTTACTACCGGTTGGCAATGTCTGGTACGGCTGGGATGATTGAGCGACTGCGCTGTGTCATGCGGGGACAATGAAGGAAGACAGCGTTGTTTGTTTGGCAAACAGCATGCTCCGCCGAGTCGAAAAAAGCCATAAGCAAGACCGATCTGTTTGGCTCAAATACGGCCCTACTCTGAAAGCGGAACAGCTAAACAATGTTATATACAGAAAAAAGAACGAGTGAGAACCTCTGGTTCTCACCCGTCGTAGAGCTATACTAATAGCCGTACTTCTGCATAAATTCAAAAAGCTTCCAATTTTCTTCTCAACTTTAGCATACGTCGGCGTGCTTTTCTCTTCGCAGCTTCAATTTTTCGTTTACGCTTAACGCTAGGTTTTTCGTAATGCTCACGGCGACGCAATTCCATTGGAATGCCAGATTTCTGACACTCCTTTTTGAATCGCCTTAGTACTTTATCTATGGGTTCATTCTCGTCTACAATAATAACGCCCATTCAGTAATCACCCCATTTCCTGGTGGCATTAGGGGTAGATAGTCCTGCTGCTCACAATAAAGTGCGAAAACCACAAAACATAAACAAAGCACGAATAAAAATCATCCGTGTTAAGCGTTAAGAAAGTTGACTTATTATTACGTAAGCCATGTATTTGTCAATCAAAAATTTTGGCCTGGTCAAAATTCACAATGCGTCTTCATGTATGAATCCATTGATATTTCAGGACATACATTGATATATTTTAGTCAATATAGGGGATTATTGGGTACTTGCTGCCTTATGGCTCAGTCCGTTTTTACGGATGATGGCCATTTCAGCAGAGGACTCAGTCATTTGCCAGAGGCTCAGACCTTGGTGTTTATGTAAGTTCATGTATGTGCAAGGGTGAATCGGATAGAATGGCTTGGCCCTGGCAAGACTCATTTAGCTTGGTACAACACCCAGAATGGGCATTAATAAAAGCCTAATAAGATAGGGCCATATCGGGCCCGCAAGATCATTTTTAAGGATTCTTAACGCGTTGGCGTTAGGCCGAGGGGCACGCTAATGTTGTTGAGATTTGTATAGATAACGGTAAAGCATGTAGAGGCGTTTAATTAAACGCCCCTACAACTACTCAACCATAGGATTTTGAAGCGCCTGTCAGTTATACGTTTACGTTCGCTTGGGGATGTAACTATTGTGCTGAACAGAATTATCTTGATATTGCTTTGGGCGAACTGCTAATCTCTATGCGTTGTTTTTTTAAAGCATGATGAGGCGAGGTGCTCATGAAGACGAGTAAAAGCGTTGTTCTTGCGCGGGTGTTTTTTGTTCTGATCGCTACGCTTATCGGATGCTGGATTGGGCTTGCGAGGGAGCGCACGATCGAATACTCCATGATAGCCTTCATTTCATCTCTGATTTTTGTGCTGTTCGAATACAGTACGAATATCATATCGTCGAAAAAGATTCTCATGGCGGCGATAGGGCTCTTTTGCGGACTTGCAGTGTCGTTCCTTATCTATCCGACTATTCCTGAAGGAATTATGAGTCAGATGCACGCGCGTATCGTTTGCAACCTTTTGTTCGGCTATTTCGGAATTGTTCTTGCCCTTAAGCATGAGGAGCGCTTCACGCTGTCGCGCCTGAGATTTATTATCACGAATCCCACTGGAGCTGAATCCATTCTTGATACAAACGTTATAATTGACGGACGCATTATTGATATTTATCAGACCAATTTTCTGCGTGGGCCTTTGATAGTGCCAAATTTTGTCCTGGACGAGCTGCAGCTTATCGCCGACTCGCGCGATCCCCAGAAGCGTTCTCGAGGGCGGCGCGGACTGGAAAATCTGGAACGCCTCAAGAAGGCCAATGCGCAGCTGCAGATATACGAAAAGGACTTTGAGAATATAAAGGATGTTGATCACAAGCTTATTCAGATAGCGAAAGAGATTAATGGCAGTATCCTGAC
>CAZVVA010000048.1:0-17280 GCA_964630455.1 uncultured Candidatus Sumerlaeota bacterium
GTGCACGGCAACCCCGCCTTCACTAATAGCTGCCACAGGTGCGATACGTCAACGTCGCTCAGTATCTTCATCTTCTCCGCTATCTTCGCCGAAGCAAGCATACCGATAGAGATGGCCTCTCCATGGCGATAGACATTGTAATTTGTCAGCGCCTCCAAAGCATGCCCGATCGTATGGCCGTAGTTGAGAATGGCGCGTATACCCGCCTCTTTCTCATCCTCCTCCACCACCTGCGCCTTTATCGAGCACGAGGTCTGGACCACTCGCATTAAAGCGAGCTGATCAAGCGCAAAAATCTTCTTTACATTGTTTAAAAGAAATCTGAAGAAATTCGCATCCCAGATCACTCCATACTTAATCACTTCAGCAAACCCAGCACGGAACTCCTCTGGCGCGAGCGTCTGGAGTACTGCTAAATCTATAAATACTAATTTGGGCTGATAAAATGATCCGATGAGGTTCTTGCCCAGCCGATGATTCACTCCTACCTTACCCCCAACACTGCTATCCACCATAGCCAGCAGCGACGTAGGCACCTGAATATAAGGCACTCCCCGCATGTACGTAGCTGCGGCAAACCCCGCTACATCACCCACAACACCCCCACCCAGGGCAATCACTGTGGTCTGGCGTGGATAATTATATTCGATGAGGAAGTCGTAAATCGTACTCATGGTCGCCATGTTCTTGTTGCTTTCACCATCAGCAATAACTAACAATTCCGCCAAAAATCCACTTCGATGCAGACTCTCTACGAGCACATCCCCATATAACCCACCGACTTGCCGATCCGATATCACCAGCACCCGATCGTATGGAATATACTCCTTCGCCACCGAGTCGAATTTCTCAAGCCAACCGTAGTCAATCACAATGGGATAGCTTCGCTCGCCCAGATGAACGTCTATATGCTGCCTCATTCCTCAACAACTCCTCTCTCAAACGTGAGTTATGCGGCTCGTTACCAGTGCCATAGAAAGAAATGTCTGGTTGCAAGCCTGTTCGTGGTGTTTTCCCAATGTTGTATTTATAGGAAAGTGCCTAACGTAATTCAACTGAAAAATACAACCCCACAACGTCTCCTCACCATTACTCTGTCAATCTGAAAACGTCGCCTCGCCGCACTTCTCTCTGCTTCTTCTCACAGACGCGACCTGAAATGCTAACTCATTTGAGAAAGAGCCATAAAACAAAAAAACGGGTAGGCTTTTTAACCTCCCGTTTCTTATTCATCTGCAGGCGGTGATGTCTTTGCGATATGCGACCCTTCCTTATTTAGCCTTTGAGCACATAACAAGAAGAAATGTCACACCACTGCGGCACGAGGTGCATGTGCTTTAGGCGCATTCCCCAATCGGATGCTCAAATGTCTTCCGATATTTTAGATCGCCTCCTCTTCGCTTACGGACGGGCCGGGAACCGCACGCTCAGGCTGAATCGGTACCACCCTCTCCGGACTGCCAGGTATTGTCTCCTCGCTCCTTGGCGTAACTTGTGCTGGAGTAACCTGTGCCGGAGTAACTTGAGCTGGAGTCACTTGTGCTGGCGGTGGCATCTCCTCAGGAAACTCGCCAAGCAGCGATTTCTGGAAGTGGCGCGCTCCCAAAAGCGTCAAGCATAGCGAGATGACAAGAAAGGCAATCGCGCAGTAGGTCGTCCAGCGGCCTAGCGTTTTCTCTGCTCCTGATGCACCGAAGCTGTCGCTCAGGCCGCCACCTCCACTCAGAAGACCAGAAAGACCTCCGCCTTTCCCCGATTGCAAAAGGACCACGAGAATAAGAAATCCGCAAACCAGTACATAAACCACAATTACGATCGAAATTAAAAATCCCATCTCAAATCAATCTCCCGGGAGAAACTTTGTCTTTTTGCCTCACTTCTCTTCGCCATACAAATTCATAATTCTAGTTCCCCATTCACTTAGCTGTCAACTCTTTTTCGTCCCGCACCCTGGAATATAGTCAAGATTCTTACGTAGCTTCGGCGAAGAGTGGCCTTTTGGGAGGGTTCTGCATCACATTTAGGGAGGTTCATCGCGATGGGCCACTACCCCTTTCTGCCTTCTCGCACCATCACGCAAACGTCTCCCTCTGCCTGCCGAACTTTCTATTGACTTTCATTTCTTCACTTAGGCATAGTCTGAATTGGGAGTGCCCGGCGACAATCGTGTTGGTGGCAGCGATAGTAGTGTACTTGTCCCCAACCACAGTATATAACCTATGTAACAGGAGAAAGTATAACTTAGGCTGGAGACTGGAACAATGGCAGAAGTAAATGATCAAACCTGCAAGACACACTACGGTCAACTTTACGACAAGGCTCAAAACGCCAGTACCGCGATTCGCAAACCGTCCTGCATAATTATCATCCCATTCCGTTGTGCCCTCGTCATCATTATTCTTCTTGTAATTAGCTTGCTCAGGCAGGATGTGCTTGCAGAGCCGCTCAGGGTAGGGACAGCACAAGTTGACCTCGAACCAATGCAGGCAGGCGCATTTGCGGGCTACGCGTCGCGGGGTGAGACAGTTCCGCAAGGAATTCACGATCCGCTCCAAGTCCGCGCCCTTGCCCTTGAAGCCAATACGCGCGTGCTCATTATCATATGCGATCTGCTGGCGCTCGATGGCAAGCTAGTCAGCGCAGCCAAAGCCCAACTGCAACACCGTCTCGGCGTCCCCTCGGCCAATATCCTCATAGCATGCATTCACACGCACGGCGGCCCTGCTTGCCTGGAAACAACGCCAGTGAAAGCACCACCAGCATACAGAGAGCTCATCCAGCAAAAAATCATCGAGGCAGGCACGCGCTCGCTCGCCACAATGCAGCCTGCGCACTTTGGATACGGGTCAGGTCGCGTGGATCTCTCTTACAATCGTCGGGTAAAATCCGGGGAGGGAGAAGTTAAAAACAAATGGTCAAATCCCGAACGAATTCCTCTTGGCCCAGTGGATCCAGAAGTGCTCGTTGCATCGTTTACGCACCCTGACGCCACGCCACTAGCCATACTCTTCAACTATGCCTGTCATCCGGTGGTGATGGGCCCCCAGCATCCACTCCTCACAGCGGATTACCCCGGCGCTGCGCGAAAATGGGTCGAGCAATCTCTGGACGGCACTCCCCTTGCCCTCATGACCCTTGGTGCATGTGGAGACCTCAATCCTTACATCTGCGCTAAGGGCGATTTTAGCGAAATGGAAAGAATGGGAAAATCGCTAGGCGCGGAAGTCTCAAACATTGCACGCCGCACAAAATCCGCAAAAGACGTCTTCATTCGCACCGCCGCAACCACGGTTACCCTACCCTTACGGACAGATACGGAAGAGAGCACTCCGACCTTGCCCTTCCGGGTTCCCGTGCAGGTAATTGCGATCAATGACCTCGCATTGGTAGGAATTCCAGGCGAGCTCTTCGTCGAGCTAGGGCAGGATATCAAACGCGCATCGCCATTTCAATCAACATGGATCATCACAATGGCAAATGATGTGGTAGGTTATATCCCGACGCGAGCGGCATTTGCCGAAGGCGGTTACGAAGTTAAGTCGTCATTTGAATATTACGGATGCCCTGCACTCGCACCAGGAACCGGCGAGACCATTCGCGACGCCGCGATAACCTTATTAACTCAAGTGCCCAAAAATTTCTGATGCTCATAAATTTAAGACACTATCAAAATGAAATTTTAATGCGCCTAACGTGCATTAACCACTACGACACAACGTACACGACGAGAGTAGGGGCGACCCGGCGGGTCGCCCAAACATTCTGAATTCTTAATGCGCCTAAGGCGTATACAATTCGTGCCGCCGTGGTTTTACAGTTCTTTTTGTCAGGTGCTCTTAGTATCCGAATAATTCCGGTTTGACTAGGATAATTTCAGTGCTCTATGTAAGATAATCTGCAAGAATTCAAAGTTCCATAAATGTCGCCTAAGCCATTAAGAATGATTAGTGAAATTTGAATTCAGTCCGCCTAGGCGGATAGAATCTGTGCCATAAGTAATATGGTTCAATGCTTCATAAGTTTAGCAACAGGTGTAGTTTTAATTGTAGGGACAGATTATAATCTGTCCCTACCGTTTTCTATAATCAATCAAGACAACAGGCACTTTGAGTAAATCAGCAATTTTTTTGCAATCGCTGATTAATGGTTGCCTGAGAACAATTCCTAACGTGTGTTCCCGATATGAATAGGCCAAAACATCTGCTTAACACGTTTATCACGAGCCAGGCTTTAAGAATGTCAATATAAGGCGTAGAAGTCGACGTAGTAAATAACGGCCGGGCGGATCAAGATTAGCGGTAAGGTTAAGAAACACCCGGTATGAGTATGCGGGTTAATAATTGGTGGGCTGATTTTCACACATCCTCGTGTCAGAGAAAACACGAGAAAATTTGTCTTTTTTAATGCTGTTAACAGATAACTGAATTCTGACTCAAGATCAGAAAGTTTTATGAAGAAATTTCCCTGATGCCGCGGGCTATCACCATTATTGCCTAAAAACGAAACCCGCACTTTAACATTACTCGCCGAAATCAAATTACAAAATTACTTGATCATTCGTCAAGAGATGTCTGGAGGAGAGGAAATAAGGATTTCACACATTGTGGGAGTATCTGATACAGGGATCTTGAAAAAGGTTTATCTACTTCCAACTCTCTTCTTGAGATACAATTTTAAAACTTGACTCGGTTTGGTCATTAGCTTTATGATTGAATGTTAAGAATATAGAATTAGCTTAAAAATCAAAAACAACATTATACCTATGAAAAGGGAAGGTTCTGATTTCGCTTTTTGAAGGTAAAAATAGCATGATGTCAGACTCTACAGACTTTAGATCAGAGATTTGTAAGTCTCTAGATATCGCAGATGTAGCAGAGGCCTACGAAATTATTGTAGCTGGCGCGAAAAAAGGCGTTGAAGGGCTTTTAGAAAGAGGACTGAATGCTAAAACTCTTATTAAGCTCGGCTATTATGCTTCTGGAATGGAAAAGATCGGGTATAAGAGACCTGCCCTGGAACGTCTTGGATATTATGAATCTAGATTGGAAAAGGAGAAGTCTTCTGTTGAACAAAAGAGAGCTGGTGAGCCGGATGTCAAACAATTGATATCATCCGGCTATAGGGCCAATAGATTGCAAGAAAAGGGTGTGACAGTTCATCACTGTAAAAAGGCAGGCTACTCTGCTGGAGAATTAATGGGATTGGGTTTTAGTCTCAAAGATTTGGCAGCTGCATGCAGTTGTGCTGAATTGAGAACGGCAGGATTTAGAGCCAATGAGCTAAGAAGTTTATTTAGCGGCCAAGAGTTGAGAAATTCAGGATTTGAAACCCGTGAGATGAGAATTGCGGGTTTTACTGTGAGGGAGCTGTTGAATTTTGGTTATAATGAGAATAATATCGTAACTGCAGGTTATAGTGTTAATGAACTGGTGCGAGAAGGTCTTTCAAGGCGAACAATACTTGGACTGGGAAAATAAGTAGAACGATTTCGATAAACAAGTGTGATCTAGAACAGGTTAATGCTATGGGTAGGACAATAGCGAATGTTATGGAGTTGAAGTCGTCAATCCTTTCTTTTCCGAACTCCTTTTAGGAGGATGCTCAAGACGATAGATTTTTTTCTGCTCTGGGGTTAAAAGACCGAAAAGCATACTGGTAGCAATTCTCCGGGATTGTTGCAAAGATTTATAAACCTCTTTTCGTTTTGTGAGAAACTCCTGATAAATCACCTCCGCTTCCTGTTTCCTTCGTGGCTCTATGTTGGGCACAATTCTTCCCTCATAAACTTTGTTAATGGGAATTTTACTGAAGTCGTCCAGAGAGATGGTCTGTTTTTTAGCCCTGTCTAGACAATTCCAAAGCTGTTGCTCGGTTTCCTTTCGCAATTTGGCCAGTTCCTGATATAACTGCGCGTGCTGTTCTTCAAGTTCAGCAACCGCTTTTTCCGCAAAACTCTTCTGGAGAGAAGTTAATTCAATCTTGTCATAAAACTTGTCGAGTTCAATTAGAAACCGTGCTTTTCTCTCGGATGCAATCTTTGTGGATGTTTTTTGTGCGCTTGTTTTTCGCTTTGGCGACTTCTCGGATCGGGCTACTTTTTGCGCTTTTGAAGCGCCTTCTCTCTGAGAACGCATTTCTTCGACCTTTCGTGCAAGGCCTCTCCCCTTATAATATCCTAGTGTCTTTAATAAGATAGCTCCCGTCACAACACAGACAATAATAGCGATCACGAGTATTCCTTTTCTCATCTCCTCCTCCTTTTCACCACAATACACTTCAAGCGAGAATTATCAAAAACTCCAAAATGCCTTATGGACCTAACCTGAGGATATTGCCCATGCTTATTGTACCATTTGTGGGGTCGTATCTAGGAAACTGCCAGTAAGTAGGCAAGTCCTCATCAATGCCCCTGTCAGGGCCGTAGCTCTGCATTACCCAGTAGCAGTGTCTATGCTCAACGTTACTGCCACCACCGTCGAAGAATGTATTGCCTGGATGAAGCGGGTCGTTCTTGGCCGCGTAATGATACGTGTGCGGCTTGATCTGATTAATGGGGTCATCGCCATGGTCAAATAGGTCGGGAGGAAGATTGGTCAAATAAGCAATAGGCGTAGTCAGGGGTGTTAGTTTTATAGCATTTGGGATGGCGAGTGTGCCCCAGACATCCACCAAGAAGGGGCTCTGATAATTTTCCGCCGGATAATTATTGTTATCTACGCGATAAGATTCCAGGCCCATAGCAAGAGTGCGTAAGTCGGTTTCTGCCCGGGCTACTTTTGCGCGCACCTGTGCTTCAAGAAAATTGGGGAGCGCTATGGCTGCAAGAATGCTTATTATTGCAACTACTATGAGCAATTCTATTAAAGTAAAACCTTGGGGTGATAAGTGATTTGAAAATCTTTTTTGCATACGTTATTTCCTCTGTTTGTTCCAACGAAACAATCTATGAATATTAATAAAATCCCACAAGGCAAACTATTTCTCTTGGTTCGCCCCCAGAATCTTCTCAATCCGTTCCAGCTCGTGTTTACGCAGTTGCCAGCCTGATCCACGCACATTCTCCTTGAGCTGCTCAATGCGTCGCACCCCGATAATCGCTGCTGAAATCTCCGGCCGTCGCAGAATCCACGCCAGCGCCAGCTGCGCCATCGTCTTCCCGCGTTTCTTCGCAATTTTGCCCAACTGCTCGACAATCGCAAGATTCTCTGGCGTCAATCGCTTGCGCAACACAGGATTCTCGGCAGCGCGCTGACCCTTTTCTGGCGCAATACCTTTACGGTATTTTCCCGTGAGTAAACCCTGGTACAGCGGACAAAACACAATAGCGCCAATTCCTTCCTCCGCGCACAGCGGCAGCAAATCCGCTTCGATCTCATGTCGCATCATGTTATAGAACGGCTGCACAGAGTCGAATCGCGCCCACCCATGCTGACGGCTGATCATCAACGCCTCGTGCAACTGTGTTGCAGAGAAATTCGAACACCCCACGTACAAAACCTTGCCCTGCCGCACCATGTCGTTCAACGCACACAGCGTCTCTTCCAGCGGAGTCTCGGGGTCAGGCCAGTGCACCTGGTAGAGATCTACATAGTCCGTTTGCAAACGGCGCAGGCTGGCATGCAGCGCCTCAAACAAATGTTTGCGCGACAGGCCTTCACCGTTCGGCCCGCCAAATATGCGGCCCCGCGCTTTTGTTGCAATCACCACTTCTTCGCGCGGGAATACCGTCAGCGCCTTTCCAAGAATCTCCTCCGCACGCCCGTCAGCGTATACATCCGCCGTATCAAACAGATTAATCCCCAGCTTAAACGCCTTACGAATGATCTGAAGTGCTTCTTCCTCGCTAACTGTTTCGCCGAATGTGAGCCAGCCGCCCAGCGCGATCTCCGAAACCTTCAGTCCAGTTCGCCCCAACCGACGATACTTCATACCTCTCTCCTCTTTAAAATAGAAATGCCACGGAGACACAGAGGCCGCGTAATCAAAAGAACTCGTCACGAGCGCAGTTTCTTGGTCACTTGCGCAACCCGCTCACCGAGTAGTCTAACTCACCAGGAGCTTCATGAGCTCGCGGCAAAATGCCGGAATGTCGCTGGGCTTCCGCGAGGTAATCAGGTTGCCATCCACCACGACCTCTTTGTCGGTATACTGTGCCCCTGCAGCAATCAGGTCGTCGCGCATCCCCTGCCAGCAGGTCGCATTCTTGCCTTCCAGCAAGCCGGCAGAAATCAGCACCTGCGGCCCGTGACAGATTGCTGCAATCGGCTTACGCTTCAGCATGCAGTGCTTGACAATCGTCAGCGCCGCGGCATTCAGCCGCACCTGCTCCGGGGCTTTGCCGCCGGGGATCACCACCGCCACATACTCCTCGGGCTTCACATTCTCAAAAATCAGATCCGACGTCACCACGTATCCATGTTTTCCCTGAATCGTGCCGCGATTCGGTGTGGCGATATCCACCTGAATGCCAGCCTCCTTGAGACGATAGTACGGACATAATAATTCAGAATCCTCAAACCCGTCCGCACTCATGACAAGCACTTTCATTCCCGCTCCTCCTCAGCTTGCTCAGTGCAGTAAACCCCGTCCCCCAGCCAGGCCTTCTCGAAATCTCGTGCCGTCCCCGAGTAGCAAGCCGGGTACCTGCCTGGGGAAATAAATACCACACCAGAGTCGCTCGTCAATCCATAAGAATCCCGGGGCTTTAGAACTCCAGCGTGGTAGTCAGATTGCGTGGTGAACAGCTACTCCTCCACCAGAATTGACTCACTCGGACATGCCTCAGCCGACTCTTTGACCGCATCTTCAAATTCTGCTGGGACATTGCTCACCCTTGCCCGAGCAACTTCGTCCTCCATTTCAAATACATCCGGACAAATATCCACGCAAACCCCACACCCACTGCACGTCTCTTTGTCAACTGTTACCTTCATTTCTTAATGACTCCTTTCCATAGCGTGCCTGGGCATATTTTTTTTAAAAACTACCAGCTTATGCCCAATCAGAATCCTTATTAAAATTACAGAATCCGAAGGTCAATAATAATTACAGCTTTTTTTGCTCTGTTTACTTTCCAGAAGTCTACGATATACATACACGCTAAAGCTCCCAAACAGTCGCTCTACTCAATTAGGGAAATATTCATCTCTTCAACTACCACCTCATCGAGATATAGAGTCCCGTTGGCCGCGTCATTCGGATCGAAATTCAGTAAATCAAACCCAAGTAGCAAACTATCCGGCCCAGTCTCACCCAGCCAGGGATAGTAGAGAGAGTATCTTAATGATGACCGCGTGGGGGAATGCGCACCATCTCCCACGCTTGATATCGTCTGCACCACCCACTGTTTGCCCAGCCCTGTTCCCATGCGAAGCCTCACTTGAGGTACTACCGCTGCATTCTCCTGATCAGAGTGTAGCGTAAACGTAGCGCGATACAGTTTTGTCGCACTACCAGTAAGAATTACGTCCGCGGGATCATTCGCCCAAAAACCGAAAGTGTTCGTGTTGGTGACAGAAGTAATAACTAAGGCGCCCGTATCGCGCCCTGAAAGCGGTGATGTGAATGGCCCTACTGCTCCTGAAAAGCGCCATCCCTCGCTCGACTGCTCAAACGTGTAGGTTTTAAGCCTGCTTAGCTCTGTCAGCGTATCTAGCCCGATCCGCTCAACTTCAACTGCCTCCAGCACAGCTCCACCTCCCGCTATCCCCGGCGGATCAAAACTCAAAAGATCAAACGCCAGGAACTGATTTTCAGCATTTAGCGACGTTTCACTGCCTATTAAAGGAGCCGCAAAGTAGAGATCATGTACTCCGGCTATATCATACCCGGACGAGCCACTTGTTTCCTGGAGAATCGTGTCATTTGAGTATTGAAGGCTCTGAGCGCTCACACGCAGACGAACTTGAGGCATCCAGCCGGAGCTCTCCACTGGCTCTGGAAGATGCCACCGCACCCGGTAAAGCGAATCAGGAAAAGCGGGAACAATCTCCGCAGGACTCTGCCAGAAGCCAACGCTGGGCATCGTCGCGTCAGCCAGAATCGCCAATCCATCTGCTCTCGCCTGCCCCGTGGCCTGCGCAAACGGTCCGTCTGGCGCATGGAACGTCCATCCCTGTTCTCCCTGCATGAAGTCATACGCCAGGCGCCGAAACGACTCGTCCGCCCCCATATCATATCCCATACCCCACGGCCTCGGATCCCCATCATAATCCACAACAGGCGCACCAACACTTGTTCCTGCATCAATGCATGGTGAATCCCACGCCAGATGCAAATCGTCAGCCTCCAGGTTTGCAAATCGCGGATCCGTGCTGATATTCCCCTCCCCGGCATCCCCATCTGAAATACACGAGTAGCTGGCTTCACACTGCAACAGATCATCCCCATTTCCCCAGATAATACAGTTCGTAATCAAGGCATAGCTGAAATAACTCGTGGCGATCCCGTACATGGCATTGTATGCTATTGTATTATTAATAAGATTAACTGCGCCATACTGGGTGCAATAAATTCCGATGTCGTTTCGCAACATTACGTTATTATCCACTACTGGCGGGAAACTGAAAATCACTCCCAGGCCGTGGGTGCCGTTTCTTACGAACTGATTGCGCGTAATGACTGGATTCGAATAGGACAGAGTCATTCCACTCTGCTGATTCCGGGCAAAGCGGTTCTCTTCAATCCGGCCTCTGCTGAGGAATAGCGTCATGCCGTCCTTTCCATTTCCCACGACCTCATTGCGTTCAATCACCGACGTGGAACCCGTGATGTAAATGCCAATGCCCTGATTATCCTGGATGGTATTCTCGCGCACTGTTGCACGTGACCCCCGAAGCACAATTCCATTGCCTCCATTTTGCGCCACACGGTTCCCGACTATATGGGGCGATGAGTAATCTTCGCACACTAGGCCATCCAGCATGTTCGAGATAATCTGATTATCCACTATCCATGGCGAGGATTCCATCTGACAGACAATCCCGTAGACGTTGTGCGCCACCATATTGCGCTCAAGCAACGGCGAGGCGTATTTACAGTATATGCCATAGTATCCCCCGATCACCGTGCACCCGCTCAGAATTGATCCCCGCGCAGCTTTTACTACAGCCGACTCTGACGTCACTGACGTAGCCTGAAAAACCGTTGGATGCGCACCCACGTCCCGCTCCCACGTCGCTGGATCGTACCCGCCGTAGAGGTTTTCCCATGTGTCCATTCTGACCTCCTCAACGTATACTCCTCCGGCAATATGAATCGTGTGCGGCTCCTCCAGCGATCCTGTGATGGAACCAATAGCATGCTGCACCGTGCACCACGGCGATGCCTGGGACCCGTCTCCTATAGAATCATTTCCCCACTTAGCCACATAAAAATCGCCAGCCCACACCTCCAGTGCTCCTGCGCATAGCCCGACGATAAGCAAGCACACCAAGCTCCACGGCCAGATAGATCCCTGGGCCACTCGCCAACGCTCACACTGGCTCTCGCGCAACTCCATCAGTCCACGGCCCGTCCACGTAATCGCCTGCGAGGAGCATGCGACTACATTGCTTTAATCATGTGCTGATCTCCAAAAAAGATGTTGCCCCAAGCCAACTTCCCATATAGAAAGAATTCAGACAGAACAGCAAACTGCTTCACATATTCATCCTTTGTGGAAATTGCGCAAGGGATGACGATTGATCTCAATCCGCGTATATCTGCGTGCATCTGCGGTTTCATATTTAAACTGCAGCTCAGAAGACAAGAATAAAACAAGGGAGGATACACATGAAAAAAATTATCGTTCTCGTTATTCTCGGTGCGATTGGCTACATGATCTACATTAATACACGCGCGCCAGAGAATGTCCGCATGCAGAACGCGATCTCACGCCGCTGGTTTAGCAAAGTTACCAATAGAACCCCTGAGCTGATTAACATCGTCAGTCATTTTGAAGTGGACACCGATCTTTCCACGCGTGTCTATCTCACGCGTCAATACGATATGCTCAGCGATAACCAGATGACCTTTCTTGGTGGAGTCGTATTACTCATCCGCCAGGAATCTTCTAAACCCGAGGCCGGCATCACTTTCATTCTGAATAACAGGACAGTGGCAGAAAAAGCAGCAGGTGACCGAAAGGCCGCTATTAATATCGTCCGATAGCAAACCCCCATACTGTCTCTTACGGGTCAACGATATTGCGCCTTCGCTAGCCACTCATGATCCGCTCAAACTTCCTTCAGCTCGTATTTCATTGTGCCCAGACCGATCCGCTGGCCGTGACGCAACTGGATACTCTCGTCGATCTTCGGGTATGCTAACTTCCGTAATTCCTTCCCTGCCCGTTCGCGAATGAGATCCAGCGATGCTGTATCAATGGCCACGATATCCGTTCCCCCCAGAATTCCAATATCCGCACAGATCGGTTTACCCGTATCTCCCATACAATCACAATCTTTCGTTACATGAAGAAGGAAGTTCATAAACCCGACCTTCCCTTTTTTCATAATGATTGCACCGTAAGCGTACTCGGCCATCTTCTCCTGGAGCACGCACGAGGAGGTTTTCCAGTTGTACTGTATTGCGCCATAGCGACACACCGCCAGGCACTCTCCGCACCCGATGCAAACAGCCGAATTAATACGCGCTGCCTTTGCCTCTAGCGTGATCGCCTCTACCGGACACCACTGCACGCATTCCCCGCACCTTGTGCATTCCTTGGGCTTCACCGCCGGTTTCATGTCCGAGTGCTGCACCATCTTCCCCTTACGCGTGGCACAACCCATGCCCACGTTCTTCATCGCCCCACCCAATCCTGTTGCCAGATGGCCCGTCACGTGCGTCATGACGATCAGACTGCGCGCCGACATCACCTCCGCTGCAATCGGCACCTGCGAGCAATGTACACCAGGAATCTTGACCACGATTTCATTCCTGCCCACCAGACCATCGCTGATTATTACTGGCGCTCCAACCTTATCCAGACTGAACCCGTGCGCTTCCGCCTGATGCAGATGATCCACCGCATTGCTTCGCTCGCCCACGTACAATGTGTTCGTATCAGTGAGAAACGGCTTCCCACCGCGTACTTTGACCTGCGATACAACGGGCTTCACAAACGCCGGCTTTATGTGGCCCCTATTCCCTTCCTCCCCAAAATGTAGCTTAATACCAACCAGGGCGTTCTTTTCCACACAGGCGCTGAGTCGCGCCTTTTCATACACCAGCTTCACCTTCTTGGCAATAGACGCCACCGGCTCGTTCTTGCGCACGGCTGCAAAATAGACTCGTGATCCTGCCATCGTTCCTCCTCCCGGACGCCAGCCGCCCGTTTGTCTCATACCCAAATGGCTTTGAGCTCCTCACGTTGTACGCAAACAGAAATAAGAGCAATACAGAACTACCCTGTCTTCGAAAAAAGGCACATGCAAGATCGCTCATGCCTTACCTATCAGAGCTAATGGTACTTCCTCATACAGGACTGTCAATCTCAGATAAACGTGAGGAGGAAAGCCCTGCCCCAGCAAGGCCTCCGATTGGAAAGAAGAGACAGGCGGGCTTATTTCTCCGACTGAATATTGAACACTGCCGTCAGATTTAGCATTTCAATCACACGAGCAACATGCTCGTTCAGGTTTTTCAATACCAATGTCTTCCCGTTTCGTTTCATACGCTCATGAATTTCAAGCAGCATGGCTGCAGCGCCGCTGTCAACGTACGGAACTCTCTGTAAATCAAGGATAACCACACCTGACACAGGGAGCTGAAAATGAGCCTTTAACAGCTTCTCTTTTATAGGTTGACAGTTCCCAGCCACGAGCTCGTTTTGCAACTTCATCTCAATACAGTTCTCACCCTGCCCAATCCCAATCGCTACATCTCGGGGCGAGCTGCGCCGCCGCTCCTTGCCTTTGTGCGCTTGGCGTGACCGCCGGCGGTCCGCCCGACTTCGCCGTCTGCCAATGTCAGCCATTGTCCCACCTCTTTAGCGAAACTATCCCTGTGAGCACAGCACGGGCCGTGCCTTTAGGTCACCTGCTTTCATGGCGCAGAACAACCTTGTTTCCAACCAATTAGTACCTTACTAATTCTTCTTTACCACCCTCATCCAATCGAAGTCAATTCGATTTCGCTATCTCCACAAATTATGCCTGGGTAACAAACATGAGCGAACGCTGGAAACGCTACTGTCGCAAAGTCACTCAAAATCTTCTTCCTTCATTCGCTGCGCAACACGCTCTTGCAGCTTGGCCAGCCTATCTCGCAACTCAGCATACGTCTCAAACCGAAGCTCCATCCGATACGTTGTCCCCTCAAAATAGGGCGGAGCATGAAGCACAGTGCCCGGCGCGAGCCCCAGCCGCTTGACCACTGATTGAAACTGCCGTTCCTTCTCGCTAAGCCGGGGATAGCGTAGCCGCTTCAGGTAGTCGCGCACCAGTGCGGTCTTTTGTGGGACAGATAGCCGCGCCTTTTTCAGGATTCCCCGAAGAGCGGATCCCTGCAGGAGCTGCATGATGCTGATTTTATCTCGCCGGCTGATTTCAAAACAAAGCGAGCAAAATTCCCTCTGGAGATTCACACCCAGCCGTAGCTGCCGAAACAGATCAAACAATGCGCGTCGCTCCGCTGGTGCAATCCGCAGAAACTCACCCGCCACACTCGTAGCTAACTCCTCACGAGCCACTGCGAGCTGCAGTGATTTACTCAGTCGCAACAACTGGACGTAACGCGTATACATCTCGCCGCTCGCTCCCAGTCCCAGAAGCGGAAGATACGTCTCAATCAGCTCCCGACGCGTAAAGAATTTGCCGAGTCGCTCCAGCGCCCTTGCTATTTCAATCGGGTTCAATCTCCGTAGCGCAACCGCATCATGCACGCTCATCCGCAGCATCTCCTGCTCCTTGCAGCCCGACACCAGCACCCGACATAAAATCTCCTTTTGCCTTAATGCCCGGCACGCCTCCACTCGTTGAAACCCAAGCACAACCTGGTACCGCCCTTTTCGATCCAATTCTCGCACTACCGGCGGATTGAGCAACCCTACCGCACGAATTGATTCCCGCAACGCTTCAACAGGACGGCCGAAACTTATCCGAAACGTTTCGTCACGCAGATCAATCGAGGCTAGCGGAATCTGTCGCTGTTTTGTCCGCACCATAAGCATGTCCTTTCTTCACTCGCGCAATAGCAGCTCCCCTGAAGGTTCGCATTACTCCCTTGCACAGACTGTATTATCTTCTTTTTCCATACGACACTATCCTTCGCATAGGCAAAACGTCAATACGGAATTAAATGAATTCTTGTAATGCCGAACTATGTCCATGGGATTCTTGTTTTAATATACATTGTATGGTCAGGTTTCAAACCTGCCTCCTGCCTTGCCGCTTTTTTGTTGCACATCTCACCTATGCTTGCTTTAGTTACCACAATTTAAGAATGCAAAACGCTGGATTCGCGCCCATACACGCCAACATGTCAATTGTTGCGGCGTGTGAGCGAACAACGCGCGGCTCAGTTTCTATTTCTCGTTCCCAGACGGGAGGCATCCGCCTCATTATCCAATGCGCTACCTGGCACTCGCAACATTTCTTCTGGTATACGCGCTGTTTGTCATTCTGCCCAAACGGCGTGCCCACGTCGCCATAGTAGGCGCCTTGTTTCTCGTGGTCTGCGGGGTTCTCACGCCCAAGTCAGCGGTTACTGCTGTCCACTGGAACGTCATAGGCATCTTCGTGGGCACGCTCGCGCTCGCCGAAATATTCTCCTATTCACGCATGCCTGCGTATCTGGCTGAGCTCCTGGTCAACGCAGCTGGTCGCACCTCCTTGGCAATTCTGTTTATCTGTGGCCTGACCAGTTTCATCTCTGCATTCGTCGAAAATGTCGCCACGGTCATCATCATCGCACCTGTTGCCCTCTCCCTTGCCAAAAAACTTAAGATTTCCCCCGTCCTGCCTATAATCGCTATTGCCGTGTCTTCGAATCTCCAGGGCACAGCTACCCTGATCGGCGACCCACCCAGTATGATCCTAGCGGGCTTCGCTAAAATGACTTTTAACGATTTTTTCATTTATCACGGCAATCTGGGAATCTTCTTTGCCGTTCAGATAGGGGCAATTGCATCGTTTATTGTCCTCTACCTCTTCTTTCGGCGCCACAGTGAGCGCATCTCGCTGGAACGTAAAGAGCGCGTCATCACCTGGATCCCTACTATCCTGCTCACCATCTTCATTGTTTGCGTGGCGTTCTCGTCCTTTATTGACCCTGAATTTCGCTTCCTTGCAGGTGTCATCAGCATGTCTTTCGGCCTCATTAGCCTCATCTGGTACGTCTGGTCAGTCAAAGGTGACGGCGTCAAATTTGTCAAACGCCTTGACTGGAATACGACACTATTCTTGATTGGGGTTTTTATTATTGTTGATAGTCTAACGGAAACTGGCTGGCTTGTGGCGATCGCTGATGCCCTGGGTGCTCTGGCGGGCGATAACGTGCTGTTTGCTTTTCTATTGATCATTTCCATCTCCACGTTGATCTCGGCCTTTGTTTGTAATATTCCGTACCTCGCGGCAATGATCCCCGTAGCACAACGCGTAGCTGCTGATCTGGGCGTCAACGAGCCTCTGATTCTCTTTGCCCTCCTGATTGGCTCGTGCCTTGGCGGCAATATTACCCCAATTGGAGCCTCTGCGAATATTGTCAGCATGGGCATTCTCAGGCGTCAAGGCTACGTCATCCCATTCCGCACGTTTGTCAAACTCGGCCTCCCCTTCACCCTTGCTGCAGTATCGAGCGCCTCTCTTTTCCTCTGGCTCGTCTGGCGCTACTAAGAGCACATAACAAAAAGCAATATCAAACCACGACAGTACCAGGTGCAGAATCTAGCGCAACGCGCTCTTGCAGCCCTGCGCGAATCAGGGCCGAGCCAAACAGTGCTTGACATTCATCGCATTAAGCAAATAAACTCTGAAATTGTCTTTCGTAAGAAGACAATTAGAATACTTCAGTAAATCTCTGCCATATGGGCCCATAGCTCAATTGGTAGAGCCACCGGCTCATAACCGGTAGGTCCCTGGTTCGATTCCAGGTGGGCCCACTTTCTGCCCGCTCATACAGACGGGATGACTGCAGCGCGCGCCTCCGGCGCAGCACATTCTTGAATTCCGGATGGAGCCGGTTTGATTCAGATGGAATCAGCGGATATGGCTTAAATCATTGATGCGCCTTACTCTCGAACAACTCACTGCCATTGTTGATACCCTTGCCCCCTTTACTTACGCCTCATCCTGGGAT
>CAZVVA010000048.1:17290-20550 GCA_964630455.1 uncultured Candidatus Sumerlaeota bacterium
CAACTCGGAGAGCCCGATGCTCCGATCCGCCGCGCACTTGTCACTCTGGACGTCAGCCCCGCGGTGGTTCAGGAAGCCCGCAGCAAGCGCTGCGACGCCATCATTTCCCATCATCCCCTGATCTTTCATCCAATGAAGCAAATACTGCCCTCTGCCTATCCAGGAAGTCTGGTAATGAAACTCATACGATACGGTGTGGGTGTGATTGTCGCCCACACCAACCTCGATAAGTCCCCCAACGGGACGAATAAAGCCCTAGCCGATGTGCTAGGGCTTTTTCATTTGGAGATATTCCAGCCAGAATCGCACGCTACCCACGTTAAATTTACCGTCTTTGTCCCCAAAGGCTACGAGAACGGCATTATTAACGCTATTGACCGTGGCGGTGGGGGCACTATTGGTCTTTACAGCCACTGCACATTCCGCACGCCAGGGCTTGGCACGTATGTTCCACTTGTCGGAGCAAAGCCCTTTAAAGGCCGAAGCGGTAAACTGGAGGTGGCTGAAGAATATCGCCTGGAAACCCTTGTGCCGAAATCGCACATTCGCTCGGTAATCACAGAAGTCGTTCGCGCCCATCCCTACGAGGAGGTTGCTTACGACGTCTACACCCTTGAGCCTACCCAAGCGCCCTATGGGCTAGGGTATGTTGGTCATCTGAAACGGCCAATGCAGCTTGAGACATTCGCAAAGAAGGTGAAGACCGCGCTGAAAGCCAAGGCGCTGGCAATCGTTGGCTCACCACGTGCCCGCATCAGAACTGCGCTCGTCTGCGCAGGCAGTGCCAATGAGGTCATCCACTCGCCATCCGCGCAGCAGACTGATGTAATCGTCACTGGCGAGCTCTCACACCACGCTGCACTGGAGGCGCAGGCACTGGGCCTGAAAGTCATCGCGGCCGGACATTTCGCCTCCGAGTGGCCAGTGGTACCTCATCTGGCAAGACTCTTACGAAGCAACTCGCAAATCAAACAAGCACGAGTGACGATTGCCGTCTCAGCTGCAAACACTCCTCCTATGGCGTGCGGCTAGGCAAAAGGACAGTCTAACCAAAGGATATATACTGATGCTTGAAGACATCAAACAGCTCCTCGTCATTCAGAATCTCGATCAGCAGATTCTCGCCATTAGAGAAGATCTAAGGCTCTACCGGCCTCAGCTCGAGAATCTCAAACAGAAATTACAGGAGAAGAAGAAGAAAATTGACGGGCTTTCCCATTCAGGGACAAGTTCCCTCAAAGAGCGGCGCCGAATGGAGCCTGAAATCGCTGACAAGGAATCCCTCATCCAGAAATATCAGCGCCAGCAGATGGAAGTGAAAACCAACAGAGAATATCAGGCAATCACCACGGAAATCGGCAATGTCCGCACACAGATCGAGGCCCTTGAAGATCAGGTACTCGCCCTCCTCACCCAGGAAGATGAGCAGAAGCAACAGCTGGACCAATGTAAAGAAGAACTCACACTCATCGAAGCGGAAACCACCCGGGAACGCCAGCGCATCGAAGCAATCATTGAGAAAAAAAAGACCCGCCTCAACCAGCTCAGGAAAGAACGCAAAACGTGCCTCACCCAGCTCAAACCCGAGGTGTACGAAATTTACGACCGTATTGTCGGCCGCTATGTCGGCTCCGTTGTTGTTCGGGTGATAAATGGATCATGCGGCGGTTGTTATATGCAGCTCTTGCCTCAGCTGCTCGTGGAGGTTCATCAAGGCAGGGAGATCAAGCGCTGTTCCCGCTGCATGCGCGTGTTGATCAGCGAAGAGGCTCCACAATCACCCGAGTTGTAGGGGCAGCTATTAAGCCTACCCTTACTTCGAACCACCCCACCGTGCCTCACCACGCATAGGCTCAAAATTCTGTTTGATATCTTACCTGCATCACAGTATAGCTTGAAACAATTCGCTGATTGGGCACTCCACGCCCTTTCTGTGCAACGGAAATGTAAAGCCAGCAGCAAAAAGAGATTTAGCGATGACCAGGGCAGAAATTATCAAGCTGACTGAGAAAGCCTCGTGCGCTGGGTGAGCATCTAAGCTCGGCTTGCCCGACCTGATGCACGTGTTGCATCACTTACCGCACGTAAGCGATCCAAATGTCCTCGTTGGCTTTGAGCCGGCGGATGATGCTGGTGTCTATAAGCTCAGCGACCGCCTTGCTATAATCCATACCACCGATTTCTTTCCACCCATCGTTGACGATGCCTACACGTTTGGCGGCATCGCCGCAGCCAATGCCCTGAGCGACATCTATGCTATGGGCGGCACCCCACAAACCGCGCTCAATATCGTTGGCTTCCCCAAGAAGATCTACCCGCCAAAAGTCCTCAGTGCTATCCTGCGCGGCGGAATGGATAAGGTCGCAGAAGCCGGCGCCGCCGTTATTGGTGGCCATACCCTTGAAGCTCCTGAACTCTTCTACGGCCTCGCCGTGACCGGCACCATCCACCCCCGGCGAATTATCACCTGCGCCCGGGCGCGGGCTGGTGATCTTCTGATCCTGACCAAGCCCCTTGGCGTTGGCCTCGTGACCTCTGGACTAAAACTCCAGACCATCCCCGCACGAAAACGCAAGCATGCACTCACCACGGTCTGCAACTCCATGCTTCAGCTCAACAAGCTCGCCTCTGAGCTGATGATTCACCACCACGCCCATGCCTGCACCGACGTTACAGGCTTCGGCCTTATCGGCCATGCTTACGAAATGGCCGATGCCAGCCGCGTCAGTATTCACCTCCAGTCAAGCAATATCCCTTGCTTCCCCGAAGCGCTCGACATTGCGCGTCAGGGACTGTATACGCGCACATCCATCTCCAATAAGGCCTACCTGAAGAAAAAACTTCGTTTCGCCTCATCAATTGAACCTGCTTTGCAACAAGTCCTGCTCGAAGCTGAGACCTCTGGCGGCTTGCTTATCGCGCTTGCACCCCGGAATGCAACGCGCCTGCTCGCTGCACTCCACAAGCACGGCCTCACCAGCGCTCGTATCATCGGAAAAATTGTAAAGGGGACAAAAGGCAGGATTCGCGTTACCTAATCCGCAGGTGGGAGAAAAACAGCCCTCTTCCACTGCCTGACAAGAGAACATCATGTCTCCAGTGTTGCGTCAACTCTGCAATGACACATGTAACGCCGCCCGCAATCCCTCCTCTGTAAATCGCTCTAAGCAGATACGGGTACCTGGAGTCCGCGTCGCCTCAAAATAAAAAAAGCAGGTAAAAGATGTAAACTCCATCTTTTACCTGACATGATCACTGTA
>CAZVVA010000049.1:0-9064 GCA_964630455.1 uncultured Candidatus Sumerlaeota bacterium
GAGGGGAACCCTTTGGAAAAAGGGTTACCCCTCGCGCTCCCCTCCTAAACCTTTCTTTCCGGCCAATTTCATCCGCCTAGGCGGATGAAATTGTACATGCGTATATTTGCATTCTTCGTGGGTTCGTTAAGATGCTTTACTCAAGCCGCTTGTGCTCTTCTTTCTTTCAGTTAGCACTCTTGAACTCCGCTTTTATTAGTTCTACTGCAAAATTTGGGTTGGATGCGTAGATTTACTGTAGGGGCGTATTGCAATACGCCCCTACTCTATTATGCCTACGATTTGTAAAATCTATTGTGTCGGAACAATAGCCCTTTGCGCCCTTGGCGGCTTTGCGCGAGAATGTTTTTTTTACATCACGGCAAGGCACCAAGCACGCAAAGGTGGGGGAAATCTGTTAAACATTGTAGGGGTTTGATTCATCAAACCCCCTACACATTTGTTGCCAGCTCCATTCTCTGGTTACTAATCCCCACCCTGACCTTCTGCGATTGAAGCAAATGCGCTTGACTCCTGAAGGGAAAATTACGTAAGCTCGTAGTTTGTAAAATCGAGCATCCCGAGCGCCCGCACGCTATAAAAAGAGTGCATAAGAACCACGCTACAGCCGGTGCGCATATTGTATTTTACGCCAGTTACGCAGCAGATTTTTGCTGCGCAGGATTCCCCAATATAGCTTCATACACGGAGAGTACATAAAGTATATCTAGCCGTTTTGTAATACTTTAGTATGCCATGGATCTGACTGGTCTTACAATTCCTGATATTTACGGCGTTGACCGTATTCCGCTTAAAGGGGAATATGATGCCGATAGCCTGGCGCAGAAGTTTATTGACGAATGGATTCCCTATCACGAATGTGAAAAATGCGGAAGGTCGGACTACTGCAAGTACACTAAGCCTGATCCATACCGTGCAGATAGATTAGCTGATATAAAGTGTGGAGTAATCGTCGATGCAATACGGAACTTTGTTAAATATACCTTCCATCTATTGTACGGAATCACTCGAGATCAGATACAGGACTATATCGACGGGGCATTTCATCTAGAACAATTCCTATATGATGCCGAACAAACAACGGGGACCCTTATTGATGAAGGAATTCTAAAATGGTTAGATCACTATGCTCCATTGGTAGTTAGAAGAGCCACCCATTTAAGAGAACATCTTAATCTAGCAGCAAGCCGGTTTAGGAATATACCCAAATTTCTTAGTAAAAAAGGCATTTTGTTTGTGGAGGGATGGTCGGAAAATGCATTCTTAGAGAAGTTGCGTGAATCACACTACGCACACTTCCTTGACCTTAAAATCGAGGTGTACGAGGGGAGGGCAAATCGGCGTCCGAGGCGTATTCAGATGCTTTTAGATCGCTACGTGAAACAAGGTTATCTGATCTATATCCAAGGCGACGCTGATGGATCAAAGAGCGATATCTTCCGTGCTCTCAAAAAAAAGGGATCGGTAACGCCGGAACACACATTTTTTTTCTGTCATGACTTCGAGAGCTCGGTTCCGTCAGATATTCTGTATCGGAGTATTCAAAGCCTTGGTGAACTAAGTGGTGTCAGTGAAGAGGAATTTGCAAAGGTGGTACGGTCTGAGGATAAATCGGTGATAAAGATAATCAAGCAGCATTACCATCTAGATCTTGAGCCTCTAAAGCTCCCTTTAGCGACTGCTATTGCACACGTTCTCAATAATCCTCGGTTTTGTTGGTGGAGCGATGAGGATTTCATGAAGACAGAACTCGGGAAGTTCCTGCATTTTATACGTAAAATAGAATGATACAATTTGCTATTAACAATGCTTTGAGGCGAGTGCTGGAAGAGGCGGCTGATGCGAAACGTTTAAGCTCTTGCGACAGCATACGAAATATCCAGCGACCCTCTCGGCAGGTCCTTACTGGCAGACCATGCGATTAGGGCATGTTTATCAAAGGCTTGAAGAAGATGCCCAATTGTACGCTCCGAAAGGCAAAGTGTGGACAAGAACAAAAAAGACGAAAAGACCCAAACTGGAAATTCTGTAGTCTGTCGCCGAGTTTCTACACCTACCAGCAATAAGCCGGACCTTCTGCGTTTCTATTGCTGGCGGGTTATGCTACCCGTTAGGCAATTATAGTAAGATGAATATAGGAGGGGTATCTTGGGCCGCGAAGAAATAATCTTAAAAGAATGGGAGAAGCGTTACGAATCTTACTTATACTATAGAAATCAGTACATCAGTACAATCAATTTAGCTGTTATAATTGTTGGTGTGTGCTTGACTCTTGCCTTTAGCAACCCACACAATCTAAAGATACTTAGGAATGTTCTTATGATATTAGCATTGGCTGTATGCATATTCCTATTCATTGCACACATCATTGCCCAAAGATTCATCAATAATCTAGGTAAAAGAATACGAGCTTTAGAGAAAGAACTTGACATGAAGGATTTCGAAACAACGCATTTGCTTGAAAAGACGCTTCCACTTACAAAGTTTGGATCTCTATTGGCGGCAATTGTAATATTAATGTTAATTGTTTTCACGAATGCTTAATTTTTCAATTGAGATAGTCTCGTATAAGCTAAGATATGCTTTTATCAAGGTATGAACTTAGAATTCAAGCCTAACAACCCAATGCAGCGGATGCGAAAAAGCCGCGCGGGTAAGATTGGCAATTAGGCGCGGCGAAATAGTGTGAGGTGAAAGGAACGGACAGAGAACGTCGGACTAGTTTTGACATGAAATCAAAAGGTGCTCTTTTGCGGCTCGGTTCGTTGCTCGGGCTTGTAAAGAATCTTCGGTGTGTTCTGTACGCTGCTGAGTCGGCTGGTGAAATAAGAGGACAGCCTTACTGCCCTTGAGTTTGTTCATCTAGACCGCGAAGTTCACGAAGGGCACGAAGTGGAATTTGATGAGCTGTCAAACAGGGTGATTGGTTGTGCGATTGAAGTTCATCGGGTTCTTGGGCCGGGGCTTCCGGAATCAAACGATTTGTTCTCTAAAATCCTTCGTGGGCTTCGTGCTCTTCGTGGTAAAGAACTTCCAACAATTCAATTCAGCCAACGCTTATAATCGCGGACAAAAAGACGCGGTGATGATGTTTTGTATCTGGCTATAATGTAGGGACAGATTATAATCTGTCCCTACGAATTTGATCAGCGTAAATCCTTTTAAGTTTCGGGTACGCTTCTGTGAGATTTAAAACGGCAGATGATTTTGCGGTGTTTATGCGGGAGCAGTTTCGGGGTTTTGGGCTGCTGTACAATGTGTCGCTGGCTAAGAAATTGTACAAATATCTCCAGTTTCTTAAGCAGGAAAACAGAAAGTACAATTTAACGCGCATCGTCCGTGATGACGAGATCGTGGTCAAACATTTCCTTGATTCGCTCAGCCCGCTGCGCTTTATTCGGCTTGATCAGGCCAAAGGCTTCAGCCTTGTTGATGTAGGGAGCGGCGCGGGCTTTCCTGGTGTGCCGTTGGCGCTGGTTTATCCCCGCAACCGGATCGTGCTCATTGAATCCAATCAGAATAAGTGCGAGTTTCTGCGTCGTGTCGTTGAGATTCTGAATCTTGAGAATGTGGAGATTGTTCCGGAGCGGGCAGAAGTGTGTGGCCGCAATCCTGAGTATCGCGAGCAGTTTCGCTACGTTACGACCCGTGCTCTGGCGCCTTTTGCCGTGCTTGCGGAGCTCTGTCTTCCACTTCTTGCAATCGGGGGGACCTTGATTGTTTACAAAGGGGGTTCCTTTCCTCGTAAGCTTGGCTCGGTCCGAAGCGTACTGAAGACGCTGGGCGGCGCTCTGGAGAATACGCAGAGTTTCCGTCTTCCTTACCTAAAACATCAGCGGACGCTGCTTTTTATCACGAAGCACGAAGCCACTCCTGCGAAATATCCACGGCGTACTGGCATTCCTGCAAAACGCCCCCTGGCGTAGGTCCGCGTAACCAATAAGTCTTTATATATGAACGAATGAAGAAAGGGCAGGTTTGAAACCTGCCCCTACAAAATATGCGTGTATCTGCGTGCATCCGCGGTTACTATATTTAAACCGCAGATGAACGGAGATAAATACTTAGAGATACTATCAAAATGAAATTCCAACGCTCCTAAGGCGCATAAACCACTACGACACAACGTACACAACGGGAACAGCGGCGACCCGCCGCGGCGGGCGAGTCGCCCCTACATTCTGAATTATTAATGCGCCTAAGGCGCATGCGCGTCGTGTCGTTGTGGTTTGATATTTCTTCTTGTTAGGAGTTCTTAATCAAAAGGCAAACCTGGTGCACCCGGGGATGTGCAGTATCGGAAGATTCATGTCGCAGGTGGGTTCTAGCTCGTGCGAGGAGAGCCGTATTTCTGCAGATAGGACTCTATGCTCTTTTGCGTTTCTGAATTGATCCGACCGTTCTGAGCAAGATGCTGTACAATTTCATATATATTCACAATGGAATGCACCGGTATTCCGGTCTTTTGCATGAACGCGTCAATCGCCGAATTTCCTTTATCATCCTTCTCCATTCGGTCAACAGCGATAAAAAGTGCCGGGATTGAGATATCAGGTTCTGCAGTGCGCAACAGCATCACGACGTCCACTTTCGTACCACCGGTTGTAAACACGTCGTCAACGATAACGACGCGCATGCCCGGCTTGATTGTTGCACCAACAAGGCACGATCTGGCAGCATCTGCATCCGTCTGGCCGGATGTGAACTCGCCGTAGGTTTTTCTTTCCTTGCGATCGAAAACCCATCCTTTGGTCACGCCATGGCGCGCATGTAATGCGATTGTCGTTGCGAGAGCGATTGGGATGCCTTTGTATGAAGGGCCGAACACGACGTCGAAACCCGTTTCAGTGACGTGATCCAGGATTGAAGCTGCATAGGCCTCGCCGAGCGTTTGCAACAGCGTACCTGAATTAAACACACCTGTGTTTACAAAATATGGAGACATTCGGCCACTTTTGAGCTTAAACTGTCCCGTGCGAAATGCTCCGCAGTTAAACAGAACATCTATGAATGTCTTTTTGTATGCTTCCATTAGCTATATCCTTTATGTTTCTGGAATAAGTTACGTCATGATAATGCCTAAGATCATTTCGCACATGATTTCTTGTAGTAGGCTCATGCGTTTTCGTGGCATGGGCATCTTGCCCATGGTTTTTCGAGACGCCCGTGCCACAAATGCCTGCCCCACTTCGATTGTCATCTACATTGCCAGCCAAGCCTCGCCATTTCCATTCTTTCATGCCGGCTCTCTCGGGATTATAGTAGGTATATTCCACGCACCGATTCAAGTCTGCTTCATCACGAATGAGGTGGTCGTAGTATTCCGGTTGCCAAAGCTGCCCTTTCCGCTTGAGAAGTTTATTTATTTTCTTTGCGGTTAAGGACTTCCAGGAGTGTAAAATGTTAGCAAGTGTAGTTCCGGGTTCTGGACGAATTACAACATGAACATGGTTAGGCATGATACACCAGGCGAAGAGTCTATAGCGTTTTTGATGGAAATACAGGAGTGCATCCTGGACGATCTCGGCGGCATCGTCGTGCCGCATCCAAGATGCTCCATTGCCTGCATCGAGATATGCTTCCACCTTTTCGCAAAAGAGGGTCTGAAGTTTCTTTGTCTCCGAGGGCGATAGCGGGTGTTTGCCTGTTCTTGACTTGTTTAACATCATTTTGCGTTCGGCTATGCATTCTTCGAGAACGCATTGAGGTAAGGAATCAGCCAAACGGAAGGTGACAAAGTATTCGCCACCTTCACGAGTCCAATGCGGTAGATAGGCTCCTTTTCTAATATGCAACTCCATTTCAGAAACCCTTAGTATTTTTGTCGTGGCATGGGCATCTTGCCCATGGTCTTACACGGGCGAGACGCCCGTGCCACGTCATAATCAGACAAGAATACGGACCGGAAGATGGATACCCGGCGGTTATGTTAGATCTAGTCGCCGAAAGAGGTGCCAACCGAGCGAGCGGCTTTAATAAGCGGATGATCCAGCGGAACAAGCTTAAGCTGCTGGATGGCTTTTTCAATGTGTACGGGGAAAATTTCTGTGCCTTTCAGGGCGACCATATGACCGAATTGGCGTTGCATGAGGATTTCCACTGCGCGATGGCCGAACCGGGTCGCAAGCAGCCGGTCAAACGCAGTAGGAGACCCGCCGCGCTGGAGGTGTCCGAGCACTGTAACTCGTGTTTCAATCTCCGTGCACTCCTCAATTTGTCTTCCCACAACGTTACCAACGCCGCCGAGGCGGCTCTCCTCGGGCTGCGCACTTTCTTTTTGAAAAACCATCTCGCCGCCTTTGGGCTTTGCTCCTTCAGCCACGACAACGATGCTGAAGCGTTTCCCGTACTCGTTTCGTTGCCGCACGTTCTGGCATACGCTGTCCAGCTCGTAGGGGATTTCAGGAAGAAGAATGATATCACCGCCCCCCGCCACACCGCTTTCAAGAGCCAGCCAGCCGGCGTAGCGACCCATCACCTCGATAACCATCACCCGGTGGTGCGACGAAGCAGTGGTATGCAATCGGTCGATGGCATCCATGGCCACGGACACTGCGGTATTGAATCCGAAGGTGCAGTCGGTTTCGCAAAGATCATTGTCAATGGTTTTCGGAATACCTATGATGTTCAGCCCCTTTTGTGAGAATTTGTTAGCAATCGCCAGGGTTCCATCACCGCCAATGCAGATGAGTGCGTCCAGCTTATGATCGTGGTAATGACGGACAGCCGTGTCCGAGACGTCGCGGATCACCTTCTGGCCACTTTCGGTTTGGACGAAGCGGAACGGATCGTCGCGGTTCGAGGTGCCGAGGATCGTTCCTCCAATGTTGAGAATGCCAGACACGTCGGCGTTGCGTAACAGGCGGAGTCGGTTCGTAATCAGGCCGAGGAAGCCGTCTTCGACCCCAAAGACCTCAATGTTGTGGTCATTCATCGCTGTTTTTGTCACGCTGCGAATCACGGCGTTCAGGCCCGGGCAATCGCCTCCCCCTGTCAGCAAGGCAATGCGCTTTATTGAGTGTGATGGCACGATAGCCTCCTTTTTAAGTAGATCATAAAGTAGGGGCGTATTGCAATACGCCCTTACAATCATCGTACGAGCACGGACACCAGATGCATAATGCCGCAGGTGAACAAGCCAGCCAGGATGTCGTCGCACATTACGCCAATGCCGCCGGGCAGACGCTCCGAACGGCCGATGGGAAAGGGCTTCACGATGTCAAGAAGCCGAAAGAGCAAAAAGCCGCCAAGCAGATTGAGAGCAGTTGGCGGCAGGACCAGCATGGCATAGAAAAAGCCGGTAAACTCGTCTATGACGATCTTGTGGCTATCTTTTTCATTGAAATATACCTCTGCGTAGCTTGCGGTCAAAATGCCAATACTTGTCAGGGCCGTGAGGAGCGCGAGGTAAAAGTATACATTACCCCCGCTCAGCGAGTTCAATGGCCAGATCAGAAGATAGACGCCCAGCGCCAGCCCAGAAGCAACGGTTCCTGAGGCTACAGGGCAATATCCGCTATACAATACTGATGCAATGAGAATGGTGATTCGTCGCATTATGCCTGTTGGTGCAGAAGATCGGATGGCCATGAGTTATGTTTCATTTGGTTCATAGATAATATTAATTGTACTGAGCTTTAGAATTTTTTTGAATGCTTCAGTCCCTAAGAAGCTCTTGTCAGGTTTGGGCAATGTCATCAAGGCGATTTACCCGCCTTTGGCGCGGTGAATTTTGTTTACTTTAAGCCCTGAATGCAAGCCCGCTTCGCGAGGCGAGCTGAACAAAATTGCCATAGCCGTCGATTTTCAGCTATCGGGCCTTCGCCACATTGCTCTGAGGAGCAGCTGGGCTTTAGGTTTTAGTCCGCCTCGGCGGACTCTTCTTTGCCCCCTGCTTTAGCTGGGGGGTAAAAGAAGAATACTCGACAGTAGCGCGCTTCAGCGTGGCTTCTCGCAGTGGCTCAGATTGCAATGGCTAAAGCCGCGGGTGGATAAGCGACGCTAAAGCGCCCTTCAGGGTGAACCCTGGTGGTTTTTATTTTGCCCACTTTCGCTTTCACCCCACCTGAAGGTAGGTGCAGAGAAGAGACCGCCTCAAGGCGGCCTCAAACAAAGGCATCGTGGATAATTCGCGTATCTTAACGCCCTTGATGGAGCTCTTAAAGCCTCATCGCACCTGGGCTACTTGGAAAAAGTGCTAAAGTTCAGAATTGTAGGGGGCGTATTGCAATACGCCCCTACATTGAGAATGCGCGATCCCAGCTCTGATTAAGTAATGACGCGTAGTTACGATTTGAGCTTATCGCCAAGCAGGGTGCGAAGCTTTTCTCGGGTTATGTCGCCTTCGCGCAGAATTTCGAACGGCTCGGTGGCTGCGCTCAACACCGTTGAGACCGTGACGCCAGGCGTTGGCCCGCCGTCGAGAATCAAATCAATCCGGTCGCCAAAGTAGTTCTGCACCTGTTGGGCCGTAGTGGCCGGCGTTTGGCCGGAGATATTGGCGCTGGTTGTTGCTACAGGGCGACAGACCATGCTGATGAGACCCAGCGAGACCATATTATTCGGTATGCGCACCCCAAGGGTTTCTTCAGACGAGACCGCGCGCAGGGTGTGTAAGTGCTTTTGAAAGACAATTGTGATTGACCCAGGCCAGAAGGCTTCGAGTATCGGCTCGATAGCTGACGGGATAGTTTTAACCATTGATCCAAGGATTTTCAGGTTGTGAATGAGTACGGGAATGGCTTTGTCGGGACTGCGCTGTTTGATCTCGTAAAGCTTTTTCACGGCCGAGGGATTGGTGGCGTCCGTGCCGATCCCGTAAACCGTGTCAGTAGGAAAGGCCACAATGCCGCCATTGAGAAGCACGGTCATCGCTTCTTCAATAGCCAGGGGATCAGGTCGTTCAGGATCAACCTTGAGTATCTGAGGCTTTTGGGGTTTTTTCGATGCAGGGGCAGGCTTTTCCTTCTCTTCAGTCGGGATCGGGACGCTGGTGGGCATAGTGTCGCGCTTTTGCGTGCGTGCCGTTTCGTCCTGTTCGGCGCGTGCTGCCATTTCGTGTAGC
>CAZVVA010000049.1:9074-20505 GCA_964630455.1 uncultured Candidatus Sumerlaeota bacterium
GTCTGGGAGTAGCGTTCGAAATCCTGCTCGATGCGCGACAGACGGAGTTCCTTCGACTTCTTAGGACTAGTTTTGCCTTTGGCCGTTTGCAGCCGTGCCGCAGGCATCTCTTCCCGGAGATTCTCGTTCTGCTCTGCGATCTTCTGGGCCATATCACGGCGATACTGCCGCAATTTCGTACGCAGCTCAGGATATTTCGTTGCCAGGATATGCATGGCCAGCAAGACCGCGTTCTCTGTGTTGTTAATCCCAACGACTGCTACAGGAATACCTGCAGGCATCTGAACGATTGAGTATAGCGCGTCCACACCTCGCAGGTGGGTCGTGTCGAGAGGCGCGCCAATTACGGGAAGAAGCGTCTGGGAAGCAATGACGCCCGGCAAGTGCGCTGCGCCACCAGCCCCGGCAACGATCACTTCGATCCCGCGTTTCTCTGCATCGCGTACCCACGTCTGAAGTCGCTCCGGCGTTCGATGTGCAGAGGCGATGATCAGTTCGTATGGCACCTCCATGGCATCCAACTTCTCCAGGCCTTTCTTCATGATGCTCAAGTCCGAACGACTTCCCATAATAATGCCAATTTTTGCAGTTTTCATAAGCTTATTCCTCTTTTCAGCGGCAAAGCGCGCCGCCTGAAATGGACAGGCTTTGCCGGCTAGTGCCGGAAGTGACGTACGTTGGTAAAGGCCATAATCAAGCCGTGCTGGTTTGCAGCATCAATCACTTCCTGGTCACGGATCGAGCCGCCGGGTTGAATGATCGCGCGAATACCAGCACGGGCCGCTGCATCAATCGAGTCGCTAAACGGAAAAAACGCGTCAGAGGCCATGTAGGTTCCTTGAAGTGACTTCAGGGCTTTTTTCATGCCTAAATTAGCAGAATCAATACGGCTCATTTGCCCTGCGCCAATGCCAACCGTGTAGTTCTTGGTCGTATATACGATGGCGTTTGATTTGACCCATTTGGCCACCTTCCAGGCGAACAGCATCCCCTGAATGTCGTCCGGCGTAGGTTGTGCATCAGTCATAATCTTGAGATCTTCCGGGGACACCATAGCAAGATCGCGCGTTTGCACCAGCATGCCGCCCACGATACTGAGAGCCGTCAAGGCCGGATATTTCTGGCTAAACGGGCCGGTGGCGAGCAGGCGAATGTTCTTCTTTTTTGTCAACAGCGCAAGCGCACTTTCGCCGTAGCCTGGCGCAATGACTGCCTCGATGAAAGTGGAGGCGATCTCAGCGGCAGTGGCTTCGTCCATTGTCTGATTTAGGCTAATAATGCCGCCAAATGCCGACACCGGATCGCACTCGCGTGCCAGTTGGTAAGCCTCGACCAGCGTATCAGCTGAGGCTACCCCGCAGGGATTGGCGTGCTTAAGGATAACTGCGGTTGGCTCGTCGAATTCCCTGGCCATTTCCAGTGCGGTCTCCAGATCCGCAATATTATTGTATGACAGTGCTTTTCCGTGCAGCTGTTTAGCTGTCACTACTGACGTCTTTCCGACGGCCTGTTCAGAATAGAGTGCAGCCTGCTGATGAGGATTTTCCCCATAGCGGAGGTCCAGAGCCTTCTGGTATTGAAGTGTGAGTTGAGGTGCAAACATTTCAGTCGGAGGTGGCTGTGCCTCGCCAGTGAGGCGCTGGAAGAAGTCTGCAATGCACTGGTCGTACTGGCTGGTACGGTGAAACACCTTGGCTGCAAGGGAGCGCCGCATGTCGGGCGATATGCTCCCGCCTGTGGCGCGAATCTCCTGCGCCACGCGGTCATAGTCTTCCGGGTCAATGACCACGGTGACGTCAGAGAAATTCTTGGCTGCGGCACGTATCAACGATGGCCCGCCAATGTCTATCTGCTTGATGATTTGTTCAAGAGTTGCTTCTGGCTGTTTTGTAATCTCTTCGAACCGGTACAAGTTGACCACCACAAGATCAATGAGGCGGAGATCATGCTGAGTTATCGCTTCCATATCGCTGGCGTTACCGCGACGTGCCAGAATACCTGCAAAGACGCCGGGGTGGAGCGTCTTAACACGACCACCCAGTAGTTCAGGGAAATGCGTCAGCTCGGAGAGCGGTTGAGCTGAAATGCCCGCATCCTGTAATGTCTTGAGGGTTCCGCCTGTTGAGAAGATCGTAATGTTGTGAGTAGTCAGCTCGCGCGCAAAATCGGTGATTCCGGTTTTGTCTGAGACGCTGATCAACGCTGTCTGAATCGGGCAAGCCATCGTGTCTGCTCCTTCTTGAAATCGTGCCTGGTATGCAACGTTTACGTGGTATACATTGACCGTGCGTTTGGTCGCATATCTTTCGGGTTGGTGGCTGTGAAGCCTTTTTACCCTGAGTATTTGGTCGCCTGGCTTAGCTCTTTCATATTGTGATTACGGGTATTCCTGCTGTCTATATGCGGAGCTGGAGGCTCATGAGTTTTCTTCCACACTACGAAGTCGGGCGACGTACATGCCGCCGAACGGGGAGAAAGTTCGGCGAAATTCTTTTGATGCAACAAAATCGCGGAAACGCTGATATTCCTCTGGCTGAAACCGCGGCCTGAAGTAGCGCTCCTCGTACAGACGCAGTTCAGCAAGGTTGAAAAACACGTAGTGAACTTTATGGGTCCGCATCCAATGGATCAGCTCATGGTTGTCGCGTGTCTCGCGGATGAGTTTCAGGATATACGGTGTGTCGAACCAGTCGCTGCTTAGATACCGAACATTACAATAGTAGCCCCTATGCTCGCCGACGAATAACGCGGTTTCATCCGGCTCTACAACTGCATTGAGATATTGGAAACTGCGGTAGTGGAGCAGCGTCTTGGTCAGGTAGTCATCCCGCGACTCAAAACCGAGAACAACAGGCAACGGATGGGGTGATGCTTCCGTCGTGATCCACCGGACGATCCACAGGGTATTATAGCTCAATACAATGAGCACTACCGAGAGCACGATACGCGCCAGCAGGGCGCTCCCTGCACGTATTTCTTGGATCATAAAGACAATGAGAGGCGAGAGTAAAGCAAAAAATGGCAACAGAAATCTGTTGCTCTGGTAAGTAAAGAACCAGACCACGTAAAACACGGACGCGAAGATGAGCAAATACAGCAGGATAATGCGTGTTGGCTGTGGCGTACGCCTGCAGACCAGTGGAAGAAGCACAAACAAAGGAACGAAGAGAAGATATAGAATCCCGGGATTGAACTCTTCGAATATGCTCCAGTAGAACGCCGTATTCCATGGGCTTGTCAGCAGGTCCGAGAGGGATTTGCCGAAACCTTTCTCTGCCATCTTGGCAACGTAGAACTGCGCGTTTGATTCGCTCCAGTCCTTTCCGTCAAACAGATTATACGCCAGTGGATAAACCGGATTTCCAGTGTACGCTACGTTTTTTACGTACCAGGGGGAGCCCAGAACAAGAGCAATTGCCAATGCCGCAAGCGCATTCTTCCAGCCTGCACGCTTTGGCCGTGCGCTGCGGCGAGGGGTGAAAACAATCAGGGCCGCAGCAAGCGCAACAAAAATGAGCATCGTATATTTTGTTCCCAGTGCAGCTCCTCCTATAATGCCGCACAGCACTAAACATGGAGTAGAACGAAAGCGTGCCCACAGGCAAAGGCTGTAGATCATCGCAACAAAATAGAGCGTGACACCTAGATCAACGAAAGACCAGCACGACACGATGAACGCCGCAGGCGTAGTGACAAAAATTGCTGGGACGAGCAGTGCGCGGAAATCAAGGCCCTCAGACCTGGTTCCTGAGGCATTAGCCGTGCTATTCGCCCCTTCGAGAAAGCGTTTCCAGAAGCAACCGAGAAGCAGTGCTGTCAAACAGAGCATGGAGAAGTGAAAGAGCTTCGCCAAAATGTCGCTGGAAAGGATCATCCCCAGCAGAAAAAGCATCTCGATAAGAAAAGGGAAGTTGGTTAAGGCGTTTAGCTCCAGGTAGTGGATGCGATGCATCTTCAGGTACTCCTGGGGCGCCGCCAGGTGGTAGCGCAAGCCATCGCTTTGTGTCGGTGGGGCCAGGGTGTAGAGAAATCCCACGATGAACAGGACAGCGAAGAGGAAGAGAATCAGCCACACTGCGCGATCACGGCCACGGATGTTGAGGCCAATGCGGGTGCTCAGGTGTCGAATCCATCGCGGGAGATAACAGGCAATGCCAGCCGCATAGAGCAGGTAAAATACGACGCGATACAGCCCGCCGACTATACCGATGGCGAACGTGACCATGCCCAGTACAAACAAACCAATGGTCACGGAGAAACACGCACGCTCAAGTCCTTTGAGCTCTGTCATCCCGATCCAGGAGAGAATTGTTGACCCGAGTGATGCGGCCAGCAGGAGCGTGAGTACGAGAAAGGCAAAATCCCGCAGGTAGCCGATGTTCCACCCAACGTAGTGTCCGAACTGTGAGAAGAAACCCGCGAAATAATACCCCAGGCGGAGCTGATAAGCATCCGTGCTCAAGTATAAGTAAAGGACGTAACACATCCAGGCGAGCGCAAGGATGGGTATTAGATAGCGTATGTGACGAGTTGGCATGGGCCTTTTTTGCACCAAAGGAAGCTATGCCGCGTTGCCCGCAGCGTCTGTTTTACGCGACATCCACTGAATCTTTGTATAATTGTCTGCTATGTACAGTAGTTGAATATTTAAGCCTGTCAAGAGGATAAGGTTTTTTCATTGGACAAACCGAGCCTGCGAGTTGATATGATTCTTTTCCGGTTCAGGCGGAAGCCACGGCCTAAGGTTTGGAGCGATTGACGAATGAAGATCGGCATGGTGACACTTGGGTGCGACAAGAATACGGTGGATAACGAGTATTTGGCAGGTCTCCTGGAGGCACGAGGCCATGAGGTTTTTCGCGCTGAGAAAGGCCTGGCAATGGACGTCGTGCTGATTAATACCTGTGGGTTTATCGAGGAGGCGAAATCCGAGTCACTCGAGGCGATTCTCGACTGGGCGAGGGGGAAGGCCCGACATTCAAGCCGATTCAAGCTTATCGTGATTGGCTGCCTATCGCAACTTTACGCTGAAGAGATGAGCAAGGAGATTCCTGAGATTGACGCCCTGGCTGGGGTAGGAATGTTTGAGCAGATCGTCGCGCTCGTTGAGCAGACAGATCAGCGCAGCACAGCGCGGCCGATTCTGCGTTCCTCCAATCCGAGCATGGCTATCGAGCGGCCGTACGCGCGAAAGGCGTTAGACGACTTGCCATACGGATTTCTGAAGATCGCTGACGGATGCAACCACACGTGCTCGTTTTGTACTATCCCGCGGATTAAAGGTGCGTATCGCAGTGTGCCGCGTGAGATTCTTCTCGATGAAGCGCACGCCCTGCTGCGTCGCGGATGCAAGGAACTTAACCTCGTTGCACAGGATACTGCAAAATATGGTATGGACCTCTATCCGGATTACCGGCTGGAAGATCTGGTGAAGGAACTCTGCGCCTTGCCGGGTCAGTTCTGGGTTCGTCTGCTCTACCTTTCGCCGCTCGACATGCGGCAGGAATTGATCCGCTGTATTGCCAAAGAGAAGAAGATTTGCAAGTACGTTGATCTGCCTGTGCAGCATCTGGATCGTCGCATATTGCAGCGGATGAAACGCCCTTATGGGCCAGAGGAAATTGTTAGTGTGGTTGCGACGCTGCGCCGATGCATCCCCGGCGTGACCATTCGTACTACACTCATTGTCGGCTTCCCAGGCGAGGGACGAAAAGAATTCCGCGTGCTCTGCGATGGGATCCAGAAACTACAGTTTGATCGTCTGGGGGTGTTCGAATATTCGACAGAGGAGGAGACAGAAGCAGCGCGCTACACTGGCCAGGTGCCGCCGCGCACCAGGCAGAGGCGCCGCGAGACTTTGATGCGTCTTCAGGCGGAGATTGCTGGCGTCCGCCACAGGCGGACCATTGGTACGACCAGACGAGTGCTCATTGAGCAGTCCATTCCCGACACGGATGCGTATCTTGGACGATCCGAGGCGGAAGCACCGGAAGTTGATGGGTACATAGCCTGCCACTCCGCGCAGAAGCTGGCTCCTGGGCAATGGGTTTTGGTTCGGATCACCAGCGCGGGCGCCTATGATTTTGAAGGGGAAGTCGTAAATCTACTAAGAGACTAGAACAAAAGAAATATTTAACCACGACGGCACGACGTGCATGCGCCTTAGGGGCATGAAAAATTCAGAGTGTAGGGGTGACCTGCCGAGGCGGGCGGGTCGCCTCTGATTTTCCAACAAAAGAGTTGATTAATATGGAGTGATGCCGTAGTAGGGGAAATAGGGAGCATCGAAATCTCACGAAGATGCAAAGGACGGTGAACGTGACATGACAGCAGCACAGATTGGCAAAATATTTTACGGTCTTCTGGTTGCGATCTTCATTATCTGTCTGGTTTTTGTCGTCAATGCTTTAGCGTTCAAAGGGAGAGTCTCAACGCTCGCACAGAAGCAAACCCTGAGTTTTGAAGATCTTCAGCGTGCAACCACACCAGAACAGCGCCGTGCATTATTGCAAGAATTCGCTGAAGATGAAGTCGTGCTCCAGCAGAGCTGTCAGTTTCCGAAAGGTCTCTTCATGCTGGTGGGATGTTTAAACCTCGTGCTGCTGATTTGGGCGTTTTGGCTGATGCGAAAGGACGAAGTCGATACTGGAACGGCAAAAAAAATGCAGGTGGATCTCATTCTGACTATTTTGACATTTGGCGCGTTTATTCTCTGCTTCCTGATCTTACGCTACAGAACCGCCTGGTCAACGTGGCACGTCTTGCTTCTCATCCTTCCGATAGCGCTGGCCATCGCGTCAGTGGCTCTATTTACATCAAAGAAATTCTATAAGCTATTTTACCGAAAGCGAAAGTATGATCTAACGCAGCGTTACTAGTCCCCCTGCGCTACGATAAAGCCATGCGCTCTGGCTGTGTTAGAACCCTACTGCTAATAAAGCCATATCCCACTGCTGTTGACGATACATATCTATCTTATCATCGTTTCAAATCCGCGAGGCCCCAATTGGTGGAATCCTGCCAGTTGTCCGACGTTCATTTCCACATAAGCACGGTCTTATCTGATTCCTGGGCAGGCTGGATTAGGAGGAAAGAGTTGCAAGGGGAAAATGGGCGAGCCGTGCGGGGCTGGTCGCGCTATCGCAGCACAGTCAGATCACGGGGAGAATGGGTAAGGAGTTGATATCCAGTCTTGGTGACCAACACAAGGTCTTCGATTCGTATACCACCCTTGTCCGGAATATAGATGCCCGGTTCAACGGTGACCACCATGCCGGGCTCCAGGACATCACGACTTTGGGGATTGAGAGTTGGTGGTTCGTGGACACTGAGGCCGACGCCATGGCCGAGGCCATGACCGAAGTATTTGCCGTAGCCGTGGCTCTCGATAAAACGACGGGCGATGGCGTCAATTTTGCGCGCAGCCACCCCCGGCCGGATCGCCTCAATGGCACGCGATTGCGCCTCGCGCACAATTCCGTATAGCTTCTCCTGGCTGCGGCTCGCGCTCTGAACAAAGACTGTACGGGTTAAGTCTGAGCAGTACCCGTGGCTTACTGCACCAAGGTCAATGATGACTGGATCGCCGTGCCGAATCTTCCGGCGTGACGTTTCAGCGTGAGGCCAAGCTGCATGAGCACCGCTGGCGATAATGGAGGGGAAGGCCTCGCCATCGGAGCCAAGATGCTCCAGCCTGCGACGCAGACCGAGCCCCAGCTCCTGCTCTGTGGTTCCCGGGCAAATTCGCTTGAGTAGCCATTGCAAAGCCTGCTCTGCAATACGGGCACTTGTTTTTATATGCCGAAGCTCTGTGGCGTCCTTTTTTAAGCGAAGCTGCTTCAAAATTACCGCGCACTCGCGCAGGCGTGTAGGTTTCACAATCCGCCGCAAGCGCACATATTCTTTGTAGGCAATAGTCTCTTCAAAGCCGATTACCGACAGGTGGCGTGCCTGAAAAAATCGCGACAGCCAGCGCTCCGGGTTGCGCAACGGTTGGCGAAGGATTCGCAGACCGCGAAGTTCCTGCCGAGCCCGCTCAACATAGCGAGAATCGGTGATGAAATATGCATGGTTACGGGTGAGTACCAAGAGCGATGATGTTCCCGTGAAGCCGGTAAGGTAACGGGTATTGTAGCGGTCCATGACCACGAACGCATCGAGCCTGCGTTCAGCCAGGTGGGCCTGGACGCGTTTGATACGAGAATTGTGAAGGGTTTTCATCAGGATTCTTCCGCGCAGGAAACCGGTTTAGAGAAGCAGCGGCTGCCGCACGCTCTGAGAGTCGGCTGAACCCTCTGGCAGCTATGGGCGCTAGCGTGAGTAGGGACAGATTATAATCTGTCCCTACTATGGAGCCAGAAGCTTCTTCCGGATCCTATGCCTATTTGAATTCCTGCAGGATATACGTAGTTTGATACGTCTTGCCCCTGCGGAGATATTTCAGCGTGATCTTTGCTCCCACATGCATCGTGACAATGTAGGCGATAAGGTCATCGCGAGTACGAATTTTCTTTTCGTTTGCCTGAATAATGATATCGCCAACCTTGAGGCCAGCCTTTTCAGCCGGACCGTCTTTCTTCATCGATTGGATGAGAGCACCCTCGGTTGATGGTGCTTCCAGGGTTTTTGCCAAATAGGGCGAAAGGTTGATACATTCAAAGTCAAGCCACAGCGGACGGATCTTTCCATACGTCATGATCTCTTTGGCTACGGCCCTTGCTTTATTAATCGGAGTCGCAAAGCCAATGCCGTGGGAGGCACCGGTGCGGCTCACGATAAACGTATTAATTCCCACGACTTCGCCGAGCACGTTCACCAGCGGCCCCCCGCTGTTGCCCGGGTTGATAGCCGCATCGGTCTGAATCATGTCCTGATAAATGTGCGAGCTGCCTGGGGATGGCTTAAACGATCGTCTCAGGGCACTGACCACGCCGACCGTAACCGTCGGGTGTGGATCCTCAAGGACGTTGCCGAATGGGTTGCCGATGGCCATAACCCATTCGCCGATAATAAGGCGATCAGAGTCGCCCATTTTAGCTGAGGGGAAATCGCTGCCTTCGACTTTAATGAGCGCAATGTCCACGATGCCGTCTGCATCGAGGATGCGTCCTTTCAGTTCGCGTCCATCCACAAGGGTGACGAGAATCTCATGTGCCCCTTCCACTACGTGATAGTTCGTGAGAATATAGCCATTGCTGTTAATAATGACTCCAGAGCCAAGGAACGGACGTTTTCGCGTGTAGGGATGGATCACGAATGGCGAAAAGAAGTCGTCAAAAAGTGGATTAAACTCTCGAACGTAGCCCTTTTCGAGGATACCAATAGATACGACAGCGGGGCTAGCTTTGCGGGCTGCCTCGACGATAATGCTTTCGCGCGATGGGTCTCTGCCGGGAGGGGCTGCCTGTGCAGCTGCGGCGAACAGAGCGCCCGGTCTGGCGGACTGCGTCTCCAGTTGCTGCGGCTGACTTGCCAGCAAGACCAGGACGATGGCGATCAACAACACATTGATGCCGATCAGGGCCAGAATGGTCGCTCGTGTTATTCTGTTCATACGTGTTCACATCCCTTCAGAAGGTAGGGACAGATTATAGTCCCTACTTTGGATCGGTTCGCAGAATGCCAAGGGAAAGAAGTCGTAGTGTGCGACAAAAGAGAAACCCAGAAATCAAACCGGAGGTAACACATCGTGATATACCGGTGGGGAGCCCACATGCTGGGCTTAATTTGGAACGAGCGAAGTGATGACCGTCGGCCTGGATTCTTATGTCCCCTCCTCATCGTCAGACATCTCACGGCAGACTTCGTTGAGCACATCTTCAGCCACGAAAATGGGTAGCTGGCGTTTAGCGGCAAGGACAATTGCGTCACTGGGTCGTGAGTCAATTAGTATCTCTTTGCCCTGGCCGTTTTCAATCGCCAATTTTCCGAAGAACGTGTCGTTTTCAAGCTTATCAACGAGCACGCGGTTCATGCTAAGCTCCAGGCCGTCAATAATATTGTAGATCAGATCGTGCGTCATGGGACGAGGCGTGCGAATTCCCCGCACTGCGATGTCCATCGCGTATGCCTCGTAAAAGCCGATGTAGATCGGGAATGTGCGCCTGCCCCCCTTTTCACCAAGTATGATGATTTGATGCCCGGATGGGTTCTCACTGATCTGAATTTCGCGCAATTCCATTTCGACCATCATAAGTGCTCTCCTCTGATGTCAAAATCTCTGAGTGCCTAGCAACTCGGATGAGTTACTGCCCTCCCTGGCCATCACATCCCAATTTGGCGTCGCATCTCTTCGGGCTTTTTTGCATTGATAAGGGCCATATCTTTCGATACGCGGCCCTTGCGATAGAGATTGATCAGTGCCCGATCCATGGTCTGCATATGGTACTTCCCCCCGGCTTCTATCAAGGCATAGATCTGGTGAGTTTTCCCTTCGCGGACTAAGTTTCGGATCGCATCCGTAGCCTGCATGACTTCCACAGCAATCTCGCGGCCTTTGCCAGTGGCACATGAGAGTAGCTTTTGGCAAAGGACCCCTTCACAAACCCCAGCCAGCTGAATGCGCACTTGCTCCTGTTGATGCGGTGGGAAGACGTCAATAATGCGGTCAATAGTTTGCACCACATCCACGGTGTGAAGCGTCGAGAAGACCAGATGTCCGGTTTCCGCAGCCGTGAGGGCCGCAGCGATAGTTTCCAGATCGCGCATCTCACCCACCATGATTACGTCAGGATCCTGGCGCAAGACGTATTTCAGCGCCGTAGCAAACGTACTGGTATCCTCATTCACCTCTCGTTGCTCAACCAGCGCCTTTTTGTGGGCATGAAGATACTCGATCGGGTCTTCTATTGTAATGATGTGACACTCCCGCTCGCGATTGATCAGATCAATAATGGCGGCGAGAGTCGTTGTCTTCCCAGAGCCAGTAGGCCCGGTAATAATTACCAGGCCTGAAGGCCGCCGCGCCATTTGCTCAAGTACATTCTTTGGCAAATGTAGATCTTCGAACGAGAGAATCTTTGAAGGAATTGTTCGAAATGCGGCAGCTACACTTCCTCGCTGAAAGTGCGCATTTACGCGAAACCGGCTCACGTTTGCGATACTCAGCGAAAAGTCTAGCTCTTTCTGCTCCTCGAATTTCTGCTTCTGCAGATCCGTCAGAATCCCATATACCAATCGCCGGCTATCCGCTGGAGTTAATGGAGGAGCCTCAATGCTGATCAATCTCCCATCAATACGCAAAACAGGAGGTCTGCCGACCGCAATGTGAAGATCTGATGCTTCCTGCTGTATCGCCATTTTCAACAGGTCAGTGGTATCGTACATAGTTCTGCTCCTTCTGGAAAAGTGCATCAACTGGAAATTTCACATGAAACATTTACTAATATCCCTTATATCAAAAGGGCATTTAAGTCAAAGGAGAATTATACCC
>CAZVVA010000050.1:0-20494 GCA_964630455.1 uncultured Candidatus Sumerlaeota bacterium
CGCAGGAATTGCATCCTGGGGACTTTGCCAGAAGCCGAACGTATTCGTATTTGTTAATGAGGTAATCTTCAGGTAGTCGGGTTGCCAGACGAAATCAGGCTCGCTGAAGACAACCGGCGCGCCACCTGTGGTCCACTCATCTTGATCCGACACAAAGTCAAAAAAAATTTGCCCGGGTGTAGGGGATGGTGTTGGCGTAGGAGTCGGCGACGGCGTCGGAGTTGGCGTGGGTGTTGGGAAGCGGAAATCGGCCACCACGGGCAGATGGTCTGAAGCATTGCGAGTATCGCTGGCTTGCAGGCCATAGGCAGCCAAGTCTTCAGGCGACATGGTTTCGGTCCACAGCGCAAAATTGCGCCGCACTTCAACAACGCTGTCACTGAAGATAATGTAATCGAGGCGGCCTGGAGTAAAGCTACTGGTATCCCTGCGCCAGGTATAAGAGTCTCGTGTAGCGGTATGACAAGCAAGGACATCAGTAAGGGAACTCCCATCCCAGTCCGGAGAGAAGTCAGGGCCATAGGTTGCCTCATCCGCAATATCGCCAGTAAGAAGCGTGGTGAGTTGCTGCGCGTAGCCGACAAGGTTCATGTCACCCAGGTGCACAACCGGAGTATCAGAAGGCAGGTCATATATCCCACCAGCGGTTTCAAAATCCCTGATGAAAGCCATAATAGAATCACATTCTTGCTGTCGCTGCACGTCGTTATCGCCAGCCGGTAAATGTGAATTGATGATAAAGAGGTCTTTGGGATAATTAGCATCAGGCAGGTTGATCAGGACCGCGAGATTTGTCTCAATTTCCCAATGGTTTGATATGGGGTACTTGCTGACCGTTACACAGTCAAAAGCTCTGTTTGCATACCATTGTTGACCAGGCCCTGAGGGGAGAATTGCTTCTATGATTGTAGCTGTCTGGCTGGCTGAGTGGCTGTAAATTTCCTGAAAGTTAATAATATCCGGCTGAAGAGCCTGAAGAATTCGGGTAAACGTATCAGTGCGCAAAAATAGTCCATCACTTAAAACATTGTAGGTCAGCACCCGGATATCTGCATCCTCTTCTTTACTGAGCGGAATTGAGTCATAAGGAGGCACAGGTGTCTCGTCAAAAGTGTATGACAAGGTCTGTCCGGAATCAGGCGCCTGGTCGTGAGCTCCTACAATATTATTCACAAGCTGAAGCTTGATGGTATCTGCACGGAAAAATGGCGTGCCGTAATAAGTAGCATTTCTGGAGAGGGCAATTTCGAATTCAGTTGCGGAAACGCTGGGTGACTGAAGCATACCGATCTCATTCAATTCAAAAAATGCTATGCCGGAATTATATAGCCGTCCCTGGCGCTCACCAAAAGCAATGCTGAAGTCAGCGCCGATGCCATTAATAGAATACCCCGTGGATGAGTTATTATCAGAGTCTATGTATAGATAGATGCTGTTTTCTCTTTGAAGGTTATGCTCTGAGCCAATTTCAAAACGAATAAACAGCCGTTCCGAGTCGTTGCAAATCCATATTTTGCTGAAGTCAATATCACCACCGCCCTGGTCACCGCTGGCGTCCTGGTATAAAGAAGCCAGTCCCTCCCAATCATCGTATCGTCCGTCCATGAAGATGGCACGAGATTCTGCCCACGCGCTTAAGCACGTCACTATCCATAAAACGGCTATCAGCAGGTGGATTTTTTTTGCAGCTCGGCTGCCGATGATCCTCACAATGTCAGAGGTTCTCATCTTAAAGACTTTCTGATAATGTCGAGCGGTGCAGTAGGTAGATTGCATATTAGAGCAATAAATCTGACCTCGTGTCTTTCGGCCACTGGAATACGTAATCAACCTGCCAATGCTCGTGAGAAATTGAAAAATTTGGATGCTCATTTTTCTCTTTACACGCCACCCTATTCTAATGGATGCTGAGATAGAGTCCAGAGACTTTTTGCACCAAAAATAGACCAAGCGTGGCAGTTTCAGAAGTGCCAACTTTATTGCATCTTTAAATTGTTATCACATTGATCAAGCAACAAATTAGTAGTTTCTGAATTTTAGCAAGGCAGTAATGGGGGGAGTGAAAAGCAATGTGCACGAACAGGAGATGGATAAAGGGGTGGCGATGGGCCATTCTTGCTGCAGTTCTCATAATAGCCATTGCTTGCAGTAAAGAGGAACCTTCGCAGAAACCGCAAGCACCAAGGGGCGGAGCACTTCCAACCATAGTCGCGACTGAGTCGCCCATACCCAGTCCGACCGCAGGACACGCGACTGGTGCACAGATTGCGACTGAAACTCGAATCGAAGAGAAGATTTCGTCACCCACCGTACAAAAAGAAGATGCGGTAAGTACCGGGCCACGCCTGGTTGTGTCTGGCCACGTGAGCTTGCAAGATGGCACGTCTGCTGTCGGAGCAATAGTCCAGCTCATAAAATTAGAAACTAATTTTAGAACCGGCGCTACGGTTGAGGGCCCAGCTGCAAAGGCCAGCACGGACGACCACGGTCATTACCGGCTGGTCAGCAGTGATTACCAATACTTCTATCTCATGGCTTCTCACAAAGCAGGCGCCAAGGTGACAACCCTATTAACAGACGAGCGACTACGAAGGGGAGAGGAGCAAACAGGGAAAAGAGAAATTACACATGATTTTGTTCTACCTCCGGTCGCTCCCATTCGCGGACGTGTCATTGATGAAGATGATCGTGCAATTACGGGGACTCCAATCAAGGCATTCTCACTAGATAAAGAAGATCGGGCCCAGAGAATGAGCGGAAGTGAGACGACCACTGATGAGCAAGGGTGCTTTTCCATCGATGATATGACTACTGGTAAGGTAGTGCTGGTTGTTAATTCGCCGAAGCACGTGGTCCTGAAGCAAAAGATCACGGCACCGGTCGACGACCTGATTCTGCGTTTGACATCTGACGGGGCATCACTAGCGGGATGCGTTTATCTTTTATCTACCGGCGAAGCGATCTCCGGTGCGACGGTTCGGGTGTTCCTCATGCCTGGCGAATACCGAGTGTTACCCATTCCCAGAATCGCAGAGACTGACCAGTTTGGCGCATTTCGCTTTGCGCCGCTTGCGGCAGGCCGGTATTTTATTATGGCGGAGAAAGATGATCTGTTCATAGTCCCGTCAAAAGATGGAGGCTGGCATAAAATAGAGCTTGCAGGGAAAGAGAAAAAGAGCGGCATCAAGGTATTTCTTTATGAAGGGCATACTATACGAGGAAAAGTCACTGAAAGATACACGAATAAGCCACTAGAAGGAGTAAATCTCTCAGTCGATTGGAGAGATGGGGCTGATAAATATACCGACATAACTGGGCCAGATGGAGAATACCTGCTGAGTAGGTTAACTCGGCCATATATTCACCTTAAGGTCGAAAAAAAAGCGTATGTCGTAGCAAACAAACTGGACAGCCGCCCTTATATGTTTATTCGGCTTACCCTGGACAGTTTGGAGATTACGCAGAATATCGAAATGATGCAGACAGTAACAATCTCCGGGATGGTGAAAGATGCTAATGGGCAACCAGTGCATGATGCCAAAGTTGCAATCTATAGCCTTGATAATCGGCGAATGCGCGATCCGCTTACCACGGCTGACGAAGCAGGGGCTTTCGCGCTCGAAGCCGAAGCATTTGTAGTCTGTCGGGTCAGGGCAAAGGCACCTGGATATGCTTCCTCCTTCTCGGATGTGGTGGAAGTCAAGGATACTGATGTCAAAGACGTAGCTGTAATCATGAAAACGAATGTTACCATTAGCGGCCTGGTTCTGGATTTCCGCGGCCAGCCTGTTGAAGGGGCCACGGTGCAGGCGTCGCAGAGTTTGTGGCTGGGCGTGACAAACGTATTCGAAAGTTTTGGGAGAATGGTTTCGGATTCCAGCGGGAAGTTCACATTTTCTCACTTGCCACCTGGCGAAACTCAACTGACAGCTCAAAAAGAAGGGTTTGCGTCAAGCCAGAAATATACGTTTAGCTTGAACCCTGGCGAGGTGAAGACTGGTGTGAAGATCGTTTTGCCCCAATCGCAATGTATTGCAGGGAGAATAACCAACACGGAAGGTGAGCCTGTAGAGAATGTGGACGTTAGCGTTTACGCCAGCGTCGCGACCGATAACAGTTCTGGGAAAGCTCGCAGCGATGACGAAGGACACTATCGAATCGAAGGTCTGGCAGACACATTTCACTACATAACCCTCCATCATCCTAACTACGGGGGTGAATTCCGCCACAATATTGAGGTTGGCCGAGAGGATCTCGATTTCGTGCTTCGAGCCAAAGCTAAAGTCACTTTTATCGGCAAAGTGGTGGATTGGAAGAGCGGCGAGCCGATAGCAGACTTCGCGGTATCATCGCAAAGCGGTGCACAGCCGGTGAAGGACCCTGATGTGCCAGGACAGTTTAAAGCTGAAAACCTCAGGAGTAGAGGTGGCTACAGCTTCCACATTGAAGCCCCGGGCTACAGCAGCCTGGACTCTGGCGATATTAGAATGCCGGAAGGTGAGCAGGTGTTTGAGAAGATGTTCGTAATGGGCCCAGGGGGTTCGATTGTGGGCAGAGTCATAAACCGCGAAAGTAAGGAACCGCTATCCGGCCTGGATCTTTATCTGAAACATACTGGCAGTGATTGGGAAGCTCGATACCGACCACCTGACGCCGTAGCTAAAACAGACGAAGAGGGGCGCTTTCGATTTGACAATGTGTCAGACGGAACGAACACAGTGGTTTTTGAGCCTCTGGCCCCTTTTGTTACCCACATCAGACGGATAACCGTGGAGCACGGGGGTGTGGCGGACCTTGGCGACGTCGAAATCGGTAGCGGAGCAGTTGTCAAGGGTAGCGTGCTGCAGCTGCCAGACGACATTCCTGTCCCGGCAGTAGCCGTAGAATTACAGTCCCATGATGGTCGTTTCAAAACCAAAACAATAACGGATGATGGTGGGGCTTTTGAGTTCAAAGGTCTGGAAAAGTGGTGGTATATGCTCCGCGTTCCGGATTACGATGTGTCGTACAACTTCCAGCTGGAGGAGAATGAAACGAAGGAGTATGATTTTCAAATCGGTAGCTGCATTCTCAAGGGCCGCGTTTTGCGAAACGGCAAACCATTGATCGCCCGAGTCGGGTTGCGCCAAATGGATCTCGAACAATTTAAAGATGCTGATACGGATGATCAGGGGAATTTCGAGATAGAAAATATGGCTCCGGGGCGTTGGCTTGCCAAAATCCATTTTCGCCATGATATGAATCGCAGAATCGCTGAATGGGTTTATATAGCGCCGCAGAGCGTTACCGAGAAAGTCTTCGAATTTCCAATGGGACGGATTGTAGGGATGGTCGTGGATGCCAATAATACTCCAGTGGCTCGTGCGATAATTTCAGTAGACCGTTTTCCTCCCCCTAGAGAGGAGGAAGCCTACCATGTCGGTACAAGGACTGCAGCTTCCGATGACGATGGTCTATTTGTGATTGAGGATCTCTTTGCCGGCACGTACAAAGTATCAGCTAGAGAAGAAAGCCTTGGCTCGGCTCAGGTTTACAATGTGGAGGTTCCTCATAATGGTGAGTCAGAGCCCGTACTTGTGCAGCTTGGAGCAGCACAAATAGAGACGCCGGTTCCACCGCATTGAATCTAGCCAATGGCGGACCCATCCCAGAGACATGTGGCTATCTTAGGACTGCGTAGCACGGGCGTCACGCCAAAGGCGCATTTTCAACCCGCCCGTGGCCAATCGTCCGCCTAGGCGGATGCCACGTCTTTTCTCAGCTCTAAAATGTATAAGATCGGAAAAATCTCCTTTTTAATGGGCACTGTAAATGCGACTGAACTGCAATGTGCGGAAGGGTCTGTAAGTATGACGGTGTTTCTGTGCCGTGGGCCGACTACGAAAGGTGGGCTAATGGGAGAGATCTGAATGAGAACTATAATCAGCTAGTTGGGATTATGGTAACCTATAGTGCTGTGTAACCAGTGGCAATTATAACAGCAGGCAAGCTGATTTTATTGAATACTTTTCCCCACGATCTCTTTTACAACATTCTTATGCACCAGGAAATTCATCATCTTTAATTTTACATAATCTTCATGATAGAAAAAATAGCCTTTATGTTTTCCGTTCTGGGCGCTGCTTCCGGAATCTTTAATCAGGTACCAATCTTTTCCGTCCTTTTCTAAGTATCCGACAAGATGAATGGCATGATCATCCGTCGTGCTGTCATTGCTGAAGCGAAATTGGCGTGCATGCTCATCAATATATTCCGCAGGGATATCAAACGTTGCAACCATGGCCACATCTAGCTTTGCATAATATCCAGGCTCGGAGGTATCGCCGACAATGCAGACCGTATACCCTTCGCGCACAGCCTTCTTTATGATATTCATAAAATCATCCAACCGCACATTATAGTATTCTTTGCTGTGCCACCAATTGTCCATAACTTCATACTCTACCTTTTCATAGTACGGTTTCTCCTTTAACGACATCACGTCAATGTAATCATATAAATTCAATCGCAGGATATTTTCAAAATACTCTTTCGGGGTAATTTCCTTGCCATCAACGGTGATTGTTGCTGGAGGCTTGCCCATGTAGTTATTCAAAATTGATTTGATAGTCGCTATTACAGCATCTTCATTCCATGCATTTCTCTCTTTTACTGACTCTAGGTAATCTTTCATTTCCGCATACATTTTCCTAAGATCGTGAAATTTCTGTTCGGAATTCACTGATTTATAGAATTCATGAGGGACAACTCCATACTTTTTCCAAATCTGCTTGGTTGCATTAGGTTGCGAGCCTTTGCTGAATACAGAATCGCCTCTCTCTCGTACAAAACGCCGTGCTTTCTCAACATATTCCCAGTAAACAGAGTACATTTCGGAAAGTTTAATCTGTCTTTGGGTAAGTCGGTAAATCTCTGACTCAAAAAATGATGTTGATGAGAAACTCCAGCATGTACCTGTCATACCTTGCGAAATTGGTTCACTATACCAGCATTTCTGAAATTCATTCACGGAGGCAGGAATGTTCACCCCGGTGAAATTCATTTTTAGCTTTTTTACCTTTTCCTCGTCTTTCTTGCTGAGTTCATCAGAGGTTCTTTGCATGTACTCTAAAAATTCATCCTTGTCTTCTGCGAAAATAGCTTTATCATGCCGCTCGGTTTGCGCGCATGCCTGGTATACAGCAATACACAGAACAAAAGATACGACTGTAGATACAATCTTTCTCATTGGACTATCCTTTCAACGGCTTAATGTTACATCAAAATACATGCAATGTGTAGGGGTTTGATTAATCAAACCCCTACCATTAATCGCAGCCAACACTCAGTTTACTCGGCGTTACAACAACCTATAGCGCCCAGGAAGAAGTGGTTTTGGGGGACGAGGAGTTTGGCCTGTAGCTCCTGCTCGAGCAAGCGTCGCACAGCGTTGTTTCGGCCGACGCCACCGCTTAAGATGTAGTGTCCGCTTTGCATGCGCCGTACATCAGGCATCACGCGGCGCACCACAGAGTAATTCACACCCGCGCAAATCGCCTCGATTGGTTTCCCCTCAGCCAGGCAGCCAATAACTTCCGATTCACCAAACACCGCACACGTCGAGCTCAGTGTGAGGGGCTCTTTGTAGTGCTGCCCCATTTCGTCAAGCGAGATGTCCAGAGCTGCAGCCATGTTTTCCAGATAGCGCCCGCTGCTGGCCGCACATTTATCATTCGTCTGAAAATCAACCATCTTACCATGGACCACCTTGACGACCTTCGTATCCTGGCCGCCAATATCAATAAGCGTGAAATCTCGCAGCCCGGTTTCAGTAATAGCACCCAGTGTGTGGGCTTTCGCCTCAGGAAGAATTTCTGCTCCGCTCAAGTGCATCGCATATCGGCCATATCCAGTTGCCAGAATCTTGTCAAAACTGGGCAGGTCAAGCCGTGCCAGGTCAATAGCGAGCTTCGCATTGGTCAATCTTCCGTACTGGCGGTAGAAGGATATCGTGTCGAACGAATGGAAGATGTAGCTTGCGTCGTCGCGCATCAGTACAATCTTGACCATACGACTTCCAAGATCAACGCCACAAATCACAGTACTTTTTCCCTAACGCTTTATTCTAATTAAGGATACCACGGAGGCACAGAGGCACAGAGAGTTTACAACAATGAGCTCACTCGCTCTCCGCTGGTCTGGTAACATCTTTAATAATACCGAGGAGATACTCCTTGGTGACGACCTCGTCAATGTAACGATTGGACTGAGTTGGCGTGATGCGCCAGTTGACCGGACAGGAGGAGAGGAGTTCCACCAGAGAGAAGCCTAGACCATTCAGCTGGGTCTGAAACGCGGTACGGATGTATTTTTTTGCTTTGAGGACATTCTTGGGAGAATTGACGGCGCCACGAACAATATATGCGCTGCCCGGGGTAACAGCGAGCATCTCGGAAATCTTTATAGGATAGCCCGCCAGCTTGGCATCTCGTCCCATGTGAGTAGTAGCGGTTTTTTGCTTAAGCAAGGTAGTTGGTGCCATCTGGCCTCCTGTCATGCCATATGTGCCATTGTTGACGAAAATGACGCTAATGAGCTCGCCGCGATTTGCAGTGTGAACGATTTCGCCGGTGCCTATGGCTGCCAGATCCCCATCCCCTTGATACGAGAAAACAAGGTTGCCCGGATGCACGCGCTTTATCCCGGTAGCCACGCATGGCGTGCGGCCATGCGGCGCCTCGCAGACGTCGAAATTAAAATAGTTGTACGCTGTTACGGCACACCCGACTGGTGCCACGCCAACTGTGCGCTCGCGCATACCCAGCTCGTCAATCACTTCAGCTATCAGGCGATGCACAATTCCGTGGCCACATCCCGGACAATAGTGCATCGGCGTGGGCTGCATGCTCTCAGGCCGCGCAAAGACTGTTTTCACAACTATCTCCTTCAGGCTCGACAGAGAGGCCTCCCCCCAAAATGGCCTTACCCCGTCTCTATCAGAGTAATTCTTGCACCTGCTCAAGCACTTCCTCGGTGACCACGACGTTTCCACCACTTCGGCCGTAAAATGATACTGGGACTGTACTACCCAGTGCAAGCCGAACGTCTTCAACCATCTGTCCGCAGCTCATCTCAACTACCAGGACTGCCTGGACGCCCCTGGCCGCTAGCTGAAGATCAGGCGTTGGATACGGAAACAGTGTGATGGGACGAAACAGGCCGACTGCCTGGCCGTTTGAGCGAGCAGTGACAACCGCTGCTTTACAGATACGAGCTGCGATTCCATAAGCGACGAGCAGAATCTTTGCCCCATCGGTCATAAAGTGCTCGCACCGACGTTCGACCTGGGTTATCCGTGCATATTTTTCTTGCAGGTGCTGATTAAGTGCCTCGAGCAGGTTAAGATCCAGGTAGAGTGATTTGATTTCATGCGGAGGGCGTCCTTTACAGCCGGTCAGAGCCCAGGGCTTGTCGATGGGTTTGCGCTGGTCTGGCTGCCGCAGCACCACAGGTTCCATCATCTGACCCAGCAGTCCGTCCGTGAGAACCAATGCAGGATTCCGATAGCGATCTGCAAGATCAAACGCCAGAATTGTGAAATCCGTCATTTCCTGCACAGTCGAAGGAGCCAGCACCATGCAGTGATAATCGCCATGGCCTCCGCCTCTTACAGCCTGAAAATAGTCTGATTGCGCAGGGCCAATACTTCCAAGCCCTGGCCCGCCGCGCGACACGTTCACAATCACTGCGGGTAACTGCTGGCCAGCCATATATGAAATCCCCTCCTGCATAAGGCTGATGCCCGGACTCGACGAGCTGGTCATAGCGCGTGCACCAGCTGCGGCGGCGCCAAGCACCATGTTAATTGCAGCCAGCTCACTTTCGCTCTGAATGAAGGTGCCGCCAACATCCATCATGCGGCGCGACATATAGGCTGTCAGCTCGTTCTGCGGTGTAATTGGATACCCGAAATAGTGACGACAACCGGCGATTACCGCGCCTTCGCCAACCGCTTCGTTGCCCTTCATTAGGAGTTTTTTTTCCGTAGCAGTCACCATGTTATTCACACGAATTAATACGTCATGGGCTAGCCCTGTTTAACGTATCAGTACATATGATACGGCCAATATTCCGGCATCGTCAATAATTTATATCACACTACGCATGCAGTATATCCATGCTTTGAGTAGGGGCGGGGTTTCCCCGCCCCTGGGCGAGGAGACCTCGCCCCTACAACAGTCAACATGTGCCGACAGTGGCTGGTGGGGGATCGATTGGGCAATTAAAAGTAGGGGCAATTCATGAATTGCCCCTACATATTCTTCCGGGTAGCGTAAAAGTGTAAAAGACCGCCGGACAATCCAGTTGACATCCCCCTGGGTGGCCAATAAAATTTTACATTGTCATGTCAACGATGAATCAGGAAGGGCTAAATTCGCTTGATAGAGCACTGCTGAATGTGATTCAGCAAGATTTCCCGGTTTGCTCGCGGCCGTACGCTGAGCTCGCACAACGTCTATCGTGTGAGGAACAGGAGCTGCTTCAGCGCATCAGGCGCCTCAAAGCCAACGGAACGATCAAACGACTCGGTGCGGTGTTCGATGCGCAGCGCCTCGGCTTTGCCAGCACCCTGATTGCAATGCACGTGCCTGAGGACCGCATTGACGCTGTGGCCGAGGAGATCAACACCTATCCCGGGGTCTGCCACAACTACAAGCGAACGCATCACTACAACCTCTGGTTTACGCTGGCGGCAGAGTCGCAAGAGGCGCTGACCAGGACCATTGATGAGATTCGCACACGCACCGCCATTGACGACCTCCTGGTTCTGCCAGCACGTAAAACCTTTAAGATTCGAGTTAACTTCGAGGTCTGAGGCCATACGATGCTTTCACTACAAGATAAGCGCCTGATTCATGAGCTGCAAGGCGATCTGCCGGCTACGCTGGCCCCCTATGCGGCAGTTGCCGAAGCAGTTGGGATTACCGAGCAAGCAGTGATCGAAAAGATCCGGCAATGGAAGCGCGAGGGGATAATCCGGCGCGTCGGAGCTGTGCTTCGCCATCAGCAGGTTGGGCGCAGTTATAATGTCATGAGTGTGTGGAACGCGCCGGTGGATCGAGTGGACGAGATCGGGGCGCTCCTGGCCTCGTACCCGGAGATCACCCATTGCTACGAACGAGCAACGTCAGATAAATGGCCCTACAACCTTTTTGCCATGATTCATTGCGCGAGCGAAGCCGAATCCAATAGCCTGATCAGTTCAATAGTTGCGAAAACTGGCATTCAGGATTATCGTCTCTTGCTCAGCACTAAGGAATACAAAAAGGAGAGTCTTCAATTTTTTTAGAGGGGGCATCAAAATGAAGATGGTAGGGGCAACCCTTGTGGTTGCCCATAATCATAGGGCAGGCGCAAGGCGTGCCCCTACAAGGGGATTATGTGTTATTGATAGACATTGTCAAATTATACGTATGAGGCGCACCAGTTGCTCCGCAGACATGTCTACCTCCTGGCGTCGAGGTTTGATATTTCTTTTTGTTAGATTTTCTTAGAACATGGTTTGCCCGGGCATTGGATTTTAGACGTACACGGAGACCCACATGAAATCAAAAGTGGCAGTATTAAAAACCGAACCGGACCGCATACTTGAAGACTACGCGCGCCTGATGCAGCTGGCGGAACTCGAACGCCACTTGCCAAAAGACATTCCTACACTTCTGAAGGTCAATATCTCGTGGCACCACTACTATCCTGCCTGCTCCACAGCGCCCTGGCAGTACGATGGTGTTGCTAGTGCGCTCATCAAGGCTGGTTACCCGCACGAGCAGATCATCCCGGCCCATAATCGCACCGTGGTGGTGGACGATAAACTCGGCATCAAACGCAATCACCTGGATACCGTTGATCGCAAACACGGTCTGAAACCGGTGCATCTCTACGAACCGCCCGTGAAGTGGGTGGTCTATCAGCCTAAGGGTAAGTACCGCGTTCTGCATACCATTTATCCGGATGGCGTGCGTATCCCGGAATTCTTCATCGGGAAAAACATCATTCATCTCCCCACGGTCAAGACCCATGTCTTTACGACCATCACTGGTGCAATGAAGAACGCCTTCGGCGGACTTCTCTCCGAGCGCCGCCACTGGACCCACCGCGTGATCCACGAAACTCTGGTTGATTTGCTCATGATACAAAAGGAGATCCACACTGGCATTTTCGCGGTGATGGATGGCACTATTGCAGGCGATGGCCCGGGCCCGCGCGCCATGATTCCTCACGTCAAAGACTTCATCCTGGCCAGTGCGGATCAGGTTGCCATTGATGCGGTGAGCGCTAAAATGCAAGGGTTCGATCCCCTCAGCCTGGATTTCATCCGTCTTGCACATGAAGACGGACTCGGCGTGGGGGATCCCCGCGAGATCGAGATCGTCGGCACAGACATCTCAGGTGTCAACTTCCATTTCCGCGGCGATCAAAATACCTTTGCCAGTCGCGGGCAGAAGATGATCTATCACGGCCCGCTTAAACGATTTGAAAAGATTTTGCTCCAGAGTCCGCTCGTCCCATGGTCCTACGCCGCGTCGCGCCTCTACCACGATGTCTATTGGTATCCGTTTGTAGGAAAGAAACGCGTCCGCCAGATTCTCCAGACTAAATGGGGCGCACTCTTCAAACAGTACGCGCTGGAAAATTATTTGCGCACGCAGCAGGCCGAAAAAACTGTTGCAAAATGAGCAGCACGCATCGCCAGGCTCTGCCCAGCACAGACGGCAATTCTGTTTCTGTACGTCATGCCGAATTCAGAGAAAAGCGGCTATCTCAGGATGGAATCGCAAATGAAGTGATATGAAAAGGGATAGAAAGACTGTTCGGTTAAGAGATTATGATTATTCCCAGGCGGGAGGATATTTTGTAACGATCTACACCAAAGATCGCAAATGTTTTTTAGGGAAAATTGTTACTGGCAGAATGGATTTGTCTGACGTTGGGAATATTGTTAATGTATGTTGGCGGGGAATACCGAAGCATTTTAGAAATGTTAAATTGGATGCATGGATAATAATGCCGAATCATGTTCATGGCATTATTATGATTGATGAGATGGTAGGGACAGATTATAATCTGTCCCTACAATTGAAACCGCAAATAGAACCAAGGCGAAACAGATTCCAACGTGTTATTCCGAAATCATTATCTTATATGATCGCAACATTCAAATCAGCCGTATCGCGCCAGGTGAGTAAAACAGCGACAAGAAATGATTTTTCCTGGCAAGCGCGATTCTATGAACATATAATACGCAACGATAAGGAGATATTCCGAATAAGAGAATACATTCAGAATAATCCTGTGAATTGGGAGTCTGATAGGGAGAACCCATTATCAAAGAACTTTAGTTTGGAACACAGCCTATATTGGAAAGAAGTCTATGCAGCAAAATAAGCTTGCTGTGGCCTTCTATCTCGACCTAACATGGTGATCATTTCATAGCAGCTTCGCCCTTCGGTTCATCAAGATAGTTTGCTAATGCTTATCATTTCATTATGACTGAAGCGTAAGGAGGAGGTATCAGGTGGATCTGAATGACTTATCGCAGGAGGAACTGGCGTCGGTGGTGAATGAGGTAGTGCGCCGTGTGGTGACGCGGCTTGAAGGTGAACCGTCTTCGCCTCCGGAGCCGGCTGAAGCACCGACTGAAGCGCCGACTGAAGCGGTCGCTGCGCTGTGTGTGCTGACTGCAGAGCGCTGTACAGCATGCGGCAATTGTGTGGAACGCCGGCCCGAGGACGTTCGCACCATCATTGATCAGGGAGCAAGCCGCGTTGGGGCGCAGGTCGGCACCCAGCTCACGGCGCAAGATATTGCTCCATTTATTGATCATACCTTACTAAAGCCGAATGTCAAAGAAGAAGAGATCACCCAGCTCTGTAATGAAGCCAGGGAATTCGGCTTCGCAGCCATTTGTATTAACCCCTCCTACGTGCCACTGGCAGCCACCCTGCTAGCCAAGACGCCAGTTAAGATCTGCACTGTAGTTGGCTTTCCTCTCGGCTCGATGACCACCGAAGCAAAGGCGTTTGAAACCCGCGACGCTGTGGCAAAGGGCGCCGACGAAATTGACGTGGTGATTAACGTTGGGAAGCTCAAGTCCGGCGACTATCAGTATGTAGTGGAAGACATCAAGGCCGTGGTGAAAGCCGCGCAGCATCGCACCGTAAAAGTGATCATTGAGGCGGCAATGCTTACCGACGACGAAAAGGTGGCGGCATGCATTCTGGCCAAGGCAGGTGGCGCACAGTTTGTGAAGACGTCAACTGGCTTTGGCCCGGGTGGTGCGACAGCTCACGACGTCGCGCTGATGCGCCGTACAGTCGGTGCCGAGATGGGCGTGAAGGCTGCTGGCGGCATTCGCGACCTCGCCACTGCAGCAGAAATGGTAAAAGCCGGCGCAACTCGTATCGGCGCTAGTGCCAGCATCCAGATAGTTACCTCCCAATCCAGTGCCAGTTAAACTCGCCAGAACTGCTGGGTTTTGCTTTGGTGTCCGTCGGGCTATGAAAATGGCCCTGGATACGGCTCACCAAAGAGGTGGGAAGATCTACACATTTGGGCCTCTGATCCACAACCAGCAGGCGATTGATCTGCTGCGCTCAAAACAAATCGAGGTCATCCAGGATTCTGCTCTTGCAGGCTCCGGCCTGGTTATTATCCGCGCACACGGCGTCACGCCGGATATCCGATCCGCACTGATTCAGGCAGGCGCTCAAATCTGTGATGCCACGTGCCCGCATGTGGCGCGCGCGCATGACCTGATCCAGAAATTTACAGCGCAAGGCTACCATGGCATCATAGTTGGCGACAAAGGTCACGCTGAGGTTGTCGGGCTTCTGGGCTACGCACAGGGTAATGCGACGGTGGTTGAAAAAGTTGAAGACGTCGCTGCGCTGCCGCCGCTTGATAAGGTCTGCGTTGTGGCCCAGACCACGCAAAGCGAGGAGCTCTTCCGCGACGTAACCCAGGCCATCGTAAAACGCTATCCTCATGCAAAGATTTTTGGCACCATCTGTCGTGCCACGGAAATGCGTCAGCAAGAGGCGATTGCGCTCGCTCACCAGGTGGAGATTATGGTAGTAGTTGGCGGGCGTCAGAGTGCAAACACCCGCCGCCTGGTGGAGCTCTGCACGGCACAAGGGACACCAACGATCCACATTGAAACTGCTGATGAGCTGCAGTCTGACACCGTTGAGCGCTACACTACCATTGGAGTAACTGCTGGGGCCTCGACGCCACACTGGGTTATCCGCAATGTCGTCGAGGCGCTGGAAGTCCTGCAACGCCGCCGTAAACCGCTCCTGGCACGTCTCGTTCACGATCTCTTCACGGTCTTCATATACAGCCAGGTCTTCCTTGCGCTGGGCGCTGCAGCCCTTACGTTCACGGCCAGCCGCCTCATTGGCTTTGAGCCAAACTTCTACAACTCGCTTCTCGCCTTCTTCTATGTCCTCGCCATGCACGTGCTAAACAAGCAACTCAGCCTGCCGAAAGATCGTTCCCTCTGCTACGGCGCACTTAAATTCTTTGCCCGCTATCAGCCGGTTCTGATTAGCATGGGAGTTGCCGGCCTTTGCTTTTCACTTCTGCTCTCATTTGCCCTGAGCATCTCGGTATTCGGACTGATGCTTATCTCGATTGGCTTGGGCATTATTTACAGCCTTGCCATCGTTCCGCGCGGATGGTTTGCCGGGCTGCGCTATCGGCGTTTGATGGACATTCCAGGCTCAAAGGATCTTTTCATGGCTGGGGCGTGGACAGTGGTAGTAGTCCTGGTGCCGTTTATTGAAGAGGGACAACTGGTCTGGCCGTCGATGTTTTTTGCCGCGGCATTTGTTTTCTTATTAGTGCTGATGCGCTCCATAGTGTTTGACAATCGCGACATCGAGGGAGACATTACGCTAGGCAAAGAAACCTTGCCGATAATTCTTGGCATCCGCCGCACTATGATTCTGCTGCAGGTCTTTATCGCAGTGCTGGCACTTGTTCTCGTCACTGGCTACATGCTCGGTCATCTTCCTCTCACTTCGCTCTACCTGCTCGTCGTGGTCATCTATGCAGCTATTGGCTCGCTGGTGCGCTTCCGCCAGGAGTTCTACCACAGTCCCTACTACGATGCCCTTATTGATAGCCAGTTCATTCTCGCTGGTCTTCTCAGCATGGTCTGATAATTTCAAAAGCGGCTCTTTGTCAGATAGGTCAGCAAGAATAGTCATATATCAAAGAACAAGTTGCGTATTCGCAGGCTTCTAATACGACTTCTTCCCCAACTACATTTTGCTTTTAATGCTCGAAGGTTTCTTCAAGAAGATATCATAAATTGACAGGGTGCTCTTTGCTATTCGCCATCTCCAGTCATTCCCCAACCTTGCTTCCTCTCCCCTTGCGGGAGAGGATGGAGGTGAGGTTGAAAATGCGCCTTGTGCGTAGGGACCATTTCTTGACTAAAATGCTGACTCATTTGAAAAAGAGCCTTAAAAGCTATCTTTACGCGATCCTATTGCGTTAACAGATAAACTTCAGCCGACCCTGCAGGAGTATGCTTGGCCAGAACCAATTCTATTTTTTCATTTGTATTTCTTCCAGAGCCCTGGTATAAGACAAGTCTCATTGTTGATTTGGACTCCTGGGAGTTCCATTTTCTAGAAATTACGTAAGTCCATCGCTATGTGGTGTGAAGCATGACGTACCGGATTCTCTTATCCAATGATGATGGCATTGACGCTCCAGGGCTGTACGCTCTGCATGAAGAGATCACTCGGATATCGGAGGTCACTGTTGTGGCTCCAGTCTCTGAGCGGAGCGGCGTGGGACATGCCATCTCCGTTTTCAACCATCTCACCGTGGAGAAGCGGTCTAAGCACGGCAAGTTCTTTGGCTATGCGCTGGACGGTACCCCTGCGGATTGCGTGAAGCTTGGTGTGACAACCTTAATGTCAGAGCAACCGCATCTGGTGATAGCGGGAATCAATCGGGGCCAGAATACGGGCAACAGCATCCTTTACTCCGGCACAGTTGCAGCTGCAATCGAAGGCACCATGTATAGCATCCCATCGTTTGCGATTTCCGTGGCAGCGCACCGTAGTGCCCATTGCCATTTTGCCTATGCAGCGAAATTCGCTGCGCGTCTGGCCCAATGTGTGATCGAAAAGGGCCTGCCAAAAGGTGTTCTGCTGAACGTAAATGTGCCGAATGTCCCCGAAGAAGAGCTGTGTGGAGTGGTGATCTCGCACCAGGGTCAATCAATGTACGTTGACGTGTTTGAAGGCCAAGGCGAAAAGGGTGAGATCCTGGCCTATCGCAACACTGGCGAAGAGATGATTCCCAGTACGGAAAGCGATGATGCTGACGACATTGTGCTCAAGCAAAACAAAATCTCCATTACCCCGCTCCATTATGATCTTACCTTTCACCAGTTCCGCAAAGAACTGGAAAAATGGATGGCAGAGCACGTATGTCCTGATATTTCGGGAGAGCTGAAAGAACTCTCCAAAAACCTTGACGCAGAGTACCGCGAGTAAGGGGCAACCCGCCGCGCCGGGTGCCCAACTCCGGAGAACAAGCCCATGAAATTTCTCTTTGGCCCTGTGCCGTCACGCCGCCTTGGACGCTCGCTCGGCATTGACATTGTCTCGCACAAAAGCTGCAGCTTTGACTGTGTCTATTGCGAGCTCGGATCAACCACCAATAAGACCGTCATGCGACAGCGCTTTGTGGATCCAGGCGATGTGTTGAAAGAAGTGCATGAATACCTCCGGCACGCCCCCCAGATAGACTACGTCACCTTCTCTGGTTCTGGTGAGCCAACTCTGAGCACGGATATCGGCCTCCTGGTCAAGGAGATCAAGCAGCACTATACGTACGCGATAGCGGTTCTGACCAACAGCTCGCTGCTCGGGCGAGCTGACGTGCAGGAAGACCTTCGCCAGATTGATGTGGTAATTGCTTCACTCGATGCAGGCACGGAAGAAGTTTTAGAACGGATCAACCAGCCGCATCCAGCGATTAGGCTGCAGGAGATCATTGACGCACTGATTGCCTTTCGCGAGCAGTTTAGCGGCCAGCTGTGGCTGGAAATCCTCTTCTGTAAGGATGTGAACGATTCGCCCGAACACGTCAAAGCGCTGGCCGGCATTGCCGCGCGCATTCAGCCGCACAAGGTGCAGCTGGGCACGGTTTTCCGGCCGCCTGCGGATCCAGCTGTTATGCCGGTCTCGGCCGAGTTCCTCCACGAAATTGCCCTGCAATTTAGGCCGGCTGCGGAAGTGGTGTCTTCATTCAGACCAGCTGCGGTGCAGGCGTTTTCCGAAGGAGCCCGCGAAAAAATCCTCGCCATGCTCCAACGTCGGCCGTGCAGCCTGAAAGAAACATCACAGGCTCTCGGGCTTTCGCGCGATGAAGTCGGGCAATGGATAGACGTCCTCGAGAGCGAAGGTGCTATTGACCGCATCTATTTCTCTGGTGATGTTTATTATCAGGCAAGGAAAACACCAACGTAGACCACATAACAATATAAAACCACGACGCCACTACGTGCATGCGCCTTAGGCGCATTTAAAATTCAGAATGTAGGGGCGACCCGGCGGGTCGCCCTACGATATCAATAATCACGGCGTTAATGCCTCCGTTGTGTACGTGGTGTCGTAGTGGTTAAGATTTTATTTTGATAGTGTCTCTTAGAGCGGCTCCCACTCAGGCCCGGATGTTTGTCCCCCTCTGTGCCTCTGTGGCGGTCTTTAATTAAATGGGTCACAAGGTGATACGGCAGCTATGAAAACTTCTCTTGATTGCATACCATGTTTTTATACCCAGTGTCTGGGCGCCCTCCGCTATGTTGATATTGACGAGCAACAGAAGAAGGAGGTGTTACACGAACTCGGACGCGAGATCGAGCGCTGTTCCCTCGACCAGCCACCGCCAGTGATGGGGCAAACCCTGCATCGGCTTGTGAAACTACGATGCCCTAATGGCGACCCGTATGCGGAGTTGAAACGCCAGTATCTTGCGCACGCACTTGAGCTTCAGCCGCAGCTTACCCGTATGGTTCAGGAGGCAAGCGATTCCTTGCTGGCTGCCGCCAAACTAGCCATTATCGGAAACGTGATTGACTTCGCCGCGCAACAACAAGCCATTGATCTGGAAAACGAAATTCAGACTCTGTACGGGCAAGAGCTGGCAACTTGCGATTACGCTGAGCTGCGACGTAGCCTTGCGCGCGCCGAGACGATTCTCTACATCGCTGACAATGCCGCTGAGGTTGTGTTCGACAGGCTACTGCTCGAGCAACTAAGCGGGAAATCCATCACCTTTGCCGTGCGTGGCGCACCTATTATTAATGATGCAACACGCGAGGATGCGCACGCCGCAGGAATAGACCGGCTAGCAACCGTCATCACCACAGGCGATGATGCACCCGGCATTCTGTTCGACTCCTGCTCCACAGAATTCCTGGATACCTATAGCCGCTCAGACCTGCTAATTGCAAAAGGCCAGGGGAACTTTGAAACCCTGAGCGACGAGACGCGGCCCCTCTGCTTCCTTCTCATGGCAAAATGTGCAGTCCTGGCGCGCCACCTCAATGTTCCACGCAAGTCCTTGATCCTCAAGTGCCAGGGGCTTTAGCGCGATTGATCAGGCTCGCCAGATTGCGAGACCTCCGTTGCCAGTAGGGCAGATTATAATCTGCCCCTACAATCCAGCAACAATACCGATTATGAGATATTCCTCCTCACGCGCATACATAATGAGGTGGAACGGGATGAGGTGGCACGGGCATCTTGCCCGTGTGGGTAAACAGAGAAATGGCACGCGAGTCTTTCTGGTGGAAGCTCCAAGATAAATTAAGGGACAGAATTAAAAGATTCGACAAACACGGAATTGAGCATCAATGCGCCAGTCTGAGCATCTGAGGGGTCAAAGTTCAGGATGTCAAATGCCACGAGGATGCTGTCTGCATCTGTCCCCACCAGCGATTGCGGTGGGTAGAAATAGAGATCGTAGGTACGCCCTTCCAGAGTCGGACTCATCTCTGCTCCGGTAACTGAACTTATTACCTTCACAATACTCGCCTGGAAATCTTCACTATGCACCCCGAGGCGAAGGCATGGCACCGCATCTCTATCTATGACGTCGCTGCTCACATCAAACTGAATACGGTATAGCTTGTTTGCTTCTACCTGCACCTCTTCCGAAGGGCTACTCCAGAAGCCAAAGGTGTTCGTATTATCCTGCGCAATCAGCCAGAGCGCACCGCCACTACTATCACTCAGTGGTGCAGTAAAGATTGGCGCACCTCCAAGCTGCCAGCCTTCGGTATCCGTGTCGAAGGTCCACACCTTCAGGAGCGTGGGTGTCTCTAATGTACTGAGAGAAATTGCGTCCACCACAACTCTATCCAGCAGGAGCGAGCCATCAGCAGCATCTGAAGGATCAAAATTCAGCATATCAAACGATAGGATCA
>CAZVVA010000051.1:0-20155 GCA_964630455.1 uncultured Candidatus Sumerlaeota bacterium
GTGACACTATCCACTGCCTCGCCATCGTAACCAATTCCAGTGAGGCCAAGTCGCAGTGCACGCTTCTCAGCCTCGGACGCAAGAGCCGTCAACGCCGTCGTCTTGCCCGTGTTTTTCGCAGTGCCGATGATCCCGATTACACTCGGAGGCATAGCGCAGCTCTTTTCCGCCCTCCTCAATTCTACAATTCAGATCAAGTATAACAAGGGAATGGATCTTGATTGGAGCCAGTGCTCATGACACGCGCTTAGCCACAGTGTGACGGCCTGCGCGGCCTGGATTTGCACCCTCTTCGCGCGTTCCAAAATGGCCTTCGTAGAGTGCGTCAACCATGCTGCCACTTTCCTTTACCCCTTTCAGCACCGCTATGATTTCCTCCTGCAGTTTGTCTGCATAGTGCTGGCATTTGGCGGTTGGGGCAAACGTCGCATCACCCAGAAAGCGAAACATGGTGCGCAAAGCGTTGAACGTGTCGATGCGGGCAGCAATCGTGATAGGGCCGCGGGAATAGGATTCATCGGTTGAGGCAAAGGTGAGCATATCTACGCCAAGGGAGGCTGCAAGCCCGGCGTGCAATGCCGTAGTGGTGGCAGATTGGGCACGGTCATCCTCATGAGTCAAGAAACCGATAGGCTCGCCAGTCCAGATCGGCGCATCAAACAGCGCGCGCAGGGCAAGAATCTTCGCCGCATTGTAATCCACAAAGTTGTTTTCCATCTGGCCGTAAATCATGGCATAGGGAGCAAAGCAGAGAAGGGGTTTGAGAATGGGACGTGCTCCCAGTTTTCGTGCCAGGGCTGCTGTGAAGAGCATGCCTGCGAAATTCTTCGCTGTGGGAATCCCGCTCAGCTCGTCGTTTGCCGGAATGTCAAACGCCACACCTGCTTTACTCACCGTGCGAATGGCATCCACTGCATCAAGCACCAGCCGGGCAGGATCCGTACCGCCGTTCATCGAGCCGTAAACCGGATTAATCTTCGTGAAATCTACACGAAAGTGGCTGGCGTAGACCGCCATCTCGGGCGTATTCAATCCGCGGTGAGCACGCACCTGAAAGTAGAGGTTCGGCCGCAAGTGGCGCTTTACGAGCGCGATGTTCTCAAACGTCGGAATGGTGCCGTCTTCTTCGTGAGCAATGAGTCCCTGGAGCAAGCCCTCCAGCCGCGCCACCCATGAGGGACAAATGAAAATTGTTCCGTCAATACCCCACTCCGTAGCGATATGGTTGTGCAGGACGTCCATCAACGGACACCCGCTGCCGGTGAAAATGATGACGCGCGGCTGAGAATCCAGGTGCTGAATGGAACGTACGTTTGCTGAGCCATGAATCAAGCCCAGTGCTGCGACTTCGTCGGGAGTAATAGTGCGCGTCCCTTTAATCAGACGCCCTTTGGTGTAGTACTCGACAATTGGCTGGTCGCACAACGCAAGGTACTCGCTCAGCAACGATGATGCAACATTGTCGCCCTGGCGAATCATCTCTTCGCGGAGTCGTGCACGCTGAATCCCTGGCGAGGTCTTATCCTCAGCCCAGGCCAACACTTCGTCGGTAATGGCATCCAGGAGTTCAGCCAGTTCCGGATTCTTTACCTCATACGAATATGGGGCTGTGATGTCGCGCTTCTCTCGCTTCAAAGCCAGCTGGTTCGGTTCGTATGTGCGGCCCTCAATATAGGCCACCGCCTCTTCGACCTTGCAACGGTCAGTAAACCCTTTGTCAAATCCCAATTCAGCAGCAAGCTCAGGGGTCATGGCCTTGCCGCCGATAATGATCTTCGACCGGGCGCGAATCCCTGCTGCATCCAGCAGATCAACGAATCTGGCCAGCAACTCTACAACGCCGTAGCCCATAGTGCGGCTGACCAGAATGTAGTCAAAGGAATGTTCCGCGGCTTTCTTTACCGCTTCTTCAAGCGGAAGATCCGGAGGTAGAATCGTCGTGTTATGCCCTGATTCCAGGAGCCGATAGTTTATCATCCGGAGTCCCAGATCATGCACTGGATCAAGTGGAACCAAAAGAATGGATAGAGGTTTCTTCATGCTTCTTCTTACTCAAACGCCATGTTCTTGTCAGGCATCAGCAGATATCTGTGCGCATCTGCCATTTCAAAAATATCAAACCAACGATAAACGTTTCGCGGATAAAAGAAGTTGCCGAAGGCAGTTTGGGGAAATCTTTGATTCCCCTTTTATCCGCTGTTATATGACCCGAAGCGCAAGGCTGCGAAGCAATCGTACAGTGTCAAAGCCCACCCAATATTTTAAGTGGCATCATGATTCGCCCATTATTATTTGTTCGACTTGTTCTTTGGCTTTATTTGTATCTTGCTCAGCCTCTTTTTTCAATTTTTGAGACTCTTCCTTTCTTTTCCTAACTTCATCTGCTATCTTGTCTTGGACTTCTGATGGCGGAATAATAATTTTCACTTTCTCTATAGCGTCTCTGGTTATCCCTTTTTGCGCAGCACCGCTTATTAATCTGTTTATTTGCTCTTGCCCTAAATTGCTGAACAGGTAGGAAAATATATAAAATGGATTATAGCCCTCCTTGACTTCTATTTTGAACACATGCTCGTTAATGTTGCACTCTTTAAAGCGAAAATCTTTTGGCACAATAGCAACTTTCCCCGTTGTGGCACCATCTTTTACAATTAAGATATCAAATGGCTTAATCCAACTTTTCTTTTGAGTCTCGTGAAATTCTCTTGGGATAAATCGTATATTCTCAAGATTAAAATCACCTTGTGACGTTATATGTTCTCCTCCAATGCTGGGTATTCCATCTTCTATATACTTAACTCCGCCCTTAGGTCTCTGACCACTCTCGATAGATTTTGAGATTCCTTTTAAGGGTTCAACTTCGTAGGAGGAATCTATGATCATATTTAAAACCCTTAAGTATCTTGGAGAGTAAAACGCTGGATCTCGCCTTCCCTCCAAACTATCAGGGCTTACCCAGTAGGCTCGTTTTTCTTCCGCCTTTTGGATTGTTATATGTAATTCTTTAAAAAGGGCATTATCGATTTCTTGGATAAGTAAATTTGCTGTTCTTAGTTTTTCCTTCTTTTGTATATGTGCGTTTACCATTATTTCGGCTATTTTATTCTGGATTTCAAATGGCGGAATAGGAATTTTTATCGAAGTTATGTAGGGAATGGTAATAGTGCTTTGAACAGTTCCACTTATTATATTGCTTATTAAAGTTTGACCTATTTGACTATTTAAATACGCCCATACATATCGAGGATTGACAGCGTCTATTAGTGAAATTCTCACCAAGTTTGCATTTATATTTGATCCTTCAAACTCTTTAGTAGCAAAACCCACTTTCCCAATAGTTCCTCTAACAGTAAAAATTAAGTCGCCTTCTTTGACAATAGTTTTACCAAATCTCTGGTTGTCTTCCTGTGAAATAAAACTTTCTTCCCCTATAATTAGTATCTCTCCATCGATGATGTTCTCACCTTTTAAAACTCTGATACCTCGCTCTAAGTATTTTATTCCGTAAAACGTGGGATAGCGATATATCGAATCTATTATCTCACCTAATTTTTTCAATTCATATTTTCCTGTATCTAATTTCTTCTTCAATTCTAAAAATTTTGGATCGTAATAAAATACATCTCTTCTACCTTCTAATAGGTTGTCTTCTACTTCAAATATCAACGGCGACTTATTTAATATTTTCATCTTATCCTCTTTTGTTTCTTATAAATTTCTAAAATTGCTGGTAAATCATTTTTCCCAGAAGATCTACCTGTTGCGTCGTAGCCAACGTTCTCAGCGATAGCCATAAAAATCTTACCTTGCTTTAATTTTTCTTCGAGGTGTTTCTTCTTTAAGAACAACAAACTTGCTTTCACTCCAGAACCATATGGGAGGAAAGTTTCCTGTGGAAGACTAATAATCGCTTTCCAAATTGCATTTTGATCTATAAAGTTTCTAACATCCTGCAAACTTAGATTGCTTAAAACACCATCTGGTACAACGATTCCTAATATCCCTTCCGGTTTCAGCAGCTTTAAACATCTCTCTATAAATAAAACCTCAGTGAGTTGGGCTTTTCTTCCTCTGCCAAGTTCATATCTTACTAAAATATCTTGGTTCTTTATTTTGCTTCCAAAAGGTGGATTGGTTAAGATTATGTCAAAACCATCCCTCTTTTTGAGAATATCTAATATCTGCTCGATTCTTTCAGAATCTTTTAATCCGTCATGTGTAAAAATACCCCCATGACCATCTCCATGCATAACCATGTTCATCTTTGCAACCCAAGTCATTCTCTCATTTAAATCTATTCCGTATAGGTGTTCGGTAGCAAATCTCCATTTTTCTTGTTTTGGGTTGTCTAAGCCTCTTTGCCTATACAGTTCATCTATTTCATCGAAAACTCTGTTCATGCAATTTATTAGAAAACCACCAGAGCCACAAGCAGGATCAAATATAAGATGTCTCCTTTTTGGCTCAACCATATCTACAATAAACTCTACAATTTCCCTCGGCGTGAAGAATTGACCTAAACCCCTGCCCATGAAAGTTCCTTTGATAAACCGCTCATAGGTTGCACCTTTAATATCGATAGACGTCTCTTGCAAAGTATAACTTTGCAATTCTTGAACAATGTGGAAAATTGTTGGAAATCTCAGTTTTATGTATTTTATGTCTTCTGTTGTTCCTTCAAAAATTTCAGGATATTTGTTCTTTGCTCTTTCAAATATCTCCTTAAGTCTTGAACCTATCTCCTCTGGTAATTCGTCTTTTCCTATTTTAAATTCATAATCGCTTTTAGGAGTTCTTTTTTTGTCATCTCTAAATCCTTGTTCAACCTCTCTTTCATCCTGCATTTTTGCAAAAAGCAATTTACTTATTTCATCAAAAGAAATAGTAGGATCGAATCCTTCTTCATTTCTTATTATATCGTGACATTTACTTACTACTCTTTGGAGCTCGTAGAGGTCTTCAAATGCAATCAAAATTTCCTCTTTCATATATACCGGGGGTTTGGGTGCTTTTTCAATTTTCTTTGATTCTCCTTGTCTTTCCCCTGTTTGATACCAAAGCCAGGTTTTGCCATCAGTAACTAAGAAGTAAGGCGCTCTTAGACGTTGAGCATAAGACTCGGCTTGCTCCCAATCCAAAGGTTCATTGGGGGCTTTGCTCTCTACAACAATGTGAGGAATCTTCTTTGCGTTTTTTACGATATAAACGACCGTATCAGCATATTTAGTTTCCCTTCCGAAGCGAATTGGCACTTTTTGAAGTCGTGGATCAATGATTTTGTACCCTAAGTCTTCCCTTAAAAAAGGAATAACAATATCTTCTAAAACCACTTCTTCTGGCTTTTTCTTCTTAGGCTCTTTCCCAATAAGCTTATCCTCTTTAGCCATTTTGGTCTCCTCCTACATCTATTTGAATGTCAGTCAATTTTTCAAATAGTTTCCTTACCGCATTTAAATACTCCTCTAAATAACTTCTTTCCAATGTTAAGCCAGTGGTAGTTCCCTTTAACCCATTTTCAATTTTCTTTATGTTATGGTGGTGAAATCCATCTCGAAGTAAACGAAATGTTTCTATTACTTCAATAATATCAGGTAAAATATTTGCTCTAAGCCTAACTTGGTTTAGTAATGAGGGATAATGAAAAGGCGGATCTATATTTTCTTTAAAAATCAAATAGTTCCTCATAATTGTCTCTGTTGCGTGATCTGCAATTATAAGCGCTTGCTTGAAATCACCTTCATTTCCACGCTCAAATTTTTCTATAGCTCCTCTTAATGCGGTTATTGAATCACGCATCCATCTTTCAGTCATTTTCATATGGCCTTTTCATTTCTTTAATGTGGGCTCTGGCATTTAATATAACACAGATATATCCGAAAACCGTCTACGCGAGAGCAGAAAAAGCAGGCAAGGATGCCTCCGCTACTGCTCCAGCCAGCCGTAGTGATCGCCAGGCTTGTAGACGTTGCCGCGCAGGCGCACCCGTGCACTCATTCCCGTGAATTCCAGCGCAATGATGTCACCCTGCTTGAATCCCAACTCCTTGAGTAGCTCCATTGCGAGCCGCTTCGCCTCGGCTTCACACTCGCAAAGCAGAACGGTTTCGAGGTCAACGGCATCAACAATACGGCTAAATACAGCTGCACCCATTCAATATGTTCCCCGCGTCAAAAACTCAGGCGCATAGTGAATTTGACTATTCGATCGGTTCATTCTCTACCTGCCACAGGCAAGATGCCTGTGCCACCAAAAATATGGTCTTATAGAATGCCAGCATGCTTGCACACAATCTCAATCAGCATCACGAGACCACGCACGGCCTTCCGCATGCTCTTTTCAATCATGCGGCCTTTCTCGTCCGCAGTACCCAGTCCGAGCGAAATAAAAATATTCGCGTCATAAGCAATCGTAGGAAAGATACCTATCTGCATCATGCCCGACTGGAAAATGTTCGAGCCCGAATACATATCCTCAATCGTAAAGATGGGAATTCCCAGGCCACTACCTTCCCAGCTGTCCTCGTAGTTGACTTCTACGGCGGTTGAATTGATGCTCTTGGTAATGGTGAAGAACTTGCGGATTCTCTCGTCCATCCGGTTAAACTCTTCGATCACCAGCTGGTGGAGCTCGTCGAGGGGCTTAAGGAACACCTCCGGCTTGTCGCGGAGCACGGTGAGGGCAGCGATCTGGCCAGCCAGGGCTTCCTTACCAGGGTCAACGGTAACATATGCCGCCTTGCCATAGGACGCGGTGGTGCCCCAGCGCGCGCCATGCATGCCAAGCGCACGCCGGAGGAACACGAGAGGCTCTTCTTTGCCAATGATGAGTCCGCTCGTGGGCGCACCACTGGCCTTGTCCATGCTGTAGAGAACAAGGTCTGCTCCCATCTTGCGAATATCCGCACCTACAAAGGGAATGGCCCATGCATTGTCAACGATGTAGGGAACGTTATACTTCTGCGCCAGCCGTGCCAGGTGAGTCTGCAACTTCGGTGCGCCGTTCTTATCCTTCACGCCATAGCCGTAGCCCGGGGTGTCGTATCCCAAAGACGAAACGCCAGAGAGCATCATTGCGTGGCGCTCAGCGTGCTCTTCAATGACCTTGATTGAAGCATCGGGATCCACGTTCTTGAGCAGAACAGCGGGGTGATACTTGATGCCATGAATGTCATAACGGGCGCCGACAAGCGGAACGTATACGACATCGAGATTCACCTGGCGCTTGCCAACAAAGCCGATTTCGCCGGCTGTAGAGCCGCGATCAGCAAAGATATCCTTGTATTTCGGCGGGAATGGCCGGCCGTAACTTCCCTGATGATGCAGGTGGCGCTCGTAGGGGGCAATGTAGCGCGCACGGTAATTGTCGCCGCGGCCGGATAACGGCGGCGCGCAGAGGCAATCAAACGCCACCCACAGCGCAGCCTCGCACGTGTTCACCGGACATGCGTCATACTCATCACCGTACACGCTTTTAACCAATTCGCGGATTTGGTCTACCAGGATGCCGAGTGACACGACCTTGCGGCTGAGTTTTTCCATTGCCTCGGTTACGTCTTCCCGCAAGAGTGCCGGACAGCCCGACACTGCACCTGTCAGCCCGATGTTCATCTTTTCATCGTCCGTAATGTTGAGACTTTTAGCTGCCTTTTGAAACTCGGCATAAATCGCAGGCATCTTCTTCTGAAGATCCCTGTACATCTGAAACCTAAATTGTGCCTTTCCCATGATGGTATCCTCTTCTCTAGTATTATCTTATTCTCAGGCACTCCATAACCGCGCCTGATATGATATACACAGGTAAAACAGCCTGTGTAGTTTCCTGTATTGACTGCTGCCGTACAGAATTCGTGATGCCACTAAGAGTAGTGCTACTAGCAAACCTGAAAATGCCGGACTAGCAGATTCACCGGCGCACGCGGTATTCCTATTTAATCTTCGCGATGATCTCGAGTTCTACTGGGGCCATTTGCCATAGAACGTTGACCCCCATGGCACTGCGGGCATGGCGCCCATTCTCGCCAAAGACCTGGGCGAGAAATTCCGACGCGCCGTTCAACACTGCGGGCTGCTCGAGGAAGTCGTTTGTGCTGTTGATAAATCCAACCAGCTTCACAATACGCTCAATCTTGTCCAGGCTACCGAGTACGCTCCTCATAGCGCTCAGCGCATTGATCGCACAGATTCTCGCAGCTTCTTTTCCTTCTTCCACTGTGAGCGACTCGCCCAATCGTCCTTGATGTTTCAGCTTCCCCCCAACCAGAGGCACCTGGCCGGCGGTGTACACATATTTATCAACGACAACAGCTGGCAAATATGCTCCAACGGGCGCTGTAACCGGTGGAAGCTCGATTCCCAGCTCTTTCAACTTTTTCTCAACACTCATACAAATCCCCCTTAGGCTAAACTGGTAATGAGCAAAGTTGGGACAAATCAATGCGACTGGCTTGTATGATTAGCGGACAAGCCGTTGAAACACGACCCATGCTGCACTCGAAGGACTTCATTGACCCTACGGTTTAAACTGAAACTCGAGCGAATCCTCTAGTTGAACATCGGGCGTAGACTCTGCCTGCTCAGCAACTGGCTTCATAATAACATTCAGGTGATTCGGGTAATGAGTTTCATCGAATCCGACAATTACCCATTGCGGCGCGCCTTTAAGAATAGCCTGGTCGCCGATACGCAATACGCCACTGGTCTGTATCTCTGCAAATCCAATATAGGTCACCCGATCAACGCGGTCGCCCGGCTTGCACTGTTTCTGGGGCGTTGTCATCAGCTCGATCACGTCGTGCTTTCGGACTGCGCGCGACCCAGGGAAAATGATTTTCAAGCCGCGATCCTCCAGCGTGCCTTTGAGTACCGCTACTATCTTTGCGGCAACGGTCCGTTTGGCTGTGAAGGAAACTTTTGCTACAATCCCTGACTGATATGGATCCACGTTCTTCCCTTCCTCCTCACCTCTCACGACGGGGTCTGATAGACAAACCCTGCGCGGCGCAGACGTTCCAGGGTTTCATTCAGCTGCTGCTCCGATACGGTGAGCGCGATGCGGACGTATCCTTCACCATAGGAACCAAATCCGCTACCTGGGGTCATGCAGATACCGGTTTGTTGGAGTAGACACATCGCAAATTCTACAGACGGACTCTGATCTGGCACGGGAATCCACAAGAAAAACGTTGCCGGTGCTTTTTGCACTGGCCACCCTAGTTCTGCCAGACCCTTAACCAGCATGTCACGGCGATTCTGGTAGCGCGCGGTCATCTTGCCAAAAAAATCCGATTTCTCATTAAGCGCCTTCAACGCAGCGTATTGGATCGGGAAAAAGACGCCCATATCCACATTCGATCTTACTGTGCCCAGCGCCGCGATGACCTCCCGATTGCCCACCACAAAGCCGATTCTCCATCCGGCCATGTTGAACATCTTAGAAAACGAGTTAAACTCCACACCGACCTCTTTCGCGCCAGGCACTTCAAGAAACGATGGCTGGCGCTGACCGTCAAAACTTATCTCCAGATATGGTGCGTCGTGTGCTACGATAATGGTGTAGCGTCGGGCAAACTCCACCACACTCTGAAAAAAGTCGAGTGTTGCAACTGCCGTCGTGGGATTGTTCGGATAATTCAAAATCATGAGCTTCGCGCGTCGTGCGATGGCTTCTGGAATAGCCTCGAGATCCGGGAGATAGCCTTTCTCCTTCACCAGTGGCAAGTCGTAACACTCCCCGCCAGCCAGCAGAATTCCCGGCAAGTACGCGGGGTAACATGGGTTTGGCACTAGCACGACTTCGCCAGGGTCTACCGCAGCAAGCGGAAGATGTCCCATACCGCTTTTCGAACCGATCAGCGCGAGCACTTCGTGTTCCGGATCAAGCGTCACGCCAGATCGCTTTGCATACCAGCTCGAAACTGCCTGACGAAATGCAAAGAGTCCCTTGTAGGATGGGTACTTGTGACTACCAGCCGTTCTGGCACGCTGAGCGAGCTCTTCGACAACATCCTCGGGAGGTCCAATGTCAGGCTCTCCCTGGCTAAGATCAATGATATCAGTCCCTTGCGCCTCAACCTCTTCCTTCTGGCGATCCAGTTCATCAAACAGATAGGTGGGAAAGCGATCCAGCCGTGAGGCAGGGGAAATCTTCAATTTATGCTCACTCCTTGTTCGTGCTTCCTGAGTCGATACAGAAGAGAAGAGTTATGAAATTAGCTCTGACTGTCAAGGTCAAAAGTATGTAGGGGTTTAACATGTTAAACCCCGTACCTCAACGTTCGTCTGCCAGCCAGACAACAATAAGAAGCTTGCCACTATGCAACTGGTTTCAGATCAGTATGTAACACCCCGAAGGCATTCATGATGGCAAAGATAATCAGAAAAAATGTTGAACTCAGTCGCTCTATTGCGTATAGAATAATTTGTCTGCACAAATAAATAACGCCATGGAATTATGTTGGTGAATCTTTAGCCATCGAAACAAATGGCAACACATTTTCCAGGGTCTTGCAGGCCACCAGAAGCGTGCGAATTGACCTGGAGTGATCGGTTTTCGTTTTGGGGATGCGGTGAATTTCGGAGCGGATGAGATGATCAACACAATAGAGAAACAGAGAGTAGCGGTGACATTCCTGGTCGGATTGCTGCTGCTGGCTGTGCAAAGTATTGCGTATGCCGGGACAGAACCTGGCTTCTGGTGCAATCTGGCATGCGCTTCATTAGCCGTGGGTGGAATCGGGGTATGGAAATTTCTCTACTACGCCTTTATCGCACTGGGCATATGCTGTTACGGCTACATCATTGTCAACCTCATACTGCGCCGGATTCCTGTGGAAGAAAAGCCAGCGGAAGGAGAAGAGGAGCCAAAGCCTTCCGCGTATCGGAATTGTCCTCACTGCGGAGTTTTGATTCCTGTGGATACGCCGGCGTGCGATTACTGCGGTGTCTCTTTTGGCACGGAACCGGTCTACCACTGTTCGGTATGCAAGAAAATTTATCCCAGGAAGCAAGAGCGGTGTTCGGCGTGCGGTGCGCCCGTGTGGCAGCTTGAGGGTGTGCCAATGCGTGAAAAGCCCAAAGTGAAACCGGATGTGGAGCTACCACCGACGCGGGGACTTCCCATCCCAAAAGTCAGCATAATTCTGGGCACAGCAGCAATTTATTTTAGTGTGATCATCGTCGTCACTTTCTTCTCTACTGTGTACCGACTTGGCACTGAGGACGTGCAAATACTCCACAAGCGCAAGTCCGACTACCCTGGCATGAGACAGCTTGAGCAACTGGCCGGAGAAACGCCTGCGCCTCCACAGCAAGCACTTCAAGACCTGGACCGAATTCAGGAAGCACTCGAAAAAAAACGTGCGGCCCAGCAACCTGCCACGCCCGAGCAGGCAAGCCAGCTGCTGGCGCAGCTTCAAGCATCACAGTTCGAACAGGATACTCAGACCAGAACAGCGATACTTGCACTTGGTGATACCGCCATACCGGCCCTGGAGAAAGCTCTTACCGCGAAGGAGCCGCAAATGCGGCAATTCGCTATTCCCATCCTTGCAGAGTTGGACGCCGCACAAACAGTCCCTGCGCTGATTGAGAATGCTAGGCATGGAGATCCGGCAACCCGTGCCAGTGCAATTGACGCACTTGGAAAGATGGGAAAGATTGCGGCAATATCCTCGATGATCAGGGCCATGGGCGACGGCAACGTCGAATTGCGTAGAAGTGCGGCAAGCGCCCTGGGCGAGCTGCACGCCATGGAGGCAATTCCTACCTTAATCCCCGCACTTGGCGACAGCGACCCGAAGGTCAGCGAGCTCGCCTGGCGCTCTCTCCAAGATATCTGCGCTGAAGATCTGCCACAGGATAGTGCTGTGTGGATTACCTGGTGGACTATTCACCAGACACAGGTAGAGCTGCCACCTGCGCAACGTATCGCCACGTTACGCGACAAATTGCACGACGCCGATTCCTGGGTGCGGGCATTTGCAGCCCTGGAACTTGGACACTATAGAGACCCCGGCATCGTAGGGAGTCTGGCCGCATTGCTTACAGATCAAGAACCACAGGTTCGCCGCTATGCCCATCGTGCCCTGGCCGAAGTGACCGGCGTTGACTTTGGCACGGATGACAGGAAGTGGACGGCATGGGGCATATTCTGCCAGGGTGAGAAAGGGCGCGGGCACTTGGCACTGGAGAAAATCCGAGCAGTTTCGCGGGAACAGGATCAGAGCGACGTGATTGCCAACGCCGTGCCGCTGGGCGAGCTGGCAATTCCAGCACTCAGTTACCTGGTCACAGAAGGGAACAAATATGAGCAGTACCATGCGGCAGTTGTCCTGGCGCAGATTCACCATCCGACTATTGTGGAGCCGCTTCAGGTAGCCCTTGATGATGAGCGTGAGCTTCTACGCCAGACTGTTCTCGAAAAACTCATGCCTTACAAGGATCCGGCGGTGAAACCGCTGCTTCTACGAGCTCTGACCGATGCCTCGCCAGCAGTTCAAGAGCGTGCGGCAACGTGTCTGGGTAAACTACACGACTATTCCGCAGTACCTGAGTTGCTCGAGAGACTTCAGAACGCAGAGGCCCCGGTTGAGGAGCGACGCATGGCAGCTGGTTTGCTTGGCAACATTGGCGATCCGTCATCCGTTCCAGTTCTGCTTCAACTATTTGAAAAAGAAACTCTTCTGCGTCCGCAGATCGTGAAAGCACTCGGCATGATAGGCGATGCTAGCGCGCTCGAACCGGTGATGGACGCGCTTAAAACATCGGATTCGGATGTTCACGCTGCAGCTATCCAAGCAATTGGTGCGATTGGCGACCCGGCGGGTGTGCCGGTGCTGGTGAAAGAGCTGGACGGCTTATTGTGGGAGACTGCGGCGCACGCCCTTGGGAATATTGGTAGTACGGAAGCTGTGGATGCATTGAGCAGCATGCTTGAGTCTGACGATGCGGAGCGCTCCCGCGTAGCCTTAGATGCGCTTGCACAGAGCCACGATAGTAGCGCTGTTCAGCCACTGATTGCATACTGCAAAGAAGCTCCAGCGACTGCGCAGGTTCACGTGATAAAAGCTCTTGGGGAAATTAAAAGTTCGCTCTGCGTACCCTTCCTCATTACTCGCTTGGATGCCTCAAGCGCCTCCGTGCAGACTGCGGCACAACAAGCCATTCGCAACGTTGGGGCAAGTGCGATCCCCGCTCTCATTGAATCGCTAAACACGGCCGACGATACAATCCGTGGCCAGCTCATTTTGCTGTTGGGAGATCTTGGCGATCCGATTGCGATTCCCGCACTTCTGCGCCAGCTGATTACTCACGGTGAGAGCGCAAGTAAGGCTCTGGCTGCCATCGGGCCAGCTGCCATGCCTGATCTCATTCAAGCCCTCGCGAATACTGACGATGCAACACCCCGCTACTACATCATCCAGGGTCTAGCGCATATCACAGCGCACGATCTCGGCACAGATCATGCCCAGTGGCAACACTGGTGGGAGGAGAACGCCAGCAGGAAACACTAACTGGCCTTGAAGTCAGAATGCGGCCGCATCCAACGGCTCACATTCTCGTAGCGCCTATTAAATCCTCGCCGATCTGCTTGATGACTGGCAGCGCCGCTTCATCGTTATACAAGAAAAAGTAAACCCGCTTGCCGAGCCGAAGCAGGCGAATCCAATCAGTCGTTGTCTTATACGTGACATCCGGGACCGTGCCTTTCATATCTGCGATTTCCGCTTCACTATGCTGCGTCTTGACCAGATCGTGAAGATTCGAGAAGAATTCTTCCGCATCATCTTGCGTATCCCACACTGATTCCCAGTAAAGCCAATACGACGTCGTGTCGCGCCTATACAATGCATAGCGATCTCCATCCCATCCCGCTGCCGCAAGGCTCGCCTCCCGTTCTCCCAGCTCCTCTTCAAACAGTAAGCGAATTGCATATTCACCAAGCACGTTTGTGTAGGCCAATCGCCAATCCTGGCCTAGCTGATCGGAATAATCGAAAAGCACAAGACTGGTCGGATTATCGCGCTCCATAAAATACTTCTCTGGATGCAGAATCTGTTCAGTTGAGCAAGGGATGTCGCGAAAGATGTCATCAGCGTCAATGGGGCCTTTGCGCCTCAACGCTTCGGTGACGAACACCATCCCCTGAAGATACGGAAAGAGTAACGTTTGGCGGATAAAATATGGTGCGTTCAGAAGTGTAGACTGGTCGTAGCTCAAGTATTTCGGCACTTCAAGCAAAAACGCGGGTGAGAGGTGGCGACTCATATACTCGCTCATGATCAGAGTAGCATCACCTTCGATCACGCACAGGGCTGCCAGGAGCGCGTCGTCGTTGTCCATACGGTCTTTAAAAATCCGTGCCAGGTCGAAATACTGATCTTGTAGTGCGTGACAAATCTCGTGCGCAATAATAGTTCTGCCAAATCCCTTCTCTGGATCAAAGAAGGGACGTAACAGCAGTTGACGTGAGTCGAAGTCGTATACGCCCATCGCCTGCTCGCTGTATAGGTCGAAAATGAGCTGTTTGAGATCAATCCTGGTGCGCCAGAACCCTAGCAAGCGCATCATCAGCTCGTAATCGTCCAGATGCTCCATGCCATACTGTTCGTCAATCTGCTTCAGAATAAAGCGCTGGAGCTCCTGCTCGTCCAGCATGCGGTATGTTACGTGGATTTTAGGCAAGAGCGACCTGATGTTGCCAACTTCCTCTTCAATGTCGCGGATGATGTGCCACAGCCGCTCAGTCTGATATCGTTCCTCAAGGACTTGGTATTTCTCTTTCCATAGCTCGATCTCTCGCGTCTTGAGCTCGTTCTCCTGCTTAAGACGGTTACTCAAGGCGCTGAGTTCTATAATCTCCTGGCTAGTTGTGATGGTGTCGTTGGCTTCTACAGCCAGGCCTGGCGTCGGTGTTAGCAAAATAAGGAACAGAGCCAGCGCCTGTGCGCAGACTAAATGTCGAAGAAGGACATTATGTGCGTGGGGCATCATGCAAGGTGTTCCTGTAAAGATTCAGATATTATATTGACGAAGCAAGAAACTATAAATATCATAACGTTTTGTAAGTCAATCCATTTTCGGTCTCTTTGCAGGCGTTCAAACAGAGCTGCCCTAAAAATCCACAATGGCCTGCTTGCGTTCAATCATATTGTTGACTGCCAGTAATAAAGCCACCGAGACGCAGAGGCACAGAGAATAAAGGAGATCGAAAGACTGGCCGAAAGGATTATTGTCCCTCCGATTGAGGTTTATTATAAAAAGACTCATTCTTTGACAATCTCTGCGTCTCCGTGCCTCTATGGCAGTCTTGAACAAAAAATCGGGCACTTTCAAAAAAGGAGAAGGATGATGAAGAAAACTCCTCTCGTATGCGTTGTTCTGTTAGTGGCAGGTCTGGGATTCGCAGATCCGCTAGAAATGACGCACCGGGAAATCCACATTGATTCGCAGAATCCATCACGAACAGATACTTATATTAATCACAGCGGCGATAATATGCAGCTTACCGATCCGATTGTGGGCACCGCTGCGCTTAATAACTGGAGAGAAAAAACCACCAGCACGCTGGTCGTTGATAAGAACGGTAGGGGGGATTATACCACAATTCAGGGTGCTATAGATGCGATCAACGACTCTGCACCAACGAATCCATACGTGGTCTATGTCATGCCAGGGGTTTATGAGGAGCAGGTGACGCTGGATGAGGATTATGTCGCTGTGATAGGATTGACAGGCGGGTCTAAAATCAACACCGCTAACGATGCTGTCATTATTAAAATGGATCTCAATGATGATGCACCCGATAATGAGGGGGCTGTTTTCCAAGTCAAGGCTGATGAGATTGCACTAAAAAACCTTACAATAATCAACACTCATGCAACAGTCGCCAATAAAACAATGGCAATCAATTTCACGTGTGAAGGTGGTGTCAAAAAGGGTTATGTTGAAAATTGCACTCTTATTAGTAATGGACGTGATACTGTTTTTGTTTATCAGGGCGTGACAAACATATCAGATTTTCAATTTTGGAACTGTTATATCGAAGGCGGGAGTGATGTTTGCTCTATTGAAAACGGGGCCAGATTTTTCAATTGTTGGTTTTATGTGAATCGAACATCTGAAGAAGCAATCTATCTAAACAATAATACCGCGGGTAGTGCATTATGGATTGTGAACTGTGTTTTTGATGGTTTTGGCACTAATCATATTGCCAATTTTAATTCCAATGATGATGTGCTTTATTTCTATGGCAATTACATTTCGCCCAACATAACGGCTTTTGCCAATACTGATTATTTTGAATACCGCGGTACAAGTCCAACTATTTATTATTCACGTCTTCCTGGAGACCTAAATTTATATGGGACATTAAAGGCGAACGTGCGAGCCACGACAGGCAAGGATGCGATTCAGATTCTCAAGGACGATGTGCAAGTAGCAGAGATTACGAAAGACGGTGACTTCCGCACTACTGCCAGCGTTTTTTCGCAGACCGGCCTTAACGTCGGCACGGCAACGGGCGCGGCGGCGGGTGAAATAAAGACCTCTGGCAATATCTCCGCTAGCGGCCAAAGAATAACAGCAAAATTGTTTGACGTAGAGCACTATACAGACGGGCTTCCTACTGCCAGCGGTACGTACCGTGGATGTTTGGCTTTTGTGGAAGCTGGCACGGGTAGTAAGGACAAATTGTATGTTTGTGTGAAAAACGCGGATGGCTCTTATGGTTGGGATGAAATCGGACATGGGATATCGGAGTAGCGAATCATATTTGAGTAGAGATCCTTAGAAACGTGTGCGGTCATTTGGTGCGTAGTATGTCGCCAGGTTGCCTTGAGCAATGGTATTAATGAAATATACAATTGCATTCCGATATACTTAACGGCGTACAAATTTTTTTCAAAGGAGATTCAAAACAATGGCTATCAGACCACCACGACTTAAGCCAGGCGACACAATTGGTGTGATCGCGCCAGCCAGTGCCCCTCAAGAGCCCAGCATGATTGACGAGGGGAAGGCTGCACTTGAAAAGATGGGGTACGGTGTGGTGTTGGGAAAATTCTGCCGCGAAAAAGTTGGATTTCTTGCAGGTACAGATCGCCGACGCCTTGCTGATCTGCATGCAATGTTTCAGAATCCACGGATCAATGCGATTTTCTGTCTGCGCGGAGGTTATGGCACGGGTCGGTTGCTGCGAAATATCAACTATCGCCTTATACGACGTAACCCCAAAATATTCGTTGGCTTCAGCGACATTACTGCGCTGCATCTGGCGTTTCTCAAAAAGGCCAACCTGGTATCGTTCCACGGCCCCATGGTGACTGCCAATCTGATCAAAAAGAAAAGTCCCCCCTATACGCGGAACAGTCTGTTCCGCATTCTGAGAGAGCCTGAACCCTTCGGCTCGATCCGCACAGGGAGCGACGTGCGACGCGCAATCACAATTCGTAAAGGCAAGGCGCAGGGAGCGCTGACGGGTGGCAATCTGAGCATTATCGTCACGTCACTCGGCACTCCGTATGAAATTGTTACCCGTGGCAAGATCGTTTTCATCGAAGACATTGACGAAGCGCCATATCGCATGGATCGTCAGCTGACACATCTGATTAACGCAGGGAAATTGCGCGATGCAAAAGGCATTGTGGTCGGCAAGTGCGCCGGATGTGACGTGAAACCGAAGAAAGGCACTCCATATACCCAGGGCCTTGAAGATGTGCTTCGCGACCGGCTGTACCCGCTCAAGATTCCCGTGCTGATGAATATGCCTTTCGGACACGTGGACTATCTCTGCACGTTGCCGCTGGGTGTGCGCGCTACATTGAACGCCACGAAAGGCGATCTTATTATTGAGCAGTCGGCAGTGAAATAGCCTGCTTTATGTATCCAAACCAATGCGGGCGAACATCCGCCGCGGCGGGTTCGCCCCTACAGGATATGTATCATAGTAGCTGCTGATAATTGTGGGTGCAGGTTTCAAACCTGCCCCTACGATCCTCATTCGGCATATAGATTCATCTAACGTGTACGTTGTGTCGTGCTGGTCAAAATTTCATTCCATAGCCTGTCCAGGGGCCTAATGGAAGGCATTCACAAGGAGCCGACCTTTTTCTTAATCAGGGGTTCGTAGGTTGCCTCAATCTTGCTGACCATCTGGTCGAGCGAGAAGCGCTCGGTGATCTGTTCTTTTGCTCCGGCAACCATCGCCTCCACTTCGCGCGGATTCTCTATCACCCACACAATTGCGCGACAGATGGTGTCTGGATCCCTGGGTGGAATAAGCAAGCCAGTCTGGCGGTCTTCAACAATTTCCGGAATCCCACCTACTTTCGTCGCCACCACAGGCACTTCAGCAGCCATAGCCTCAAGAATCGAGGCCGGGCATCCTTCCCAGTGCGACGGAAGGAGGAATACGTCGCTTAATGCGAGAATTTCCTGCGTAGCCTCCTGATACCCGAGAAATTTTATTGACTCTAGCACGCCGTGTGCCTCAGCCGTGCGCTTGATTTCCCCACCCGAGTCATCCCGGCCAACACAGAGCACGCAGACCTGTGGAAATCGCGATCGCAGCGCCGGCAAAGCAGCAATCACGTCGCGGTGGCCTTTCATCACCCGCAAATTCGCAATCATGCTCACCACCGGGTGCGCATCTTCAGAAATTCCATATTTCAATCGCAGCGCGTGATGGTCTCCATGCGGCATTGCCTCAGGAATTTCAATCCCATTCAGGATGGTGACGATCTTTTCCGAAGGAAAGCGCTCGCGCGTGATCCGGCTCTGCCGACCTGCCTCGGAATTCGAAATGAACAGGTCGACCCACCGGGCAGTCAAACGGTCGAGCATCACATGCCACCAACCGCGCTGTTCATCCGGACCCCGGATACTCGATACGATCACCGGCACGCCGGCAATGTGCGCGATGAAGCGGCCAACCGTGTCTGCGCGCAATCCATACGTATGAATCAGCTGAATCCGCTCGGATCTACACAGCCGATAGAGCCACATCAGCTTACCCAGCTGGAGGGGCGAGGCCAAACGCAGATTCCACGCTTCGTATCCCAGACGCTCGCACGCCTGTGTGAGCCGCCCAGAACCAATAAGTGAACAGATGCGTACGTCGAACTTCTGGCGATTGATCTTGCTGAGGAATCGGAACAGCATCTGCTCGGTGCCGCCAATATCCGATGAGGAGGTTAATTGAAGGAGTCGATATGCGGAGGCAACGCTCACGTGCCTTCTCTTGAACGGAGAACGAAATTATGCAGCCTTAGCCATACGCTGCAAAACGTCCGACACATCGCGCAACAGCCTAGAAGCTCAGCGGGCCGGCGCTAATGTCTTTGCGATCGAGAAATGTTCGGCACCAGACTTCAAGACTCAGCAATGCCCAGAGCCGATGATGATGATTCTGGCGATTATGACGGTGATCGTAGAGCATCTTTTCAACGTAGGACATGTTGAAGAATCCGCGTGAGCGCGCTTCTTCCGAAAGCAGGATGTCACGCGTAAAGTCGAATAGCTCGTCCTTAAACCACTCTCCAACGGGAACGCCAAAGCCCTGCTTCTTCCGCCAGAGAATGTTATGAGGCAGGAGATCCTTGAGCACTTGCTTGAGGTGGTATTTGAGAATACCATTCTTGAACTTAATTTCCAGAGGTAGACGCGCCGCGTACTCCATTAAATACTGATCAAGGAAAGGCGAACGCCCCTCCACTCCATGCGCCATAGTTGTGCGATCCACCTTTGGCAGCAGATCGCCGTGCAGATAGGTCATAATATCGGAGCGCACTTTCTTCTCCACCGGGTTCTTGGCCTGAGGTTCATTGTATCGCGAAATCGTATAATCCAGCGAGTCGTATTCTCTGGCCAGGTACGCCAGCTCTGGTGCATACATTTTTTCTTTCATATAATCGCGAAAGATCACCATGGTTTGGGCGTACAGGTGCGCAGGGTCGTAGAGTGAAGCGGTATTTAAGTAATACGCCTTTTCAAAAAATGTGCTGTTCGGAAAGATTTTGTACAGAAGATTTACCGGTGGTCGGATCAAAAGACTGCGAATGGGTCGTGGTATTTTACCGTAACGGTTGAAGGCGGAAAACCCGCGGTAGCGTAAATAGCCTCGAAACGACTCATCGCCCCCGTCGCCATTGAGCGCTACA
>CAZVVA010000052.1:0-20059 GCA_964630455.1 uncultured Candidatus Sumerlaeota bacterium
ACTTATCCTGAACTGCAAGAAACTGTCCATCCATCCCTGCGTTCCCTTCGACTTTTGAACAAAGCCCGGGCTTAGCTAATAATCGTCACAGCATCCTATCGGAAGACGGGAGCTGCCGCGGGCATTGATTCACCAGGTGCAACAGCCTCAGGTAGACGTCGCGCACCGGCAGTTGCCTCCACTACTGGCGGCCTGACCCGCGAAACCTTGTCGGAAAAATCCATCCTGATCTCAAATTGATTAACGTTCCTTTTGTAGCGCTCGTCGTAAACTTTCGTGATATAAAAAAGCTCGGGGCGCGAATCAAAGTTCGCGAGTGCATTCTGAAGGTTCTTCGTAAAATCGGACGCCGACCGCTCATCTTCCGTTTTTCCAAGTATACTCACCTTTCCGTTGGCATCCATGATGATGCGATCAATCAGCACATCGGCAGGCTTCTGCTTCTGCATGGCCACTAGAAATTCCAGCCAATAGTCACGATCCGCCAGCGAGTCCGCTAAATTCTCAAACCCGTCTTTAAGCGATTCGCGTTCCTTTTTTATCTCGTCAATCTTTGTAGTTGCTGGCCTAATCCTATCGATAATTTCCTGAAGTACAGCCACCTGACGAATGTACATTTCAATATAGCGATCACCCACCTGTGTGCTAACTCCAATCGTGACCAAGAGAAGCAACACGATCGCTGCAACCAGCAAATTCTTCTTCTTAAATTCTCGCAGGGTCTTCAGATCAACAGGTAGAAAATCAATACTCACACTCGCCAGGCCCAATCCCTGAAGGCCAAGTCCAATCGCAATGAGAAACGGCGTTAATTTCTTTTCATCCTGCCCCACCACCGCGATTGAAGGATTCTTCGTCTGCTCGACAACTTCGACCGGCAAGCCCAGTTTCTCCTCGATGTAACTGTCAAGATTGGACAGCTGTGCTTGCCCCCCGCTCAGGTAAATCGCATCAATTGCCATACCCTCGGGCTGAGAGATATAGAAATCTAACGACCGTCGCAACTCCGCAATCAAGCGGTCAACGATAAACATCGCGGCCTCTGTGGCTTCTTGGTTCTCAGGCTCATGCTCCGTCCCTTCTTCTGCCTCCAGGGTCCGCAGCATGATCTCCTGCTTCTTGACCCGCTCGGCCTCTTCAAAGCTCTCAATCCCAGACTTGTCCTGGATACACCTGGTGATTTCGTTCCCCGCCACTGGCACACTTCGGGTGAACCCGAGCGTAGGTGTCTTGCCTAACCGTGCAATGGAGAGATCCAGCATGCTCGCCCCGATATTGACGTATGCCTTAACCTCTTCATAGGCAGAAACTTCTTCCACTGGCTTTTCTTCTACTTCTTCTTTCTCCTCCTCGGGCTTTTCCGGCGGCCTTGGCTTCTTTTTCAAAAAGGGAAGCGAGAAAGCACCCAGTGACTTCCTCACCTTGTCCATCTTCCCTTGTCCAGCGGTCTCGGCCCCCTCTGGCAGTTTGTCGAACATAGGGCCTTTGTCGAATATATAGTAATTATACAGAGCAAGCGAGCTCACGCCAATACTGAGCGGCTTTAGCCCCGTTCTCTTAACCACCTCCATATAGCTGTTTATATGGTCTCGCTTGACGGCCACCATGAGGACAACGACTTCGTCCTCCTCGGCCTCCGGAAAAACTTGATATTCCATGACAGTCTTATCAAGCGGGAAGGGAATCTGCTGGCGTGCTTCATAGGTAATGATGCGGGCCAGACGTTCGTCAGTGGTCTTGGGCAGCTTAACCCGACGGACAAATACCGACTGGCCGGGAATGCAGAACACCGCCTCTTTCGTTGTAATGCGGTTTTTTCTGAGAAGATCTCGGAGCACACTTAAGGCTTTCTCGTTCCGCTCGCTTTCTGAGACGCGGTAGGGAAGATTGAGCTCGGCACTTGCAAGATTCGTGATCTTGAGCTGCCCCTTCTCGTAGGCAAGCTCTGCAACTTTAACCGTATTACAGCCGAGATCAACCCCTAGACATTTTCGTCTACCCTGCATCTATTGCACCTGCCTCCTACTACACCATTGAAACTCAGAGAAAAAATATAAACTGCCCGAATCAAAGTCAATCCTTTTTTGTGCTGAACCAACTGCACCTAGACGTCGGCCCGGGATTCACAGGTAAGCAAAAGGTGCGAGGAGTGGAAACCTCTCGTTGCTGGACGGACACACCACACATGACCCTCTCCCCAATTTTGTGGTTGCAAATACGCTCGATATCCCCATATAAACTCTTTAAAAGAGTCTTCCGGCCGCGCACCACAAATCGCCAGAGTCGTGAAACACTTTTCTGCATACAGTGTTGCGGGGCCATGCACATTGTGTGTAATTGTACATTGAATTTTACATTGGGAAGGATGATGAAGAATAAAACTGTCAATCTCTCTTTTTACGTGTTATTCATTTGTAGTTTCCTACTACCCACCCAGGGTTGTCAACACTTAAAAATGCCTGGGCGACATTGTTTCTCTCCCCTTATCTTTCTTGACGCTCTCCCCCCACAGCCGATTTACACCAACTGGCGAGCCTCATCGTGGGACCGAACAGGGAAGAACATTGATTGCATACAGATTGCCCCCGGGCAAACCAGTACCTTGGCGCGCCTTAGCGGACCTGGCGAAATAACCCATCTCTGGTTCACATATGCAGGCGAGGAATATGCCTCGCGGCTGGTGGTGCTGCGTATCTTTTGGGACGGCGCCTCCCTGCCTGCTGTAGAAGCCCCTGTTGGCGATTTCTTCCTTAGCGCCCACGGATTGAACCTTGACGTAGAGGCGCGCCCGATCGTCGTCACCAATAGCGGCGCAGCCAGGAATTGCTATTTTACAATGCCCTTCAAGCGCTCGGCGCTTGTGGAATTGCGTAACGACGGCTTCCAACCAGTGACCGTATACTATCACATTGATTATCGCAAGACCAGCCGCCGGGCATTTCCTGGCCTTTACTTTCATGCAAAATACCACCAGCAATTCCCGACCGATGGCTGGATTGACCTGGATCTGGACCTCGCTCAGCGCGCTCAGGCTGATCATATTGTCAATCAGGAGCCAAACATTCGCAGCCAGGGAAATTACACTATCCTCGACGTCTGCGGAACTGGGTATTATATCGGATGCACCCTCGGCGTCCATAGCCGTGCTGTCGGCTGGTGGGGCGAAGGCGATGACATGATCTTTATTGATGGCGCCATAACGCCCGCACTTCATGGCACCGGTACGGAAGATTATTTTAACAACGCCTGGGGTCTCCATGCCTACATGACCCCCTTGTATGGCGTGCCGCATTATGAAGTATACGTCAAAGGCGGCCAGAGCTGCGTCTACCGCTTTCACCTCGATGATCCTATTGCATTTAAGCGCAGCATCCAGGTCACTATAGAGCACGGCCACGCCAACAGCCGCTCGGATGACTATTCGAGCGTCGCCTACTGGTATCAAACTGTGCCAGGCGATTCATTCGGATACCTGGGACCAGCACGTGGCCGGATGACCGCCCGCATGGTGGATACTATGGATCATGTGGCAACCTTGCGCCAGACATACGAACTCGAGCGTGAAGGCCACACGGCTCAAGCCGCAGAGATCTGCGAACAACGCCTCCGCCACGACACAGCCCCTGCGCGCTCTGAGGTGATCAAGTTTCTCCTGGCCCGACTCGCGCTAAAACTCGGCCAGCCCGACAGAGCTAAATCTCTACTTCAAGAGATTGCCGATCACTCGGATAGTAGCTACCGTCGCCGGGTTGCTCAGGATATGCTCTACCTCTTTGAAAGCACTAACAACGCTCTGATTCTCATCAACGGCGACGACATCTACAATGCTTACCTTGACGGCGAGCCCATTGGCTCTGGCACATTGTTCGAGGGGTGCAAGCGCTTCCGGGTAACCCTTAAACCTGGCCGGCACACCCTGGCAATCCGGTGCCGAAATATCGTTCTGTTCGGCGGCCTGATTGCAGAAGTGCTCATGCTCGATTCATCAATTATCTCTGACAATGACTGGCTGATCACAGACGCGGAAATCGAGGACTGGGAGCTACATACTGACGACATCACCTCGTGGCATCCCGTGACCGAGTATGGAACACACTACGACCATGTGGTGTATTCATACCAGATGAACCTGCTCGAGTGGACCGGCACAGGTGCTCAATGGATATGGGATGAGCGGAACTACATTGAAGACCACATTCTCTATTTCAAGCGCGACTTCATCGTGAATGAGGAGGCCTGGAGACAGGCTGTTCCCTATTCGCTACTATAGCCTGGCAAGCAATCTGCTGACTCCATCCCTTCGTGGGCGCCAACCATTGTGGCGCTCAGGATGGGTTAGCTGATGCGTGGTATATGCTTGACGATCCTGATTGCACACGGACAAAAGTGCCATTGAGAAGATGATCAGGGTTAATCGTTTTTCATTGTAGTCGCAGCAATTCATCTTCGCACTCTCAATAAGGGTAGCGTACATCACTCAATGCCCAAGCAGTGCCTGGTTGCCCATCACTCCCATTATGCTTCTCGTATCTCTGGGCTTACCGCGCCAGTAATCATCGCGGCCTTATGCTCGGCGCTGTGCTGCGCGTGCTTCGCTCAGGGATTTTCCAGCAATGGTAATTATACGTCCAACACAGCATACCAGATTGTCCGTACCAGCGCTATAGCCAGTTTTACCGGCGATGTTTTGCTCCTGGACCGGCTGTATAAAAAAGCCAAAACCCTCGAGCGGCATGAGCCAGGCCGTGTGGCCTTGCCTTACCAGTTGCACGACAATATCCTGGTGCTGCAAGCCGCATGTACGCCTGATCGTATTTCTCGCCTTGAGCTGGCCAGACGAATCTTGAAGGAGCACCCAGACGCATTGCTCAAGCCTGGGATTTTAACACATGTTCAAAACGATGAACTCAACCGTGCCTCTCGACTCAGGTGGGAGCTTTACTACAACCATATTGCCAGTTTGTTCAACCGGCTGTCTAAATCAACCTCCCAGCTAGTCTCGGGCCGACTACAGCCATTGTTTCAGTTTGCGCTTGATCTGCCTTTCCTCTACCAGAGGTTTTCCAAAATTACACCACGCGAACGAAAAATCCTTGTTCTCTCCAAGACCTATCTGAAAAAACATCCCGAGGATCCAAGAGTTGAAACCCTGAGCCGACATATTGGGCGATTGGAAAAGAAGCGCCGCGCACAGCAGGCGATCCTGGCCGCAGCTCAGAGCAAACGCCTCCGTGCTGCTGGCCGTCTTGATGATTCACTCTTCTATATTCAGCAAGCGTGTCATCTCTTCCCAAAGGCCAGAAAATTTGAGAAGCAAAGATTAAATATCCTGCGTGATACTTCGCGTGCCCATCGCCGCCAGATTGATACAGTCACGGTTCTCGATGGCGAACGTTTCCAAGACGCAAGCAACGAAGAAACCCTCTACCGACGCCTACTTTATGCTCTGGCACGTAATGACCAGGCAGACATTACTCGCGCCGCACTAACCCTTACTCAGCACGTACCGACGAGCAAGTTTGCCGACGAAGCCGCATACGTTCATGACTTATTCACAGCCGATCCCGCGAATCCACAACAACTCCCAGAGCGCATGCGCCTCTTAGCCAAGCAGTATCCTCAAACGAATATGGCACAACATGCAGAAAAAGTGGCTCAAAGCCCCTTTATAAATCCGCTGGCAGCATACGACCGCGAGAATACTCGCTACCATCATCGCCTGGTCACGTATCTTCTCCTGGGTGTGCACACCGATGAATCACGTCTATACATGGCGGCATCAGAAACAATGCCTCAGCAGAACAAATTCGCGGAGTATATGGGGATCATCTGTATCACGGACATTCCTATGCGTGCGCTTAAGGCCGCGCTGACAAATCCCGTGTCAAAAGAAAGCGTTATTGACAGGGCGATTTTCTATGTCAACAAATACCCCGCAAGCCTACAAGCGAAGCGCCTGTCAGGCAAAGTCGCCCGCTATTACGAAAATGACGCGCGTGGCGAAGAGGCTTTGCACTACTACGCGCTGGCTGACCAGCTGACTACACAATGCATCACACGCGTGGAGAACACGTGCGCCCGCCATCTCTACGCGCTTGCCCACCGCGTTCCATCTCCTGAGCCCCGCGCGCGCATTCTCAGAGAAATTCTGACTCTTTATCCGGACTCAAAACTACTGAAGAAAGCCAAAAAAGAACTTGCAGCAATCGAAAGAACACCTATTATTGAACAGACAATTCCCAAAACAGTTCTTCAGGCAACACCAGTTCTATGGAATCAGAAAGGTCTTTGCCTCCAGCAGGAATTGTTCGATGGCGACCGTCGTAACAGTGAAATGACAGAAGAGGGCGTTACGATTTTTTCAAACAATCAGGCGCACTACTTCGTATACGGCGATTCCCATCCGCGCACATTAGAAATTGATGCGGAGGCCGGACGCATTCTGTCGAGCCAGATCGCTGAACTCAACTATCAACAACGCATCCAGCTGGAAATCCAAGCCCGGTCTAAACGCCCACGATTTCCCCTGGAAGTCACGGGGTCAATCGGGGAAGGAGGCGTTGAGGCTTATCCGACCCTGCGAAAGATTGAATACAAGGAGGAGGATCTGCCGCTGTATAAGTAATATGGGCTCAAAGCTTCGTCCCCCACAAATAATCTGGCAGAGCACGTGATGCATAAGAACTCGCCACAAGACCAGGAAGCCGGCACAACTCCTACATCTAATTACGAAGCTTCACCTGTGTATGGCGATCGCACAGAGATCACCCAGTTTGAATGCAAGCAATGCGGCAATTGCTGCCGAGGCAATGGCTACGTCAGAATTAAGCCCGAAGAGGCAGAGCGTATTGCACGGTTTCTGAATATCAAGGTGGCGTCGTTTTACAATCAGTACACCTTCCGTCCCGATGGCCTGATTTCGGTAGATGCGGAGGACAACGAATGCTGGCTGCTCGACACGGAGGCACGTGATTGCGTGTTTCTCGAAAACAATCTTTGCAGGATCCATCCGGTAAAGCCTGCGCAGTGCCGTGACTTCCCCCAGCATTGGCGACCTAGAGATTTTTTTCACTACTGCAAAGGCATGCAAGACTAACTACACTCAGAGAAACCCAGACGATGGATGTCGCTCCAAATGATATTGTCACAATAACGATCAAGGACCTGGCGTACGGCGGTCGCGGAATTGGTAAGGTAAACGGATTCGTGATTTTCGTGCCGGGCACTGTTCCGGGCGACGTGATCCGGGCTCGCATAGTCAAACGAAAATCAAATCACGCCAGTGCCGAACTCGTTGACATTCAGACCCCCTCCCCACTTCGTCTCACCCCACCCTGTCCGCATTTTGGCAAATGTGGGGGCTGTACCTGGCAGAATATCCCCTACAAACATCAGCTGGTATTCAAAGAACAGATTCTCAAAACTACCCTGGAGCACCTGGGCGCGCAAAAGAATCTCGCAATGCAGCCCGTCATCCCCTCTCCTGAAATCTGGCATTACCGCAACAAAATGGACTTTACGTTCGGTACCGGCAGCACGGGACAGGTAACCCTCGGTTTTCACAAGGAAGGAAGCTATCTCGACATTGTTGACATCAAGAAATGCTTCATCCATCCAAAAATTTTCAACACTATCCTGCAGATTCTGCGCGAGGAGGTAAACCGCCAGCAACTCACGAGCTATAATCCTCAAACCCACGAGGGATTGCTTCGCCACCTGATTGTGCGCGAAGGAAAACAAACAGGTAACATCATAATTACGCTGCTTACCACGGCTGCTGATACGTTGGCCATTGAGCCCCTCGCTGCGGCTTTACGTCAGCAGATACCAGACATAACCGGTCTGATCTGGGGAATTCACTCTGGCGTGGCGGATGTGGCCCGGTTAGATCGCATCGCCTATCAAGATGGCGACAGCCAGATTGAAGAACATCTGGACTCACTGCGCTTCCTCATCTCCCCCTCTTCCTTCTTTCAAACCAATACCCTGGCTGCCCAGCAACTCTATACTGTCGTCAAGCAAATGGCCGACTTGAGCAAGAAAGACGTGCTGCTGGATGCATACTGCGGTATCGGCCCCATTGGCCTCTTCTGCAGCGACTCTGTTAAGACCGTTATTGGCATTGAGCTCGAAGTTGAGGCTATCTGGGATGCTCGCCGAAATGTCGCGCTTAATAATTTAACAAATTGCACATTTATAGCAGGTGAGGTGCGCAAGGTGCTACCAACGGCTCTCTCCTCCATTGCCGATAGTATCACGCGCATCATTTTCGATCCACCACGTAGCGGCATGGACAAAAAAACCTTGAGACATCTCCTCGAATTGAGAGCACCCGTTCTAGTCTATGTCTCCTGCAACCCGACTACCCTGGCCCGCGACCTCATTGTGATGACAAATGCCGGTTACCGCATTGACGCAATTCAGCCGATTGACATGTTCCCGCACACCTATCACATCGAAACGGTTGCAAAGTTCATCCTTTAAATGGATATCCATACTCTCGCACACGCGGGCGGATTTTCTAAGACTGCTAAGTGGCACCCATGCTGCGCGGCATAGTTCACATAGCGCTGAGCAAGCAAAACTTGTCGGAATAATAGAGAGAGATTGGTTCCAGGAGAAAGATATACATGTATTGATACCTGTCTTATAATTGATTTGACTGCTGTTTTCCTGTCTGTTATGGATACGTTTGCCTTGTTCTGTTTAAGATTAAGATTTGCGTCCAGACTTTGTATAGAAAGGATGTCGCTTCATGCGGGTTGGAATTGTTTCGTACACTGATCCCCGCAAAACCGCGTTCGCCCGCGAACGAGAACGGTACATCGAGAAGTCTCATTATCAGCTCTCCGAGTTTTTGCGGGCACACCACATTGAGGTCGTTGATCCTTTGCTCCAGATGCGCGAAGGATGGAAGCATGTTTTTGGCATCGCCACAGATGCGGAGAATAAGGAGTGTCTGAAAGCCCTGGTCACTAATGAGGTCGAAGCCTTGATCGTTTGCATTTGGCACTGGGCTGAACCGCAGCTGGTGATCTGGCTTGCCCGCGAACTCAACCGTCCACTTGCTCTCTACACCAGTCAGGATGCAGCGTGGGCAGGTTCGGTTGGCATCACAGCTGCAGGTGCTTCGCTGTGGGAACACGCGGCAACCCACCACGTGAGAACGCATCAGCGCTTCATGGACGAGACCGGTGAACTCTTGCGCTGGCTTCGCGGTGCTTCGGCCTTCCAGCGCATGCGACAGGGCAGCATCCTCCTGTGGGGCGGCAGCTACTGCCTCGGCATGGAGCATCTGCAAGACGACATCCCCAATCTGAAATCCTTCCTGGTTAACGACGTTCTGACGGAAGGGCAATACATCATTATCAAGCGTGCCGAAGAAATTTTGCAATCTAACCCCAAGCGGATCGCCAGGCTCCGTACCTGGCTCGAGGCACAGGGAGTCGTCATACAGTTCGACCGCAAGATGCTAACGGCTTCGGTGTTTGAGAAGCAGCTGGCCCTTTATCTGGCGGCGCGCGATCGCCTGAATGAACTGCGCGACCTGCAAATTCTTGGCGTGTCAGTCAAATGCCAGCCGGAATTTTCAGTGGAGTACGGCGTTACAGCGTGTACGCTTCCTGCGTTTCTTCCCTTTGCCAGCGATGCGAGCGGGCTGCAACCCATTATTCCCACTGTCTGCGAAGGCGATATCAAAGGGCTACTGACTGCAGTGCTCTTTCATCAGATTCAGCCCGAGATCCCTCCCCTCTTTGGCGACTTGCAGTTCGTGTCAAACGAATATATCACACTGTCAAACTGTGGCGCATCGTCAGTGTTCTATGCGGCAAATTCCTTGGACCCCAAAATCGCTCTCTCGAAAGTGATGATCGCACCACAGTGTCAGGGCGTGTCCGGGGGTGCCATTGGATATGACGGAAAAGCAGGTGACATGACCATCGGCCGGTTGGCTCGTATTGATGGTCGCTATGTCATGCAGGTGGCCAGCGGCCGTGCCATGGCGTTTAACCTGTCTATGAAGAAGAAGATCGTGTGGGGTAAGACCTGGCCGCACGTGGCTATTCATCTTAAGACCGACGCCCATCGCTTCATCAAGCAGGCTGCAGGCAACCATTACGTCGCTACGCTGGGCCATTGCGTCCAGGAAATTACCTACGCCTGTCAAGCCGCCGGCATCCACGTTCAGGATATGACCGTATAAGTGCACAGCACGCGCTGGCTGTGAATCGTTAGACCTCCAGACACTTATTGAGCACAGCAGGAATGATCTAATGCCACTCGTCAATTTCAAGGACGTCCTTGATGACGCGTACCAACAGAAATACGCTGTCGGCTCCTTTAATGTGATCAATATGGAGTTTCTCGAGGCAATTATCGAGGCGGCTGAACGTAAACGCTCCCCTGTTATCCTCAGCATTGCTGAAGTTCATTTTAAATACGTTACGCTTGAAAACATAACCCCTGCCATCAAGTATGTAGCCCACCGCGCCAGTGTTCCCGTAGTGTTACATCTAGACCATGGAGAGAGTTTTGAGGCCATAATGCGCGCATTACGTGCTGGCTTTACTTCTATTATGTTTGATGGCTCGCGCCTCCCATTCGAGCAGAACCTCGCCACAACAAGCGAGGTCGTGAAAATGTGCCACGCAGTAGGCGTCACGGTCGAGGCCGAGCTGGGACATATCGGCGGAGCAGAGGCGCAAGCGTCAACCAGCAAACAGGTGAGCGAAGAGCTCTTTACCAAAGTCAATGAAGCTGAGGAATTTGTCCGGCGCACAGGCGTTGATGCCCTCGCCGTGGCTGTCGGCACTGCACACGGGCTCTACCAGGGAAAGCCACAACTCGACTTCGAACGGCTCGACAATCTCAACAGGACGCTCAAGATGCCGCTGGTTTTGCATGGCGGTACCGGACTATCAATTGAAGATTTCCGAAAGGCCATTACCCTGGGGGTGGCAAAGATCAACTTCTACACCGGCATGGCCGTTGTGGCTTGCGAGGCAATAAGACAACGGCTGGACAAGGGTTTCCAATGTGTGGATTTTCCCGGGCTGCTGAGCGAAGCGAAAGATGCGGTGATTCGCGTCGTGGAAGAGCAAATGGAAATCTTTATGAGCGCAAACGTTTGTGCCAAGCAGAACGCGCTGTGTCTGATTTGCAACGGCTGTGGTATCGTAAAAGCCGCTACACCGCTGCCACACGATGACCTGGTGCGGAAAATCACGCAAGCTACCCTGGATGCGCTGCGGAAATTGCAGAAATCCTAGGTTGAATAAAACTCTGCAAGAAATTTTGCTTGACAATCTGAAAAGGTGTGCATGATCTTTATTCTCTAGATACAGCTAGCAAAGCAAAGGATAGAAATTTCTATGGGCAGTGTTGTTAAGAAACGACGAAAGAAAATTCGCAAGCACAAAATTAAAAAGCAGCGCAAGCGCACTCGTCATAAGCGGAAAAAATAGGACACAGCACGACTGTCTGGTGTGCTACACAGGGCGAAAAAGCCTGGGTTCAGGAAAGACGAGCGTACTATTCTTTAATGCTTTATCTGCGTTAGTTATTAAAGGGTCATCTATCGCGACTTATCGCTATCTTCCTGCCACTGCATTGCTCCTGTAATCCTTACAAACGCCGATCGAACCGGCGGCGGCATCTCTGAGTTCGCTCCCTTGATTGCCTTCCATATAATCTCGTTAAAGGCAATGTCATTGGCCGCATCCTCTATGTCGAGGTTCATTTCCATTGACTCTTTCGCACCCCACGCCGTTTTCAGGTTTGTCGCATCAAGATCCACGGCGCTGACCGGCCGGTGCCTGTACGGCCTGTAATCTAGTGTCATGGTAAAGGCGTTATACATCGGTGTGGCGGCTGCGTCGTACTGACTCAGCGGTGGCAAACCAAGAATAAGTTCCATAGTGCGAAGCATGCTCGTCGTGCTGTAAAACGTGCTGTCCACGAATCCGCGTTTTGCATATGGGCTAATCACCAGCGCAACAGAACGATGCGCATCAACGTGGTCACACCCATTCTGCGCATCATCCTCAATCACAAAGATGGCCATCTCCTTCCAGAAACGGCTTTGAGTCAGCTTCTCGACGACCAACCCTAGAGCGAGGTCATTGTCTCCCACCATAGCCCGCGGTGTCGGACGTCCTGGTCGCGTGCCAGCGGTATGGTCATTGGGAAGCCGCATGATGATAAATTGCGGCAAGGTGCCCTGGGCCTCAAACTGGCGAAGCTCGCGCAGGAATTGTGCTGCACGATCTACGTCTTTATAGCGAAGATCATAGCTGCGGAAGAAAGGATCAAAGTGTCCTTCAAGTGAAGCCACTCGCGCCCGGCCAGGATCCTGCGGCGTTGCGCCATTCTCGATGAACTCTCCATAGCTGCGATACGTCACCCCGGCTTTTTGACACAGATCCCAGATGTAGCCCGCATCCGGCAGGGCGATCTTCTTGTGGCCTTCAAAGTCATACGTCCGGCCACGACCCGAATAGGTCTGCGGCCAGATTTTCTCTATGTAATCAGATGCATACGCTGCCGTTGACCAATTGTGCCCGTCTGCGCTTACCTCCGCGTCAACGTAAAGATTGTCAAACAAGATGAACTCGCGCGCCAGGGCATGATGATTCGGCGTGTTCCACTCTGGAAAAAGGCACAGATTGGGATCTCCATTACCTTCCGACATGTCACCAAACACCTGATCATACGTGCGATTCTCTTTAATGATGTAGACGACGTATTTTATCGGCGACGGTTCGCCCACACTATGCGGAATGGGATTTGGACCTTCAGGCTTTGCCGTCACTACACTCCCCTTCTTATACGGACAGTTTGCGTAGACCTGCGCTGTGAATTGAGCCAGCTGCGATGCGTCAGGCATATCAATGATTGACAACGATCCCTTGAGCAACCTGCCAATATACTGCGTCTCTTTGCGTGACGGCAGAAATGGCGAGGGGCCTTGTGGATTTGCAAACGACGTTGTGCCCTTGCCATTTGCCACGAACAGCCGTGCTCCATCCTTGGTAACCTCGACCGCTGTCGGATACCAGCCCACTGGAATGAAGCCGCGCACCTCGCTTGCTCCGGTGTCGGAAACCGCCACTACTGCTACATCATTATTGTCTGCATTCGCCACGAAGAGCATTGTACCGTCAGAGCTCAGTGCCACGCCATTCGGAGTACTCCCTTCCGGTGCATCTGGATAAAGACTTGTCGTGATTGTCTCAATGCGCTTGAGCCGTTGCGTGTCAATCACCGATACGGTATTAATATTAGCGTTGGCGACGTACAGCCGCGTCCCCGCTTCATTCATCACCATGTCGTTCGGATGAGAATCTGTTTTGATGATACTGACCACCCGAAGTTCTGCCGCGTCAACCACTACCACGGCCTCAGCACCCCACAAACTTACGTAAATGCGTTTATCATCGGGTGAGACCAAACATGTGTAGGGATAGGTTTCGGGTCCGAGAGGAAGCGTAGCCTCCAGCCGTTCGTGCTCCAGATCCACCACCGACATGCTATGGCCCAGATTGTTGGCAACGTACAGCTTCGTGCCCGTACGATTCGTCGCTATGCCGCTGGGGAAAATCGCCTGTTTCGGCTCGCCAACCGGAATCTTACGTTCGTCCGAAAGAAAGCCATCCTCAAACGTATAGCGATAAATAAGATTATCAGCTGCGCCGGTCACATAGAGAAATTTCCCGTCCGGACTAAACGTCAGGCCATACCACGACTTGGGAATCGTCACCTGCGACCGAACCGTTCCTTTCTCAGAGTCAACAATGATCACCTGATGATCGCTCCAGCCGTTATTATTTACTGCCAGGTAGCGCCCATCAGGACTCAGGGCCATATTGAGCGGAAGATCACCAAGGGGTAGCTGACGACCCGCCGGTGTAAGCCGCCATTGGTTCGGCAAAAGCACCTCATTCGTGTCAAGTCGTCCTGGTAAAAGCCGTGCCTGAGCATCTTGCCGGCTCCTCTGGACTGAAAGATGAGAACAAGCTAGGAATACAACAACAATGGACAATAACACTCCGCAACAAAAGACTCGTAACCTCATGTTGTTTACTTTGTAACGCCTCATTCTGACACCTCCTTAGGAAATGTGTGATTTCGGACAGCGCGAATTTCCATAATGCCTGCCTGTGCTGTCGCATTGTTCGGGTTCTGCCTCAATACTTCCTGATATAGCATCTCTGCCCGTTCAAGGTTGCCTAGCTGTTGGTAGAGTTGCGCGAGCCCCAGCATCAGCGCCAGGTTCTGCGGCTCTTCTGCTAGAATGGCCCCGTAACACGCAGCCAAATATTGGGCTGCTGGCTGGTATTTCGGGTCAATAGCAAGCGCCTCACGGCAATATTGAGCTGCCAGACGATACTGTCCCAGGTGGTAGTAATTTGTGCCAAGATACCGGTAGGCATAGGGACGCTCCGGCCACAAGGTCACTGCCTTTTCATATGCTCTGATTGACTCGTCGTACTTGCGTTTCATGAGCAAGTAGTAGCCGTACTCGTAGTAGTTGTTCCACAGGACGCGGTTTGTCCGAGAGAGTTGATAGGAAAAGGCCTCGGCCTCGATCGGTCTGGTATTGGGGATGAGAACAATGAAGCTCAAGCTCAAAAGCACGGAATAAGTCAGTAAACATCCAGAGCCGATGTTCGCCAATTGATTGTGCATTTTTTGTCTCTGAAAGAAATAAATCACCAGGAATACTGCCGCTGCAAAAACAATGCCAATAAGCACGCGACTGACAATCGCGACGTCTCCGAAGTTGCCGATCATTGCGCCAAAGCTGCGCAATGGATCTATAGCCAATCCTACCAGCGAGCGCCAGAATTCACCTGTCCAGGGCACAAAATGATCCAATGTCAGCACTCCAGCACGTTCAGCAATTACTAAGAGCCAGTTCCACACCGGCAAGAACCACGCACAATACTAGTACCAGAGGGCCCCGCCTTCTGTCCACCATAAAAGCAATCGCAGGAACAAAAATAAACGCATAGTCAGCAAATCGCCGGTTGCTAAACGATCCCCCTGCCCACCAGACCTCATTCGCGCTGTTCAGATACACCTGAATCACCAGCGCGAGGCTGAGCGCCACCCCAACCGGCTTCTCCATCTTGTAAATAAAATACAGTCCTGGCAAGACTAGCATCAGGATTGGTGACCACGCCAACAGTCCGTGATATTGCGAAAAGAGCATGGCCCACACCCGGGGCCTGAACCAGTGCATTTCCTCCATCTTGGGAAACGCAATTGGACTCCCATAGACGGTAAGCCAGAAAAGCATCTGGGGCAAAAACCCGACTACCAGTCCCAGACTCAGCAGCATGATCCCTTTGATGTAGTGCTTCAGCGCCGCGCTGTTGCTCAGGAGCTCACGGCGGTGCACCATCACATATTCGACTACAATGACTACAAGAAAACAGACGTTCTGAGGCCGCACCATCGTCATCAAACCCGCTACCAGACCGAGTGTGCCCCACTGCCGGAGTGTTCGCTTGCGATACGTGCTGACCCAGAGATAAAGAAAAAGCGAAATGGCGAAAAACGAGACGATATGTGACATAAAGTCGTAATAGTAAAGGTAGAATCCCAGCGGCGAGCCAAACACCACCAGCCCTGCTGCGAACAATGCAGCACGATCTGAGACGTACCTGCGTGCAAATCGGAAACTCAGCACAAGGCCGCACAATCCATAAATCACAATGCCCAGCGACACCACCAGCTGGTACACCGCGCTATAACCGTTCGGGAGCATTCCGGGCAGGTAAAGGGCTAACGCAAGAAGATGCGCGAGTATAAACAAAGGCAACCAGAGCAGCCCCGCGCCAATCGGCCAATCATTCGAAAGGCGTTGATGCCCTGAGAGGTAAAACATATTAGGCTGGAATTCGAAGTACAGATAATCATTTTGAAAATCCAGATCGTGATCGATTAGAATTGAACGCGGCACACTGTAGTATGCGGCAGAATCGGGCGAACTCAGGTAGATGTTGAGCAGCAAAACCACAGAAAGCGCAAAGCCAGTGGCAAGCAGAAGAACCGGAACCAGGCTTTGCCGCTCCTCATCCTGCATCACGGTCTGTTCGTATTCTCCCATGGGTTTGCATCAAAAACTGAGAATGGTCTCATCTTCGTTGAAAAATTTCCACTAGCTTTTCCCGGAAACGTGCATCGAGAATAATCCCGATTAACCGCATGCATCATGGCATTCCACATAGAAAAGTCAAATGATTAACTGGTCGTTTACCAAAAATCCCTGTGCAGTACATAATCTCTATGAACAGACAAGACGGGCTTCTCTTGAAACTGGAAAGATCTGGCTGGATGGTGATTTTTCAAGAAGTGAAATGGTCGGGGCGGGGGGACTTGAACCCCCGACCTCAGCGTCCCGAACGCTGCGCGCTAGCCAACTGCGCTACGCCCCGACAACTGGTCAACTCAAGGGAAGGATGGAAAAGGCTGAGAAGAATCAAGCCCTTCCGCAATAGCATTACGTTATAACTTTATGTCATTATGCATCCGTAAAATCAATCCTTTTTTTACAGACGCATGCTCTGTTGAAAAGCCTTACATCCTGCCAGAAATAAATCGAACCGCCATTCTACTTGGAGTGTCAATGTGGCTCTGATAACATGGCATCCGCCCAGGCGGATGATCTTTGCGCCATAGTTGTCGATCCACACGGGCGAGACGCCCGTGCTACGTCAAGGTGGCGAACCCATCATTTTCAATATCCTCTTTTGTATGGTCTAAGGTTTTCAACAGAGCAATAGGGGGCTCTTGGTCAGCTATGGTTACAACAATTCTTGCAATGTGCATCTGTAACTTTTCCCTTGCGTTGAGCCTTTGGCTTGCTAACATTTCAACTTGTGGTAAACGTATAGTTCCGTGCCGGCAGGCAGCGTAGGAGAAGCCCCAAAAATGTCAGAAAACATTCCAGCAAAAGCCGAGACTCCTGAAATCACCAGGACACTCAAATGCACGAGCTGCGGCGCACCCATCAAGTACGTGGAGGGAGAAAATCTCATTTCCTGCTCCTACTGTGGAACCACCAATATGCTGGCTGGCTTTGACCGGATTGTGAAGGTGGAAAACCACAGAATAATTCCGAATGAGTATACAAAATCGCAAATCGAGCAAATCTGCCGGGAATGGATGACCAAAGGATTTTTCAAGGCTTCAGACCTTGATGAGCAAGCCGTCTTTGATTCCACCGAAGGTTTCTTCCTCCCCTTCTGGGTAACTACCATTGAGGCCCGCACCTTTTGGGCCGGCTTGAACAAGCGAGTACGCTGGGTCGGTTCTGGCTGGTCGCGTCGAATGGATACATACTATGTACCTGTGAATGGCGAATTCACCCAAACGCTCAACTGGGCCATCTACGCGCGCCAGGATACGGAACGCTACTTTGGCCTGGAGGCATTAAACCCAGGCAGCCACTCCGTTGAAGCCGACTGGGGTGGATTTGTCCTGAATTTCGGCCTAGGCGAGCAAACCAGCACCCAGACCGACTTCCGTAAAGGCAGCCAGCCCTTCACCCTTGAGCTGGCTAAATCACTTCCAATCCTTAACGGCCAGGTCATACGCGAAAACGCAGAAACTCACAGCCGCAACCGCGTCATCGAATACCATCGTAGCCTGGCCCAGCGAAAATGCGCGAGAGTTACCGACGTTGATACTACAACCTACGTTAAAGAGACCCAGCTCATCTATGTCCCACTATGGTTTATCACCTACCGCTATAAAGATAACCGTTACCAGATGTTAGTGAACGGCTGTTCTGGCGAAGTGGAAATGGGTCAGGCGCCGGTCGGCAAGTACGATAAGGCCGTTGTACTGTCAGTAGTAATGGCGATCCTGGCAGTGCTGTTCACTGTTCTCGCCACCAAACTCGACCCTCAGTTCTTCTATGGAACAGGCGCAAGTGTTGCTATTGCCGCGCTCTACTGGATCTATAGCGCGGCGAAAAGAGATTAGGCTTCCCTCCCCCATTCTTGCACAAAAATACTTGCAAATGATGCCAACTCAGCATATAGTCTAATACTGTTTTTGATTTAGTAAGGAGAAGGACAATGGGTTTTGAAGAACGGATTCTCGAGACATACCAATGCCAGAAATGCCGGGGCAAGGCTGGCGTTATCCAGAAAGTCGCGCTCCCTACCCCTAGCTTCCCAAAACTCTTTTCAAATACCGGCAAGTACTTTCTTGTCACCTGTACCCTCTGCGGGTATACTGAAGTCTATGATATGGCAATTTACATAAAAGGCGAAGAGAAGATCAAAAAGAATTCATCGCTCACCCAGGAGGCATGATCCCTTCCCTGCCTGTCCAATTAGGCAGATTTCACCCCTTCAATTGCCGTTACAGTTACTAGCGGCTTATATTTTCCTGTCTCACAATCTTTGGCAATAAGATTCCACGCTTTTCGCACAAACAGGAAATTATCGCAATGCCATGGTTTTTCGCAGTATGTTTCACATCGTGGACATTGGCAGAGAGAGAAAAAAAACCCTCGCAATTTTTTTTCATTGATAAGCGTCCGCATTCTGATATATAGGATTTGCTTCGTTTGCATCGTCGGGTGAGCATTCCAGTGACATGGCATTGAAAGGCGGACGCAATGACGCGGGAAGACGATCGGCGCGAGCGCTATCGCCAGATTCGTCAGATCGGCACGCTGGCAATGATTCCCATGATTATGCTGGTGTCCCCGCTAATTGGATACGTACTTGGCCGCCTGATTGATGAGCTCTTGCACACCAGCCCCTGGTTTCAGTTTATCGGGCTCTTTTTGGGCTTGTTTGCTGGCGTGCATCAAACGTATACATTAATCAAAAAATCCTCCACGGAGAAATAGGCGATTCTTGGCATGGAACGCGACTTTCTCAAACGAACGCGCACAATGGCCGTAGCGTTAACCGCCCTTGTTGCATTGTACGGCGCAGTTTACGTCGGCCTGCTATGGGGAGTGCAGTATGCTGTGACCTCGTGTTTGAGCATTGTAAATTTCTGGCTCATCGAAAAATTAGTGGTTGCAATGTTTGCAGAGAGAAATAAGATAAAGAGCCTGATTTGGGCGGTGGTGAAGTTCCCGCTGCTCTATTTTATCGCATTTCTCTTCTTCCACAACGTTGGATTTTCCATAAGTAGCTTCCTGGCGGGCTTCAATACGATATTTATCGTGCTTATATTGAAAGCCGCTGGCAAAATGTATATTGAGGCCAGTCAGGCACAACAAAATCAGAGCAACAGAACGAGTCCTGATTCTAAGTGATCATGCCAGATTCTAACTCAGACCCGCTTCAACTGTCAGGTACAGGGAATACAGAGCAACTTCCTGCTTTGCACCAGGAGGCTGAGGTGCCCGTCACAACGGAACATGCGGAAGCGACGGCACACTCCGAAGCTGAGGAGACAGGTCCACCGGAAGTCGCAAATTTCATCACCGTGCTTGCGCGAAGCCCACTAAAAGATACGCCGGTGGTGAAATTCCTCCATCACTGGGAAAATCCCGTCTTCTCCTGGCTCATTGTAGTTATCATTGGCGTGGTCGTGATTCGCGGAACACGCCGCCGACTCATGATACCATCTCGCTTCCAGAACTTTCTGGAACTCCTGGTAGAGAAATTCGACGATTTTCTCTGCGGTATGCTGGGCAGGGAAAATGGGCGTCGGTTTCTTCCCTACATTGGATCGCTCTTCTTTTTTATTCTGATTAATAACATGTGCGGCATCGTTCCGTTTATGAAGTCGTCTACAGCATCGTATCGCACAACCTTTGCGCTCGCGCTCTGCACCTTTTTTTACGTGCAGTATATCGCCATCACAAAGCATGGCCTGCTGGGCTACGTCGACCACCTGGCAGGCGAGCCGCGTGACGTGATCGCCTGGTGCATGGTGCCGCTGATGCTCCCCATGCACATTGTTCAGGAGCTGGCAAAGCCCGTTTCTCTTTCATTGCGTCTCTTTGGCAACATCCTGGGCGAAGATATACTGATTGGCGCGTGTGTTGGCATGGGAATTGCACTGTTCGCACTTACAG
>CAZVVA010000053.1:0-19876 GCA_964630455.1 uncultured Candidatus Sumerlaeota bacterium
GTACCGGACTCGGCATTCGCCTGGAGTTTCCTGTCTTGCATCTCAGCCTGGATTTTGCTAAAGCCATTCTCAAGGAAGATGATGATGACACGCGGCTGGTTCATTTCAAGATCGGATCCACATTTTAACATGCTTGGCTTGTGGGAGTTCAAGGTTTTGATCCCTCAAGATTCCTTGCGTTTTTTCATCATACCAGGAGATCTCGGATTGGGAGAGCAATGATACGAGCAAAATTCTCGGTTGTGTGCTTTGTTGCGTGGACCTGTGCTGCAATTGTTGTGGCTGGAGAAGGTCAGTTCAAAGTCGGCTATGTTGATCTCGATCGTGTGGCTGAACTGTCGCGGACAATTCGCCAAACGGCAGACCGCCTGGAGCAGGAGTTGCGCAGGCAGCAGGAGGTCATTGAACAGAAGCGAGAAGAGCACAAACGCCTTGAGGCGGCACTTGAGCTGCAGGCGACGATTTTGACGGCCGAGCAAGTCGAACAGCGCAAGAAAGCACTTCAGGCACTTGCATCAGAGATTGCCGATTTGGAATATCAGCTTGGCAGGGCGCTGCGGAAGTCGGAAAAAGAGTTCATCGAGCCAACATTCGACAGAATTATGAAGGCCATAGAGAATATTGGCAAGGCGGAGGGCTATGATCTGGTAGTTCGAAGCGATGCCGTGCTCTATGGAAACCCGGAGTATGACCTGACGCCCAAGGTAATCCTGCGGCTGGATACGACAGCGGCTGATATGCCTACGTCTCCATCTGTCGAACGAGAAATGAAGGAGAATAAAAAATAGAGAGTCGCTTCACTGCTGGTCAGTCTGGCGAATTGAAGACTTTTTCGTATATGAGCCGTAGAAGCTACCAGTTGGGAACGGATCAGGGAGTTTTCGCACAACGATGACAGACGAAGTACACCAACGGACCATTGCACGGCCCGTAAGTTTTCGGGGCAAGGGTCTTCATACAGGCGCAGAGAGCATTGTAACTTTCTGTCCCGCTCCTGAGAACACCGGGGTGCGGTTCAAACGTACGGATCTGCCAGAGTGTCCCGAGATTCCCGCCACGATTGCGCACGTCATCCCAACGGATATTTATCGGCGCACCACAATTGGCAATGCGCGAGGCGTGCGTATTCATACCGTGGAGCATCTGCTGGCGACATTTCTTGGATTGGGTATTGATAACATTGTGGTCGAAGTGAATAGCAACGAGCCGCCTTTTGCTGATGGCAGTGCCCTGCCGTATGTCGAAACGCTGCTCGAGGCCGGCGTTGTTGAGCAAACTGCTGCCCGAAGGTACTATGTCATTGACAAGCCAATCGTTTTTGCAGAGAATGGCATTGAAATTACGGCACTGCCTTCTGAGCAGCTGATCATTTCGTTCTTTGCTGATTTCGCGAATTCACTTATCGGCGTTCAGGCGGTTAATTTTGTCATCGAGCGCGACACATTTCATCACGAGATCGCCCCTGCACGTACCTTCTGCTTTTTGCATGAGGTCGAAGAGCTCCAACAGCAAGGCTTGATTCGCGGGGGTAGTTTGAAGTCTGCTGTCGTTATCGGAGAAACGACGATTCTTAATGAACGGCTGCGGTTCGATGATGAGATTGTGCGCCATAAAGTACTGGATATTCTCGGCGACCTGTACCTGTTAGGATGTCCAATTAAGGGCCATATTCTAGCATCAAAAAGCGGCCATGCCGCTAATATCAATTTTGTAAGATTCTTACGAAAGGATGCTACCAGGATTATGAACACCACGAATCGTCCGCCGGTGTTTGACATCAACAAGATTCTCGAGTGCCTCCCGCATCGGTTTCCATTTCTGATGGTTGACCGAATTGTTGAGCTGGAGGAAGGCAAGCGCATTGTGGGCATTAAGAATGTGACGATTAATGAGCCTTTTTTCCAAGGCCATTTTCCTCAACGTCCCATTATGCCCGGTGTGCTCATAATCGAAGCCATGGCGCAGGTCGGCGCTGTCGTTGTGTTAGGCACGCCAGAGAATCGCGGGAAACTCGCATACCTGATGGGTGTGGACAAAGCGAAGTTTCGGAAACCGGTAGAACCCGGCGACCAGCTGCGCATTGAGATTGAAATCTTGAGTGCGCGGAAATCGGCGGGGAAGGTGGCTGCAAAGGCGTTTGTAGGCGAGACGCTCGTGGCGCAGGCAGAGATATCGTTTGCTATCGGGAAGTAGGTGGGCATGTTGGCAATAGGTTTGCAAGGGCGATTGCCCTGTAGGGATGCGCTGCTGCGTGCCCTTAACGCTGAGCGATAATTACTGTGGAGCAAGAAAGAATGACGGAGATTCATACACTGGGTCTTATTGCCGGGGAAGGCCAATTCCCATTTCTGGTAGCTAAGGCAGCGCGTAGCCAGAAAATTCCTATCGTGGCTTTTGCAATCAAAGGGGTAACGCCGCCAGCCCTTGAGCAGTATGCGGAGAAGACGTTCTGGCTGGAACTCGGACAATTTGATACCATGGTTGGGCTGTTTCATGAGCATCAGCTAAGCCATGCAGTTATGGCTGGCAGAGTGCCGCACGCTGCCCTGTTCCAGAATATTCAGTTCGATGAGCGCAGCAAACGCATTCTCATGGCACTGCAGGATAAGAAGGCGAATTCGATTCTTGGCGTTATCACGGCCGAGCTGGAGCGCGAAAAGATACAGGTCCTCGATTCCTCGCTGTTCCTTAAACCATGCATGCCTGCAGCTGGGTTATTGACCCCCGAGCGCCAGCTAACAGCGGAGGAGGAGAAGGACGTCCGGTTTGGCTTTCCCATTGCTCGCGACGTTGCCCGCCTGGACATCGGCCAGACAATCGTTGTGAAGAATCAGATCGTGGTGGCTGTGGAGGGGATCGAAGGGACGGACAAGGCCATAGAACGAGGTGGGGAATTAGGTGGACTGGGAACAGTGGTGATTAAGGTGAGCAAGCCGCAACAGGATTTTCGATTTGATATTCCGACTGTAGGCCTGCGTACCATTAAATATATGGAGAAAGCCGGGGCCTCTGCGTTAGCAATCAGCGCAGGGGAAACGCTTCTTTTTGACCGTGACGAGTCGCTTGCGCTTGCCAAGCGCGCCAATATCGCCATCGTGGCGATCGAATCTCCTTCTGCAAATTCTCATCCCCCACAATAAAGACTTCTTTCTCATTTCTTTATCCACCCACTGTCGTCAATTTAGCTGCCCTTCCTCCAAAATTAAGGGATTAATCGCCAATCAGTTGCACAATCACTGTGTGGTCGCGGGGGCGGTTGTCAAAGTCGAGCAGAATCCACCAAGACGAATCTTTGTGAATGATCATCAGCAACCCTACACAGATGATCAGTAATACATAATCCAACAGGAGGCAGCTGTGAGGCCAGATGTGTTGATAAACGCGCCGATATCCCGCCGGCTGCCGTCCGTATTCCCAGTCAAGGGGTCACCCTCTCCGGCTCCACGTGAACCTGGCTGCAAGCTGAAGTCAAAGGGATGAGTGAGCATGAATGAAACAGGTTGAGATGTTTCACCAGGAAACCGCAGAGTGGTATAATTGTCCGTACCATTGAAATTCGTGAGATATCCATGGCTGTTGTTCCAGCCTGATCGGCCTTTTATCCGCAATCCTTGTATGTTGGATATCTCAATTCCGGTGGTGCCTGTTCCGCTTTTGTTCACCACCATGTTGTTCCTCAACTCGAACCGGTAATCAGGGTTGTCCACAATGCTCTGTGCATCGGCACGATTGGGGTAGTTAGCGAGATAGATGCCGGATTGACAGTCAATCACACTGTTCTGCATGATGCGAACGTTCAGGTCCAGGTTTGCCAGGTGCAGAGCTTTGTAGCTAAGGTTGTAGAACAGACAATTGGCGATGGCGAAATTGTACGTATTGAAAGTACCGGTTTTATAAATCCCCGCACGTGCATTTGCAAACGTGAGGTTGGAAATGCACGTCATCTGGAACTGAGTATTGCTGAAATTTGCGTTGGTTGCGTCATTTACCATCATGATATTGAGCGCACTGTTGCCCTGCCCATCCAGTATGACGTTTCCCACACTCTCACCCACCAGGTTGATGTTGGGTTTCGGGAGAATGGAGGTAGAAATGGGATAGGTACCGTTCATGACAAACACAGTACCAGACCCTGCAGCATGTAACGCGTCGATCGCGTTCTGGATGGAATCATAGGCGTGATTATAACTGCCCAGCTCCGCAAAAAGATCGCGTGGCGCATCATGCGGTCGCACAAATACCGTGTTGTTGTTCGCATAGGAATCCTTCTTCATTTTAAATGTACCGAGGGAGTCATGATACGTGTTACCGGCAAGGTCGGTGACCATAGCGTTGAAAAAGTTCGGCCCGGGCTGCATCGCTGTATTAAAATAGGACGAATAACAGGGAGCCCGGGAAAACACAATCCGACACGGTTCTGTCCTTCCGGTATCGGGGAAGACCAGCCCATCCCACAGGTCAACACCCGTGAACAAATAAGCCGCATCCAGTCCGCTTCCAGCAGGTTCCTCTATGGCGCGCATTGACAGAAGGTCAGGCGGCGACTCTGGCCAGACGTATCCATAGGGAGGGTATCCGAACGTACAGAAAGGATCGGTTTTATCCGTATTTGTGGAAGAGCAATAATAGGGACTGTGCGCAAGATAATGCGAGTAGATTTCACCCAACGCAGGGATGTTAAGGTGCACCACGGTTCCGGGCGGGTCATAGGGATAGGCCTGATCATTAAAACCGTACATCTCACTTACTGTGTGCCCGAAAAGGTAATAGCCACCGCCCATAAGATCACTGTTGGCGGGGAGCTGGTTCAGCCCTCCGTGTCCGACACCAAACATATGCTGCATTTCATGAGCAAGCACGCCATGATAAGTGCTCGTACCTTTGCTAAGTGTATCCGATGGCAGTCCGACAAAACTCCACGTTTCGGGTGTTCCCGAGTATGGATTTGGAACCACAATCTGCTGGGTGGTAGAACTGAGCGAATTTTCCAGGGCAAGTTTTCGGCTCACAGGGTCTCCGGTGTCCGGGGGGAAGAAAGCCAGCATACCGGCCGTAATCATCGCCACGCCTCCCCATCCGTTTGAACTCGAATATACTGATTGACCAAGCCCTGTATACCCACGAAAACCCGGAAGGGAATTGTCCCATGCCGCAACGTCGGGAACAAGAAGATAACATGTGGTCCGGGTCTTTTCCGGCAGCTTGCTGTATGAAAGCACGTCTTCAACCGCACGGCCGTACAGGACTGCTCCATTAAGTCCTGCTGCGTCACCCCAGTAGCCTGCCGAACCCTCGGTCACCCTGGTACCGTGCACGATAAGGATCCTGATCGGTCCCGTACCGTTGTTTTCTCGCTCAAAATTCATCCGACAGCCTGGTGGATACGGAATAGTGAATATGTCGTTAATTTGCCAGTCGGTGAAGTCGTTGATTGTCTCGAGTGCCGTTCGAATTCGTGCTGTTGCGTCGTCGACCTTGGCAAAGTACTCTGGGCAGTTCGGATAATTAGTATAGTCCAGCAACCGATCTGTAGGAATGAGATAAATGAAACGGACAAGATACTCCGGATTGTTGGGAATCGGCGTTGGCAAAGGAATTTCAGAAAAAACATTGTTGCCAACACTCAGTATAATACAACACAGCACCACAATACGGGTGACCGAATGGAAATGAGAATGATGCTTTTTCAGGATGAACATACATTCCTTCTCCTTTTCGCCATTAGAATGGCAAAGATTTACCTGCAACAACGACTAGCCTTAAATTTTAGTAAATTTTAGGGGCAGATTACCAAACTCACCACGAAGGCAATCTCCTTGTTCATCTACCGTTGTTGAAAAGCGACTGCTCAATCACCAATGAGTTGAACAATCACTGTGCGGTCGCGGGGGCGGTTGTCAAAGTCAAGCAGGATCACCTGTTGCCACGTGCCCAGAGTCAGGCGCGCCTTCGTAAATGGAATGGTCAATGAAGGGCCAATCAGCGCCGAGCGCAGGTGCGACGCGCCGTTGCCATCGTGCCAGGTTTTATTATGGAGATACGGCGCATTCATGGGGGCAATCTTCTCGAGTATCTCAGGAAGATCCTGCTGCAGCCCTGGCTCATACTCGATGGTGGTCACGCCGCCCGTTGACCCGGGGATAAAAACGGTCATCTGCCCCTCGGTCATCTTAGCGGCCTTTACCAGCTTTTCTAACCTGCCGGTCAAATCAACCATGTCAGTGAATCCCTGTGTTGAGAGCGAGATTGTTTCGGTTTTGATTTTCATAGCACACCTCTAAGAAAATAATTTCGGATTTTTCATGTGGACAATATTATACTGATGTGAGGGGAACCCTTTGGAAAAAGGGGTCCCCTCACACTCCCCTCCTAAACCTTTAGTTACGGGCGATTTTATCCGCCTTCGCCAGGCTTCGGCGGATGAAATCGCCTCCCCAGTTGATCACCATTTGGTGATTCATTCAAGAGATGTGCAAGTGCTCCCGTAGTATCACATGCGGCTCGGTCAGCATCCTTAAGAATCTATTTGCCTTCATCCAACTGCAAAATTGGGGATTATTCCCGAAGACAAAGCGATGATTTAAGCAAAGCCTTGACAAACGGGCACCCGATAGCAGCGAGTGCACACCCAGGCGGGACAGGCTAGAAGTATTCTGATTTAAGAGCATATTTAGAGCGGCCGGATTCGTATAGGTCATCGCCATGGATGTCGTTGATAACAATAGCGGGGAATTTTTCGACCTCGAGTTTTCGGATGGCTTCCGGCCCCAGCTCCTCGTAGGCAATGACTTCAGCCGACTTGATTCTTTTTGATAGTAGTGCTGCAGCACCCCCAGTGGCAGCCAGATACACGGCTTTGTACTTTACCATTGCGTCTTTGACGCTCTGGGATCGCGGCCCCTTTCCAATCATTCCTTTAAGGCCCTTTTCCAGGAGCCGGGGAGAATAGGCATCCATACGATATGAAGTCGTGGGCCCTGCGGCGCCAATGATCTGGCCGGGTCGCGCTGGTGTCGGGCCAACAAAGTAAATGATCTGCCCTTGAAGGACGAAGGGTAACTCCTGGCCAGATTCCAAAGCCTTCACGAGACGCGCATGAGCTGCATCGCGTGCAGTATACATTGTGCCTGTGATCAGCACGCGATCGCCAGCTCGAAGTTTCGTAACGATCTCATCGGTCAATGGAAGTGTCAGAATTTTGGGTTCTGTCATGGGTTCCTCTCCAGCATTTTTGTATTAGAGATATCAATAAAAGAAGACTTGCATGTTATAGCTTTTCTGTTGCTTTGCACAGGCAAGGATGCCTGTGCTACCGGCTTTTAAAGATGCCTGTGCTACCGGCCTTCAGGGATGTCTATGGCACCGGTTCTCAAGGATGCCTGTGCCAGCGGCTTTCAGGGATGTCTGTGCCACCTGCTTTTATTGTAATGGCCTGGATTCCTTGTTCATGTTACAGGATACCATCACAGTGGCACGGGCATCCCTGCCCGTGATTTCGCATGCTTACAGGATAGTCTCCTTGTGTCGGTGTGCATGGCAATCGATATTTACCGCTACTGGCAGGCTGGCAATGTGACACGGATGCTTGATCACCTTGACGCCGAGGCAGAAGTTGCGCCCACCAAGGCCCTGAGCGCCATGCCCGGTTTTGTTGATTTCTGTTAAGAGGTCTTGCTCCAGCTGGGCGAGCACCGGGTCTTCGTTCTCTTGCTCCAGAGGTTTCAGAAGCGCATTCTTGGCAAGAATAGCAGCTGTTTCAAAAGTCCCGCCGATGCCTACGCCAACTACGATCGGTGGACAGGGATTACCCCCTGCTTCCAGACACCGCTGGATCACGAACCGCTTAATCCCTTCAATGCCGTCAGAGGGCTTGAGCATGGTGACCCGGCTCATGTTTTCACTTCCCCCGCCTTTAGCATCAAAGACGATTTTTATTTTATCGCCTTCGACAAGATCGAGGTGAATAATCGCTGGTGTATTGTCGCCGGTGTTCTTGCGGGTAAAGGGGTCACAAATGGAATTGCGCAGGTATCCCTCCTTATATCCCTGTCGCACCCCTTCATTGATGGCATCTGTGAGCAAGCCATCTTCGATGCAAACGCCCTGGCCCAGCTCAACAAAAAACACCGCAAAGCCGGTATCCTGGCAATATGGTATCATCTCTGTCTTTGCGATCTCGGCATTCTCAATCAGCTCGCCAAAGATTGCCTTGCTGATCGGAGATTCTTCAGACTCCTGCGCCTTCTTGAACGCAGTCATCATCTCCTGGTTCAGAAAATAGGCAGCCTCGATGCAGAGCTTCTTGACTGCCTCGGTTATTTCGGATGCATTTATCGTTCGCATAGTTTTGCTCTCCTCCGGTTTCCGTCAGGGCTGTGGAGCGGTGCCATACTCGACTGCAGCACAGGCACCTGATGTGCTCTCTTTGTCTTCTCGCTCGTGTGAACGCAGTTCTTTGAGCGCAGGCTAAGCAAAGCGTAATGCTCCTCTTTGACTACATTGTTCAAAGTGGCTCGGTCAAGCCAATTTTTTGAGGGTTTCCTTGCAAGAGAAGATTTGTCCATGCCTCGGCCATGAATCTCACCAAATTGAAGACGTTGCGGATTGTCTCCTATTTCATATGTGCAGTGGACCTTGCCAGTATGGCAGACAGTGAAGGGGGCGTATTAGGGGAACTGGACGGTTGTAAAAATGTGTGGTACGGAGGAGGTCGCAGATCTGTTTGATGCTACGCTGGGCAAGCCCACGAGCTATACTAAAGAAGAAATCTCCAAGTAGACAAACGGTGGTTGACAGTACAGTTTACCCCAGGCATAATTTTTCAACTTTCGCGCCAAGCATAGGTAATTGTTTCGAATATTATGTCACATGCCATTAAAAAATATTGGGACGATAAAATAAAGACGTGGTCCCAAACAAGCTACAACAAACATAAGCCAAAAGGTATTATCAACAAGGTTTTTGGAGTATTAAGAAAATCAATAGATGCGCGATTGCAAACCGCAATTGAACTCCTCTCTCCTCATGTAAAAGGTAAAATAGTCTTGGATTTGGGATCTGGCGTTGGTATGTTAGGCTTTATGCTAATTAGAGAGGGTTGTTCGCGTTATATTGGAATAGATATTTCGGAGGAGGCTATTAAGGAATGTCGCAAGAAGGCCGGAAGTATGGGATTGAGTGACCGAATGGAATTCATTTGTGCTGATATTGGGACATTGGAGCAGTTTCCGAACGCTGATATCTCAGTTGGCCTTGGGCTCCTTGATTGGTTTAACCTTGCTGACGTTGCTATAATTATGAGTAAATTAAAGGGGAGGAAAATTCTCTTTACATTCTCTGAACAAGATAACTCATTTGCCGAGTTAGTTCATAGACTCTATCTGGTTAAAAGGTTACAATGGAAGAACGCCGGTGTGTATGCATATCATTTTAAAAGGTCTGAAGTTGGCAAAATTTTAAAGTGTTATGGATTTGATAATGTAACGTATGTGAAAAACAAAAGAATGAGATTTGGCGTAATGTTTCACAATCTTGAAGATGCAGAAAAAGGCCAATCATAATCAATTGAATAATATAATAGACTATTTTAATAAGCACGCATCAGAGTATTATGAAAAAAGTACTGGGAAATGGTGGGGGATACTTCGAAAACGCGAACTAAAAAGTTGCATAGAATTATTAGAACCTCATGAGGATGAGCTGATATTGGATGCAGGTTGTGGGGCTGGTTATTATACACGAGCATTGGTGCGGCATAAATCAAAGTTATGGGCTGTTGATATTTCGGAGGAGATGCTTAAACAAATCGAAAATATTGGTGTTGAGAAGATTATCAAAGGAGATATAGCTGACATTCACTTATCTAATATTTTTGATAAGATTTTGTGCACAGGGGTATTAGAATTTTGCTCTGTTCCGCAGGATGCAATTGCTAATTTAGCGAAGCATTTAAAGGTAGGCGGTCGGTTGGTATTGCTTGTACCTAAAAAATCTCTCTTTGGTTACATTTATTATTTGTTTCACAAATCGCATAAGATCAAAGTGCATTTATTTAGAACAAAAGAACTTATAAACATGTGCCAGGGGATTGGATTAACTTTTATAAAGGCATCGCAACCAAGTTTTTCAATGGCACTGAGATTTGATAAGATTTAATGGCAAAAAAAATCTTATACGCAATAGTAGGTGTTGGTGCAGGAAACACAAGTAGAACATTAGCAATACTTGAGCAGTTGCCTCCAAATAAATATGAAATATGCTTTGTCTCGCAAGGTAAGGCATACGAGCTAATAAGCTCAAGATTTCATACGCATAAACTAGGAGAAATAACGTATACTAAAGGCAACTTTAATATCTTAAGCATTCTACGACACAATTATTCATTTCCATATAAATTTGTGCGAAACGTCCAGCGGGCAGCCGGAATTATCGATCAATTCAAACCTGATGTTGTTATTGTAGATTCCGATTTCTTTTTTCTTTATCCTGCGCGAAAAAGAAAAATTCCCATAATCAGCATTAACAGTTCTATCGCCACTGTGAAGAAGTTTCAGCAGTTTCGTGCTCATATTTTTGATAAGTTCTTTTCCTATTACTTTATTGAAAAGGTAGATTGTTGGCTCCAGGAAATATTTGCAGATAGGGTAATATGTCCCATTATTACCAAAATTGATGGACTCAATGAAAAATTTCACCAGGTATACCCCATAGTTCGCAAACAATTTCTTGTGGATAGGACGTACTCAGACAATGTTACATTTGAATATGACGTAGCAGTGATGTTTGGTGGTTCAGGAATAAGTACACGTGAGTTAGATTTACGTACATTTAAAGGGAATTGTCTCATTCTTGGTCAAAAAGAGAGATTGAAGTTACCTCCCAATGCTCATGTTGTAGATTTCGACTTCGAACCGGCCAAGTACTTATCACGAGCAAAGATTATTGTTATTCAGGGGGGACTTAATTCTATATCGGAAGTAATTGCAATGCGTAAACCAGCGGTCTTTGTCCCAATTAAGGGACATGCGGAGCAATTTGCCAACGCACAATGGGCACAAGAATTAGGCATCGGAATCGTGTCAGGAGGCAATACTGTTGTTGATGCTATAAGTCATGTAGAAGCAAATTACGACGATTTTCTTAAGAAGTGCGAAGAACTTACTATTCCCTGTAATGGAGCATTACAAGCAGCTTCTCTCATACAGGAGTTCGTTGATGGCTAAGAATATTATTCTTTGCGTTGATTGCGAAGGAGAACATCACCAAATAACACGTATTTGGGAGATATTTCAAAAACAGCAGATTAAGGTTAATTTCTTTTTCGTTGGCAAAACAGCGCAGGAAAACAGGACGCTTGTTAAAGAAATTGCCCAGGTCCAACAGATTGATTCACATACCTATTCTCATGCTGACTTAAGAAAACTCACAAAAGAAAAGCAGCGTGAGGAAATCTTACGGGGTAAACATGTTGTTGAGGAAATTATTGAAAAAGAAACGTATGGTTTTCGCGCGCCCTATCATGCCATAAATAGGGCCACTGTTGATATACTTAATGAAGAAGGCTTTATTTATGATGTAAGTGTGCTTTATTATCGATATAATATGAGAAATGTTATTGAGGTTTATCCCTGTTGGTTTAGAGAATGGACTGGATTATTCGAGTGGTTGCGGCTTTCCCCTGGTTTCAGCTGGAATATAATTAAGGTTCTTTCCAGACTTTTTGAACTGCTTGTGATACCAGTTCATCCACACTATTCGGGGCGAGACAAACGTTTTGCAGCGGTAATGGAAGATTTTTTATTATTTGCAAAGGAGCACTCTGCGCGATTCTTAAATGTTCCTGAATATCTCCAAGAAAAAGGAAAATGGCCCATCCAGAGACTATCGGCTAATGGCTGATAAAGAAATAAAAAATTAATCGAACCCCTTAGCCATACTTTCCAAAACCTCTTGTGATTTTTCCTCTCTAAATCTTAGCCACTTCTAAGAACACCGCTAATGTCTTTTCTAATCGGAAAAGTGAATGAATGGATTAAGCATCGGGTGGTGTTTTTTTAGTCTTCTTGGTGTGCCTTGTGAAGAAACACAAAGACTGATAGGTCCGATATTGATCATTTCCTCTATTTTATATTTCTTGAGGTCTGGATGATTCAAATTTCGGTCAATTATGTAGACAAATTTGGCTGCCTTCAGGGAGTCAACAGTTTGGTCACTGTCTTTAATACGCGGGTGTTGATTCACAAGAAAATCGAGTCCGGATTCCGTGCCCCATCCATAATTCAATATATGGTCAAGTTCTTGGACATGTGTAATGTAAGTCTGGCGTGTAATGTCCAGTTTATCAACAAGAACATCTGCCACTTTTCGTGCTACACCCAGATTACTCGCCGGTGTTGTTATAAATCGAATACTGTAACCACTTTCTGCAGACCACCGTAGCTGAAAAGATACTATTACCACCTGTAATATTAGCCATAAACAAAGACCTGATATGATTGGAAGAGAAATCTCTTTCTGCTTTTCAAAATATTTTACTGCTTCATATAAGAAAAATCCTATGATTAAGAATTGAGTTGGATAGATGATGAAGAAGTAATGTACACCACTACCCAACGCTTCTTTGGAAGAAGAAAAAACAAGAAAAGTTTGTGTAACAAGAATAATTAAAGGCCATATAAGGCAGAGAAAAAGAGCGGCTTTGAGTGGAGAATACTTTTCATCTTTGTTTTTGCGTAGACCAATTAATTTCCATATCGCGTATACATAAGAAGCCAGATATAGAAGAAGGTGAACTGGAGCAAGGGCAAGAAAAATTTCCAGAATTTTCTGACAAAATGATGAAAAATAATTAGGGAATTCTTCTATGAACAGAGTGAAATAAGTGAATGCTCCGAAATAAGGAAATTCATTCCACATCCTCGGGTACGCATTAAAAAGAAAACCTTCTTTGGCTGATGGATTAAAAAGATACCGAGTGGGCAGAGTGACCTCCCTCTCATAGCCAGCCATGCTGACTTTATCCGGAGGTTTTACTATTGGACCAAGATTTTCAAAGCCATTTTGTAATTCTCCAATCATAAAAGGCAAAAACATTACGAGAAGGAGAACAACTGCAATACCGTAGTGCTTTATGGAATACTTCGGGCGAAATATAATATAGAAAATTATTGTGATTGGAATCAAATATAGTGCACTTATGTGGCAACTGATTGCTATAGGGATAGCAATAACCACAGTATAAAGATATAAGGGTCGTGGCTTTTTCAATGGTGCAACAAGACAATATAAAGTTATTACCACAAAGGGGAACAGCAGCGCAGGATTCCACAAATAACGAAGCCCCATAGTTGCAAGAGGAAACGCGGTAAATAGCCCTAGTGAAATGACACCCGCCGTGAACCCGAGATATTTTACGCCAAAACGATAGCAAAAGTACAGCGCAACAAGATTCAGCACTCCAATAAAATAGAAAAGCGCATAAGGGTCAGTTGAGAAAACCATTGGAATGAGCTGCAGCCAATAAAGAAAAGGACCTGGCGCTCGACCTCCCTGGGTTAATTCGGAGCTGGCCGTATGAAACACTTCACCTTTAAATATTTGGAAGGTGCGATACCAGTCGCGTTCAGCAAACTCGTTAAAATAGCAAGCTTCGGGAAAACTCAGACGCAGATAGGCTGCAACTATGAATATAAACAAAACAAGGATCTTCAGTGATGTTTTTGAGGTCAAAAAGAATTCATCACTCAATGGTTTCAGTTTTATCAATTCTCGCTATCCTGACTTATTTAATTTATGGAATACCTTTGTTAATGGCATCAGACCTTTTATTTCAGCAAGGCGAATGTTTTTTCCGTAGAGGGGTGATGTATCTCATTTCCCTTTGGGCGTGAGGGCGACGGGTAGTGTGCCTGAAGGGCGAAATGTGCCGTACAGGGCGTCGGCCACTGCATCTTGTACTGCTGCGGCGTTTCCGTAGGCGCAGAGATACGTTTGGAATTGCGGCACATCGTTGATGACGTACGGGCTGGCAAAAGAGATAAGAATTGCAGGCTTACCCACGCTAAGAATTTCCTGAAGAAATTGTATTTGTTCAGGATTCAGGTTGACGTTTCCGCGGCCAATGATCAGGCGAGGGTAAGCGGCAATAACGACAACGTCGCTCTGCTTTGCCATCTCTATTGCGCGTAATCGATTGCTTTCTTCGACTTTGTCTCCCATGAAAAGCCACTCTGAGTTTGGCGTGCGCTTCTTTACTTCCTCGCCAAAAGAATACAGGTCCCGCCAGATCATCAGTCGTCCGACCTGATTGGCCAATCCAATAACAGCCACGCGTTGGTCGCGCTTGATCGGGATCAGGTGCTGTGTGTCTTTCACCAGGGTGACGCCCTGCTTGGCAATATCCTTGGCTGCTTCGTAATTGGCCTTATTGCCGACGTTCTTCTCGATAGCATTTAGATCTACCACGCGATTCTGGTGCAGGCCAACGCGGGTCTTGGCGCGAAGGAGGCGAGCCACAGACGCATCCAGGCGCTCGTGGGTGATTCGACCATTACGGACCGCATCGAGGATTGAGATATACGCGCGTCCGAGGTCACCAGGCATAAGGATTATGTCGCATCCAGATTCGATTGCTCGAATGATTGACTCTTCGTAAGCTAGTTCTTTCATAATACCACCCATGCTCATAGCATCGGTAAAGAGCAGGCCTTTGAAATTCCACTCGTCGCGAAGCAGTCCGGTCATGATTCTTGGCGAGACAGTGGCAGGCAAAGGCTCACGGTCAAACGCAGGTGCCCAGAGATGTGCCGTCATAATCGCAGCAATATTAGCCTCTCCAATGGCCTGTTGGAAGGGGTAGAGTTCAATCTTCTCAAGCTCCTTACGTGAACCAGTAATCTTGGCAAGCGACGAATGAGAATCAACATTTGTATTTCCATGGCCGGGGAAGTGCTTAGCAGTGCACAGCAGGCCATGTTCCTGTGCACCCCGGATGAATGCCATCCCTACTTCAGCCACCTGTTTGGGATTTTCGCCGAAGGATCGGGTGTTGATAATGGGATTTTGCGGATTGTTATTCACGTCCAGAACCGGGGAGAATGTGCAATGGACGCCGATGGCGCGAGCTTCAATTGCGGTAATCTTTCCCGCCAGATAGGCATCTTCTGGTCTGCCGGATGCACCGAGGGCCATATTGCCCGGCAGGTCAGTGGCATTATCAACATAGTTTCCGACGCCGCGTTCATAGTCTGCACTGATCAGGAGCGGGTATTTTGCGGCTTGCTGGAAGATATTCAGGTCGCGAGCGATGTCGTGCGCCTTGCCAAGGAAGACAGCCAGGCCACCCAGGTGGAGCTCTTTAATCCGCTTCAGAGCCAGAGGGGCAGCTCCGCGGTATGCAGGGCAGAGCAGCTGACCAACCTTCTCCTCGAGTGTCATTGCGGCCAGCGTTTTCTGCACCCAATCTTCATCTGCCGGGAGTAAGGTTGTTGGCTGTAGATTTTCTCCGGCTTTTGAAAAAAGCTGCGACGCCTCGAGCACTTTCTGATAGAAGCGTCTACGGATATAGTTCGTCTCCGCATTCTCGCGCTTGGGATGTACGGCGTTAGTCAGGAGAATGGCAAAGAGCTTCGAGCGCGGATTGATCCAGATGCATGTACCGGTGAATCCGGTATGGCCAAATGAGCCTTCGTCGAGTCCACCAGTGCCGCCCATTCTTTTTCCGCCAAGGCGCCAGCCCAGCCCTTGAGAAGTGGAAATAGAATCATCCAGCTGCGGGGTTGAAAATTGCTCGATTGTCTCGGGCTTGAGAATTCGCACGCCCTCATACTCACCACCGTTTGCAAGCATCTGGCAGAAAATAGCCAGATCGTGTGTAGTTGAGAATAGCCCGGCATGGCCTGCAACACCACCCATAGCATGGGCATTTTCATCGTGCACCTCACCCTTCATCAGGCGATTCAGCCAGGGTACGATCTCCGTGGCTGCGTAGCGAGATTTCAACGCTTCTGGGGGATTAAACATTGTGTCAGTCATTTTGAGTGGTGCGAATATGTGCTTGTGGGTGAAGCTGTTCAGGTCTGTTCCCGACACTTTTTCAACCAGGAGTCCGAGAGTGATAAAGCCAAGGTCGCTGTAGGTGCGTTTCGTTCCGGGAGGTGCGCTGAGCTCAGTGTCGCAGATAGCCTTATAAAAGGCTTCGCGGCCCCGATGTTCGTTAAACAGTCGTTTCCACCCTGGAAGTCCAGAAGTGTGGGTTAGAAGTTGCTTAACGGTAATCGTTTCCTTTCCATGGGCGCCGAATTCCGGCAGATACTTGGCCACCGGGTCGTCAAGCTTAATGTGGCCCTGTTCAACAAGGATCATCACTGCTGTGGTAGTGGCAACCATTTTCGTGAGCGACGCAAGGTCGAAGATAGTCGAAGGAGTCATTTTCTGTTTCGTTGGCGTGATCTGCGCATATCCAAATGCGCGGATAGGCAGCGCAACACCATCCTTCGCAATCACACATACGGCTCCGGGTGCTTTCCCCAGTTTCAGTGCATTCTGGATCTCTTCGTAGGCAAGTGTAATCGTATCGGAGCTGAGATGTGCTTGTTCCGGAGTGCCGTTCCATATTAAGGCATTGATAGGATTTGTACGCGGTTGCATTGGAATCGTCTCACCTCCGGCCAGAGAGTTAAAAGCGATCAGAAAAGCGATAATTAAAAAGAAAGAGAAACAACGACAACACTGTGGTTCACACCGCATGATATACTCCTCCAAGTAGATTGTTGTGCTTCTTCTGCTGCTATTCCTGATAACCTCTGGGATGTGCGAGCAACCACTTCCAGGCACTTTCGATGATTTCAGGGAGCGCAGGGCAGCCAGGTTTCCAGCCCAGCTCCTCGGAAATCCGTTTGGCAGAGGCAACGAGCACAGCTGGGTCGCCCGGCCGCCGCGAGCTAATGGTTGTCGAAATTTTCTTCCCCGTAACCTGTTCAGCTATGCGAATAACCTCAAGGACTGAGAATCCGTTGCCATTGCCGAGGTTGTAGGTGCTGCTCTGCTTGGTTCGTTCGAGATGGTCGAGGGCCAGCAGGTGAGCATCAGCAAGGTCGCGAACGTGGATGTAGTCGCGAATACAGCTGCCATCGGCAGTAGGGTAGTCGTCGCCAAAGACCTGGATGCACGGCTGTTGGCCTGCAGCTACCTGCAAGACCAGAGGAATCAGATGGGTTTCAGGGTGGTGATCTTCCCCCAGTCGATCCGTGGCGCCGCTAGCGTTAAAGTAGCGCAGCGAAACGTACTTGAGCCCGTATGCGCGGTCGCAGTCTTGCAGGAATTGCTCAAAGATCAGTTTAGTGCGGCCGTATGGATTGGTAGGACGGGTTGGATGGTTTTCCAGAATGGGCACGCTTTCAGGCTCACCGTAAACGGCAGCAGATGAAGAAAAAATTATCTGCGGAACATTACATTCCAGCATGCTCTCAACTAGCGTCATGCTGTCCTTTACATTGTTTCGATAGTACTCCAGCGGCTTCTGCATTGATTCGGCAACGAGGCTCAGCGCTGAAAAGTGCATCACTGCGCTACAATCATACTCACGCAGGATTTGCACGAGCAGATTCTTATCGGCCATATCGCCGTGGATAAACTGTGCTTCAGGAACGACCGCAGGGCGATGGCCACGCGACAGGTTGTCGAGTACCACCACCGTTTTGCCAGCGGCGATGAGCTGCTCCACTGTGACACTGCCGATATAGCCTGCACCACCGACGACGAGAATCGTCACCTGCTCTCCTCCTAGTTTATAGAATCGCTAGCGGTGTTTTTCACCACCACAGAGCATTCTTATTGAAAGAATCGGTATTTGATCAATGTGTAGAGCGACACAAACCCATCTTTCCAGTAGACCTTTTTCCCTTCGTACCGGCCGCGCGGGATGTAGGTGATGGGGATCTCCTGAATGCGTAGTCCTTTTTTGATCAGCTTGACTGTAAGTTCAACCGTAAAGGCAAAGTCATTGTTCTTAATGTCCAGGTCTGCAATGGCATTACGTTTAAAGACCTGATAGCACGTTTCGACGTCGGTAAGGCGCGTGCCGTAGAGCAGATTGACCATCCAGTTGATCACTTTATTACCCCAGTATTGCAAAAACCCCATATTAGGTTTACCCTGGAGGAAGCGAGAGCCAAATACAACAGTTGCGTTGCCGGCTTCAATCGGCGCAATCAGGCTAGGGTAGTCATTAGGATCGAGTTCAAGATCCGCATCCTGGAATATTACGATGTCGCCTGTGGCAATTTTGAGTCCCTGTTTCAGAGCATTTCCGCGCCCCATGCGTTGTGATTGAAAGATCATGCGAATATCGGGACGGGTTTCCTGCTTGCGAAGAAGCTCTTTCGTGCCGTCGTAGGAATTGCCGTCAACAACGATGATTTCTTTTTCAATAGGCACAGCGCGGACTTTTTCAAGCAGGAGTTCGATGGTGCGTTTCTCATTATAGACTGGCACAATAACGGACAGCTTCATGATTGCCTGATGGCCTCTGTGATCTCTCGCACGATACACTCAACATCCTCTTCGTGCAGAAGCGGATGCAGTGGCAGGGTCAGCTGGCGACGGCTGTAGTCTTCTGAGGTTGGCAGAGATTGGGGTGGGCCAGGTAGTCTCGTCCGATAGTATGTAAACTGGTGGGCAAGGCGATAGTGGTGGCTCGTCTGAATACCAGCTTGCTGGAGCCTCAGGCTCACCCGATTGCGCGTCGATTCGTCAGGGAGCAGAATCGGCATGATATGATAGGCCGGCGTTCCGAAATCCGAGCCTGTGGTAAAGGGGATTTGCACTTCGTCTATGTTGCTCAGCAAACTCTGGTAAAGAAGGAACAAGGTTTTTCGCCTGGCATTGTTTTCGGCAAGCTTCTTTACCTGAACCAGTCCGATTGCAGAAGCGAGCTCTGAAGGGCGATAATTAAAGCCAAGCATTGTCATGTCATAGTCGGAAAATCCTTTTACCTGGCGCTCCCAGGTTCCCGAGGTTATGCCGTGTGAACGGAGCAGGCGTGCAGTCTGCGCGATGTCAGAGTTGTTGGTGACAAGCATTCCACCCTCGCCGGTTACGAGATTCTTGTTTGCGAAGAAGCTTAGAGCTCCCGCGGCGCCGATCGTGCCAAGCGCACGTCCATCAGGTGCGCGCGCGCCAGAGGCATGCGCCGCATCTTCAATAATAGTAATTTCTCGATCTGTGGTCTTGGAGCCTTTGGATACTTGAGGCGTAAGGGCCTCCTCAAGCGCGGCCATGCGACAGGGAAAGCCCGCGTAGTGAACCGGCATTATCGCAGCGGTATTTTCGGACTTGTCCGCCAAGGTGGATACTTTGCAGTATACATCGTCTGGGCTGATGGTGGGTTCCAGCAGATCAGTAATATCGCAGAAGATCGGTGTTGCCTGGCAATAGAGAATTGCATTGACTGTGGCGACAAACGTAAGGGCAGGCACAAGAACGTCGCAGCCCGGTTTTACACCAGCAGCGAGGAGAGCCAGATGAAGCGCCGCTGTGCCGCTCGAGGTTGCTACAGCGTACTTGCAACCAAGAACTTCGCAGATCGCATGCTCGAATTCCTCTGTCACCGGCCCCAGCGATAGCCATTTGGAGCGGAGCACCTTTGCTACGGCCTCCTGCTCTTGCTGGTCAAAGGCAATGTCAGACAATAAGATTTTCCACTTCATCTGACGTCTCTTGGCAGGGTTAAGAATTTCCGATCCGTACCTTGCACCATAGAGTGTTCAGCGAGTTGCTATACAAAAAGTACGGCTGAGTATATGGAGCACCTCGTGCTTATGCAAGCAATAAATTGGCACTGCACGCTGTCGCCAATCTAGAGAAGAGGAGATCACGC
>CAZVVA010000054.1:0-7355 GCA_964630455.1 uncultured Candidatus Sumerlaeota bacterium
CATCTCACGCGTGTATTCTTCCGCCGTGAGTTCTTTGAACTCCAGGATCTCTCCGTCAGGCAGCAGGACTTTCGTCTCCAGCACATGGTCCACGGTTTTGCCGTAGATAATGCTCTTGGTACCCGAGGAGTTGTTTCCGATCATGCCACCTACCGTTGCCCGGCTGGAGGTGGCTGGATCCGGTGCGAAATGCAGGCCATACCTGGCAAGGGCAGCGTTGAGATTGTCCCGGACGATTCCTGGCTGGACCCGGAGCCACTTCTGCTCCACATTCACTTCAAGTATCTGGTTCATGGTTTTGGAGAAATCGATCACTATCGCTTCTCCCACAACCTGCCCCCCCAAACTGGTCCCGCCTCCTCGGGGGAGGATGCTCACCTTGTATTCGGCTGCGGTCTCTACGGCTGCTTTGACATCGGCTTCATCCAGTGGCAAGAATACGGCCACGGGTTGGACCTGATAGATACTGCCATCTGTGGAATAGACGCCCCGAGTGAAGGCGTCAAAGGAAACCTGACCTCGAACCCGGGCCTTCAGATTCTTTTCGAACGATTTTAGCTTCGAGGATTCCATCGGAATTATTCCAAGAACTTGCGATTCGACTGCTGATTTATCCCGGATTTTGCATTAGAGAATGCGAGGGGAACCCTTTGGAAAAAGGGTTACCCCTCGCGCTCCCCTCCTAAACCTTTATTTAACGGGCGATTTCCCCCGCCTACGGCGGATGAAATCGCCGCTAGCCCCTGGCTCACTTTTTGGTGAGCCAGGCAGTTGTGCAGACAGGAGTCATGAATGACAACCCTTTGTCTGGTTACGGCAATTTATTCACCTCATCCTTAAGGGCAACTGCAAAATTTGAGTTTCTCGGAGAAAGTCACCGATCCACAGGAAAGCCCCTAAGAATGTTGCGTGATGAGCACCACGTCACTCGGATTCTTCAATCAACCGCGTTTGATCTTGTTTAATGCGGACAGTAACATGTTGACATGGTTCTCTGTACTGCTGCATCCCATCAGGCCAATTCGCCAAGCCTTACCGGCAAATTCACCCAGCCCTGCGCCGACTTCAATGTTGTAGTCATTCAGCAGCTGAGACCGTACGGTTGCGTCTTCCATTCCTTCGGGGATCTTTACTGTGTTGAGTTGTGGCAGGCGATACTCCGGCGCCACGATGAACTCGAAGCCCAACTCCTCCAGACCATCTCGTAACAGCTCGTGATTTCTGCGATGGCGTGCGAAGCGTGCTTCCAATCCCTCCTCCAGCACCAGCCGTAACGCCTCCCGGAGTGCATAAACCGAAGAAACCGGTGCGGTGTGATGATAAGCCCTTTTTGCGCCTTCCCAGTAGCTGCGCAGCAAAGTGACGTCCAAAAACCAGCTTTGTACTTTTGTTTTTCGATGGTTTACCACTTCCATTGCTCGCGCGTTAAAGGAGACCGGAGATAAACCGGGCGGCGCACTCAGGCACTTCTGGGTTCCGCTATAAATGGCATCAATGTTCCAATCGTCCACCCGCACGTCGACGCCTGCCAAGGAAGTGACGGCGTCCACGACGAAGAGCGGCCCCGCCTCATGGACGAGTTTGCCGATTTCGTCCAGGGGTTGGAGCACTCCCGTTGACGTTTCAGCGTGAACGATGGCGACCAGTTTCGGGATGCCCTGTTCCAGAGCACTTTTCACTTGCGCTGGGTCGATCGCGGTTCCCCAAGCAGCGTCAATTCGACGCAGCTTTGCACCGCAGCGTTCCACGATATCGCTCATCCGATTGCCGAACACGCCATTAACACAAACGAGTGCCTCATCGCCTGGCTCCAGCAAGTTCACCAGACAAGCTTCCATGCCCGCGCTCCCCGGCGCCGAGACAGCAAAGGCCATCTCGTTCTTGGTGCGAAACACCTCCCGGAGCATCGCCTTGACTTCGTCCATCATGACGATGAACTGTGGATCCAGATGGCCGATGAGCGGCGTGGCCATCGCCTTCAGCACCCTTGGATGTACATCACTCGGTCCAGGCCCCATCAAAAACCTGGGAATTGGGTTAAGTTCTGTTACCAGTGGCATAGCATCCTCCTCATTTTATTATGTCTTTCGCTTCTCCAGATGCAATAATATCAACTCTTAATGAATAACTTCAAGGGAGTCAAGCTTGGGTCGAGGCTGCGGGAATCTAAGAGAGGCAGTAAGGGCAGGTATTAAACCTGCCTCTACGATTCCGGTAGGGACAATTTGGGTTTTCATAGTATTGTAGGGGCAATTCGTGAATTGCCCCTACGAGCTGAATTGTCAACTACGAACGGTTTGTTCGGGCGTTCAATTGAACGCCCCTACAGCTGTGATGCCACCATCAAGCACAAGGGTGGGTGTCTGGGCCGATTGATCAGATGTTCATATTTTGCTTTTGCACGGACAGTAAGGGCAGGTATTAAACCTGCCCCTACGATTCCGGTAGGGACAATTTGGGTTTTCGTTGTATTGTAGGGGCAATTCATGAATTGCCCCTACGAGCTGGATTGTCAACAGCGAATGGCGGTCAGGCTGAGAGCAGAGCCATGAAGTTCTCGAGCCGCAGTCGGGTGCGAGCGTCCAGAGGAATCGGGCGATCACCTTCAATTGTGAGGATCGGGATTGGATCGTGTCGTGATTCTGAAACGAACAGGTGCTGGCGAAAAATTAGGTCTTCGATCTGACGATGGCAAAACGCCTGGGTGTAGTGGATAAGACCCTGAACGTGTCGCCGGGTGATTTCCGTCTGAATATCGCGGATGCGTGCGAAGATGTCGTAAGGATAGGTGTAGCGAAGGTATTGCTCGACGAGGTCGTCGCAGTTGAAGGGCATACTGAATTGGCGCTGGACTTCGTTGAACACGATGTGAATTCCGTTGGCCTCGAGATAGTCGTACAAGTCGGTGAAGATCGGGGGAATGCCGATGTAGCCCAAACGGAACTGTGCCGTGACGGGCTTGCGCTTTCGTGCGTCATTGAGAAAACGCTGCAGCGCATCGTGGTACGCACCAGGGTCGCCGTCGAAATCGCTGCTGCTGATAAGCCACTGGTGATTTTCCTTGCCCGAGACAACGCCATCCTCCCATGTTAGCCGGTCGAGCTCTTGGAGGGCCTGGCGGACAGGCCTCAGCGTCCGCATGGTTTCATTAACATGATCCCAGCTTGTTCCCAGCTTCTGTATCAACCGCTCCATTTCAATACGCAGCTGTTGTGGATCGCGATTGTACGGATAGCTAAAAGGAATTACCGGAATTTCGCTTGTGGTAGGAGCGTATTGCAATACGTCCCTACCAGAAAGTAGGGGCAATTCATGAATTGCCCCTACATGCTTGGCAGATGGAGAATACCGGCGGAGAGAGGAGGCGAGCTGGAAGGTCTCCATCATTGAAATGGTATTGCTGCAATCGCCCTGCGTGACGACAATCACCGCATCAACGGGGTGGCGCTCAATGACAAGGCCGTAAATTCCTTTGATCCACCCGCACAGCGAACGCGGATAGCCGTGCTCCTCAGCCACGTTGACCCAGTGGTTCGGATCATCCCCAGTGATGAATACGTTGTTCAAGTCAACGGGGATATCTCCCGCAGCGAGGATGATTTCAACCGGGACAGTTGTGGTGATGCCGATTTTTCGTTTCATTAACAGGAATATCTCTGGTTGTGCTTGCCACAGCCCCTACATTAGCTCTGTGATTCATAGTAACTATCACAATCCATGTTCCCCGATCAAGCATAACAATGGGGCGCGTATAGGCGATTCGAACAGTAGGGACAGATTATAATCTGTCCCTACAATATGCTATGCTGACTGATGTAGAGGTTCAGCATGTTGAATCCCTGCATTATGAAGAATGCGACTTTGCCGAAAAAATAGCTTGACTGGAGGAACGCGATATTCTAAGGAAAAAGTACTTCTTTGACAAATAAAGAGTTCGGAAATTTATTTTTCGGAAGCTCTTATCAAGAGTGGCAGAGGGACGGGCCCGGTGAAGCCACGGCAACCGGTCTGAGCAAGACGTCAGGTGCCAATTCCTGCGGATCTTATTGTAGGTCCGAGAGATGAGAGTAAATGCTGCACGCAAGCCCTTTCCCAGCCGGAAAGGGTCTTTTTTTGCTCTCCTTGCCTCAGGATATACCTGACTCTGACTTGTAGAGGCGTTAGATTTAGCGCCCCCACTCAGATTTTGCATCTAGTCTTTCCACCGGTTTTCGTTTTCTGCTCACTTCCACCCATGCCTGTCGGCAGACAGGTCTCAGAACACTGGAGGAGGAACTTATGGCAAAGACGTACGCAGAGATTAACGAGAAAATTCGTAAAGGCAAGGCAGTCGTTGTCACGGCGGAGGAGATTATTGACATCGTGGATCAGAAGGGTGCAAAGAAAGCCGCCGAAGAGGTGGATGTTGTCACCACCGGAACCTTTGGGCCGATGTGTTCATCAGGAGCGTTTTTGAATATCGGCCACACGAAACCTCGGCTGAAGATTCAGAAGGCATGGCTGAATGGGGTGATGGCGTGCTGTGGACTGGCGGCTGCGGATATGTACATTGGATGCACCGAATCCCCTGTAGAAGATCCGTTGAATAAGGTATTTCCCGGCAACTTCCCGTACGGTGGTGGGCACGTGATCCACGATCTAGTAGCGGGCAAGGACATTCGTCTGCAGGCTGAAGGCTACGGAACGGATTGCTATCCGCGTAAGAAGCTGGATAGCTGGCTCAACATCAAGGATCTAAACGAAGCGTTTCTGTTTAATCCGCGCAATGCATATCAGAACTATAACGTGGCAGTGAATGCGGGCAACGACCGCACAATTTATACCTACCTCGGTGTGCTTAGGCCCAATTTTGGCAATGCTAACTACTGCAGCGCCGGGCAGCTTAGCCCCTTGCTGAATGATCCACTGTTTAAGACCATTGGGATTGGCACGCGAATTTTTCTCGGTGGCGGCACGGGCTACGTTGTCTGGCAAGGGACGCAGCATAATCCAGAAGTTCCGCGGTCGGAGAATGGCTGTGTACGCATGCCGGGCGGAACGATTTCGGTGCTTGGGGATCTTAAGGAGATGAAACCTGGGTGGCTCATGGGTGCGAGTTTCATTGGCTATGGATGTACGTTGATTGTGGGCCTGGGGATTCCTATTCCGATTCTCAACGAGGAGATTGTGCGCTATACTGCGATTCGCGACGAGGAGATTTATGCCCCGATTATGGATTATAGTATTGCGTATCCACAGCGCGAACCCAAAACGCTGGGTGAGGTGAATTATAAGGAGCTGAAGACCGGCAAGATTACAATTAATGGAAAAACGGTTCCAACGGGGCCGCTTTCAAGTTATCCCAAGGCGCGGAAAGTCGCGTTGACACTCAAGGAATGGATTCAAAAAGGCAAGTTTTTGCTGGGCGAACCCGTGCAATTGCTTCCATCCGTTGGAAGTGGATATACGTTTAAAGGTTTTGTGGAGCGTCCGGTAGACAAGGTCGCCAAATAAAGTAGGGGCGGTTACGCCTGAGGCGTACAAGTCGCGAACCGCCCCTACATCTGCCTTATTCGCGGGGTAGCAAGTGAAACGAGGTGGGCAACCGCAAATGTAGGGTTCACCCTGAAAGTTCACCCTGAAGGGTAAAGCAATCTGCCTTAGGCGGATAAGAAGGAGTATAGCTGGCCATGATATCACGACGCCTGGTGTTACATTTTCCACTGGCAATTATTGATAAGCCGATTATCTGTCAGCTGGTGAAGGATTACGGAATCACATTTAACATTCTCAAGGCGAACATTATACCGAATAAAGAAGGATTGCTGATTCTCGAAGTGAGCGGGAAAGAGAAAGATGTCGATAGCGCACTTGAATATCTTAACAGGTTAAACGTCCAGATTGACCCGCTGGCGCAGGATATCAAGCGCAATGATGAGAAATGCACGCACTGCGGCGTCTGCACAGTGTTTTGTCCGACGGAGGCGCTGGTGATTGACCGCGCTACAATGGAAGTAGACTACGATGCCGGGAAGTGCATTGCCTGCGAGGCGTGCGTGAAGGTGTGCCCGACGCAGGCGATTGAAGTCTATTTTTGACGCATCTCGCCTTCTTGCCAATTGAGATAATTGGCCGTGCTACCAACGTAGTGGCAATTGCACCTGAGGCGCACAAGTCATGAATTGCCCCTACAAAATGACAAAATAGCGATAGGCACGGATTCTAATCCGTTCCTATAATGAATTTTTTGTAGGGGCGTATTGCAATACGCCCTTACGTATTAGCAGACACTGGCTAGGCCGTGCCGGGTTTAACCAGCTCAACTGCCCCCCACACGCCAAGGCGTTCGCCCAGAATAATTACCACTCCCTGAATTCGTTCAATCGTCTCTGCAAAAGCTAGGGTCGGCTCAACATCCGCTTCAGTTTTCACTCGATTGCAGAGCGCTGTTGCAGCTGCATCCGCAAGTGCAGTCGAGGATGCAATGACCATTACCGCGTCAGCCCTTCCAAAGCTAAGCGAGTGGCCAACAGTTCCAGATGACGTACAGACTCCAAGACCCTCAGGCGTGGGCCCTACCCGTATTCCTACGTTCATTGATAGGGGAGAATTTCCTGCATAAATCGAGACCGTGCGTGCCATGAGGGAACGCATGAAAATGTCGCCGCCATTTTCGACAATGACTTCCGGTGAATGATCAATAAGCCCCCGGCCAACGTGTTCCGCAATGGTTCCTGCCACTGCGGCCATAGGGCCGACGCTAACGGTCGCGCCGGCCTCAATCATGGTGCGCACCAATGGCGGGGCATCAGGCGTGAGCGGCAGCGGTTTGAGAGAATTCTGAAATTCGGGATGGGCGTGGGTGTAGGTTTGAATAAGCTGGCGTGCCTGACTTGCTGCAGTGCGCGCCTCATTGAGTAAGGGCAGATTATAATCTGCCCCTACGGAAATGTACAGGTCAGTTTCCTCAACTCGAACAGTGAAGCTCTTGAGGTTCTTCGCCTGGACGAAATTACGATACGTGCGTGGTTCGTACATGTCGGTCATCGCAATTTTTCGTAGGGGCGTATTGCAATACGCCCCCTACCATAGGTGGTTTTATTTAAAATGCTGGTGAGATGGGAAGTCAACTGGAATATCAGGAGGGACAGGCGCTTTAAAAGGGCGTTTAATTAAACGCCCCTACAATTGATGAATGTGAAGCCCAATCAATGCTATGAAAACCACGCATTATGGAATCCCAAGAACTAAAATTTTTCGTAGGCGCGTATTGCAATACGCCCCTACCATCATTGTCTGATTAAAAAAACGGCTAAGACCTGAAGTCAACTGGAATATCAGGAGGGACAGGCGCTTTAAAAGGGCGTTTAATTAAA
>CAZVVA010000054.1:7455-13722 GCA_964630455.1 uncultured Candidatus Sumerlaeota bacterium
GAATGTGAAGCCCAATCAATGCTATGAAAACCACGCATTATGGAATCCCAAGAACCAAAATTTTTCGTAGGGGCGTATTGCAATACGCCCCTCTATTCTTTGGCGTTGACTTGGCTGATTGTTTTCGTTATCAGAGGACGGAAAGCCCAAAATGAGCTAAGGAGGAGCTGCAAATGACGGAGCTCCTGGGCGCATACATTGGATTATTACTACTGGCATGTGTGGTGGCCATAGCTGTCAAGATAGTACGGCTGCCATACACGATTGCGCTGGTGATTGTTGGTCTGGTGATTGCCGTTACAAAGATCGGTCCCGAGCCGGAGAAGATCGGCATCACTAAGGAAATGATCTTCGCACTCCTCTTGCCTCCGTTGCTGTTCCAGGGGAGCCTGCAACTCGATCTTCAGCATTTGCGTGAGAATTTCCGACCGATCAGCATACTGGCGATCTTTGGCGTGGTGGTTTCAACGATTGCGATTGGCGTGATGTTGAGTGCGATCTGGTCGGTGCCGTTAATATTTGGCCTCCTCTTTGGCGCGTTGATCTCGCCTACGGATCCGATCTCCGTGCTGGCAATTTTTGGGAAAATGGGTGTAGGGAAGAGGCTGCGCACGATTGTAGAAGGCGAGAGTCTGTTTAACGACGGCACGGGCGTTGTGGTGTTTGGCATTATTGTAGGGATACTCACGGGGCACCATGAATTTCATGTGTCGGGAGCGATTGCTGAATTCGTCTGGGTTGCGTTCGGCGGGGCGGTGGTTGGTGCGGCATTAGGATATGTGGCGTATGCGATTCTGAAACGAATTGACGATCACCTGCTGGAGGTTTCAATCACAGTTGTGCTGGCCTATGGTGCGTTCTGGGTAGGGGAGATGCTCCACGTCTCCGGTATAATTGCAGTAGTAATGGCAGGATTGATCATTGGAAACTATGGGACGCTGTTTTCGATGTCCAAAAAGACGCGCGTTACGGTACTGACCTTCTGGGAGGCTGTGGATTTTATTGTGAATTCGATTTTGTTCTTGCTGATCGGTCTTGAACTACGTGCGCTACTCACGGGCGGCTTGGTGGCACATTTGCTGGAGGTCATACCGGCGATTACTGTTGTCCTGATCGCGCGAGCTATAACCGTGTATCCAACCGTGCAGATTGCCAATCGGCTCGGCGATAGTATTCCATTTCGCTGGAGTCATGTGTTGTTCTGGTGCGGGTTGCGCGGATCAATCCCCATTGCGCTGGTGCTGGGACTTCCGCACATGCGCGAAGTGATCGGTTCCTATCAGGGAATATACGGTGACATCAGCCGTCTGATTCTGCTCTCTGCGTTTGCTGTTGTCTTTTTCTCTCTGGTGATTCAAGGGCTGACGATGAATCGGCTGCTCGTGATGCTGAAAATCGAGCGCGAAGAAGGGACTACCGCCCCACCGATATGAGAGGCGTTCAATTGAACGCCCCTACAATAGCCCGATGGGTCGTCCTTGTGACATCCGTGTGGGTGCGTCCAAATCAATAGGGCCGCCCGCCAAAGGCGTACTTGCCAGCATTCACGACATTGCACATCTATTTCCAGAAAAGGAGTTTCTGGAAAAGGGTTTTTGGCTGTGGTTCCGCGGGTTCAATGAGAAGGAATTTCACTGCATCCATGTAGACCCGGCGTTCGTGGCCGCGCGAAGGACGAATTTCTTGAGGCGACGCCCCCGCCTTAACCGAAACGGCTGCTCGACTCGCATCGCGACCGGCCGGGAACCAGAAAGCTCCTAACTTGTGCCAGCGATCGCAGTTCGCCTCACCTTCGCCACCCCTCCCGTCTTGCGTAAGAACGATCTCTGTCATGCCCTTTGCGTGATAAACAACGTAGGGGACGTTATAGGCGTTAGCGCCCGTGCCCCAGGTAACGTAAACCTCATAGAGGCCTTCCACAGGAATATCAGGGGTGATGATTGCCATGCTGTCCGGTGTTTTAGCGTAGGTGAAGCGGGAACCTGTGCCGTAGAGCCCCGGGGCTTGACTCTTCGAGAAGCTGTTTATCCAGTCCGGCGTTTCACGGTATGCGGTGAAATCGAGTTGATAGCCAAAGGCATTGCGCGTTTCCAGAGCCAGCACATCATTGACCTCGAATTTCTTGCTGATTCGAGCCTGACGGCGGACTATTCGGAGCTGGGCTCGCGCCTGCCTGCCAAGAGCAGTTTTTCTTGGAAAGTCCGACGCTATTTGGCGGTAGATACTTTTAGCTTCTTTGTACTTGCCGAGCCTCTCGTGCATTAAGCCAGCAACGATGCGTACTTTGCCTATGGTTTCGTGGTCCGGATGTATGGTGATGAATTTCTCACAATCTGCGATAATGTCGGAACATTCTTCAGCCGCCACTGCTGTCTGGGCGCGCTTCTCCAGCATCTGTGCTTCATATAATACCCTTCCATCTTCGATCAGGCGCTCATATACGGACGCAAGAGTCGTGAACGGCGTGTGTGGCTCAGTCTGGTACCAATAGGCGACGCTGGAGAGATTGTCGGCCCGGTCGTTTTCCGAGCCGTGCTCGATGGTGACACGAATACTTTTGCGAAATGGAATGGGATCCTCGATGTGAAAGCGATACATGGTGGTTTTCTGGCCCGGCCTGTAAAATCCTTCGCAGAGAGTGCACCCGTAGTAGGGCGATGCAAATTCGCGCATGCCCCATGCATCGCAAAAGTAGTCTTCCGTGCCTGTGCCAGCCAGCGACGGAGTGGTCTCGCCATCAATATAGATCATATCATCGCCTTCTCCCCACCAGCTCCTGGCTGTACCTTCCACGCTCAGATTGCAGCCTACATAGTGACCCTGGCCTTTGGCCTCGAGAATAACGTAATTGTCTTCCGTCGTGCAGGGGAAGGCCTGGTTGTACTGGGCGTGGAAGCGTGTCGCATTGCGCGGTAGCTCATCCAGCACCCGGTAATCAATATAATAATAAAAGCTGTGCACAGGCTCCAGGCCTTCGTTGGTTACCTGGATTAAGGCATGTGTGGCAAATGGCATCTTGAAGAAGCAGTTGCGTGCCTGGCCATTTGAGGAAACCGCGAAGGGGAGCGAGACGTAATTGCGGTTGAGGCCATGACCCACGCCAAAGAAGTCACCGAGTGGGGCCTCGACGCTGGGCTTGGTTTCGTTATCCCAGTACATTCGTAACACCAGCTTTCGTGGGTAATACTTTCCGCCGTCCACTGTGCACCAGATGTGGGTGATGCAGCCCGGGTCGTCAATTTCGGCGAGCGTTGCGGTCTCGCCAGGCTCGATCCGAATCGCGTCGCGATTTCCTCCTGTTTTGTCTGCACTGGAAATTCGTTTGGCATGGTAAGATTGGAGAAATGGGAGGGCATCAAGGGTGGATCCGGATTGTATGTCTGTTTTTTTGCTTGCGAATCCTACCATGGTAGGTATTAGTACCAAGCAAATCATTGCGACGAGCAGTCGTTTCATAGAAAGCCTCCCTTGCGGAAAAAGGTGTTGTGAGACATATCGGATGCGGTTGCTTCACGCATATTTCGTGGTCTTAGCTGCTGAGTATAGAGGAACCGAGGCGGTGCGCAAGAGAAAAATTTTCAGCTGGAGCATGGAGTCATGGGAAAGCGAGTAGACCGGCGCGAGTTTCTGAAAACGACGTTTCTCGGCACAGGGTTACTCTTTGCGCCATATTCTATCCTGGATTTCTTTCGCCTGGGTAAGGCTCGGCAAAGGCTGCAACCGAGTTTCCCCGGAAAGGGTAGTATTACGTACGACAAGAATTGCTTTGTGATCAACGGGGAGCGGCGTTGGGTGACGTCGGGCGCGATCCACTATTTTCGGATACCACGGGCGCTCTGGCGCGATCGGCTGCTGAAGGCCAGGATGTGTGGGCTGAATTGTATTGAGACGGTTTTGCCGTGGAATTTTCACGAACCCGAGGAAGGAAAGTGGATGTTCTCGGGCGATAATGACATCGAGTCTCTTCTCGAGATTTGTAAGTATCTCGGCATGTTCGTGATTCTGCGGCCCGGGCCTTACGTCTGTGCAGAGTGGGATTTCGGCGGATTTCCACCGTGGTTGGAGGACAAGCCGCAGATTGAGTACCGGACGAACAACAAGACCTATCTTTACTATGCTGACATCTGGTTTTCAAGAATTCTGCCAATCATTGTCAAGCACCAGATAACGCGAGGGGGCCCCGTAATTCTCATCCAGAATGAGAACGAGTATCTATTTCGCGACCGGCCCGGTGGCACAGCTTATCTCGAGCACATCAACCGCACCTTTCGCGCTGCAGGTATCGAAATTCCGATTATAGTATGCAATTTTGGATTTGCGCCTATTGCCGACACGATTGAGTGTTTCAATGGCTGGGACAATCTCGAGGCGGGGATTCAGAAGTACTCTCGCTCACTCCAGGCCGATGCGCCAAGTATCATGCTGGAGTTCTGGTCCGGGTGGTTTGACGCGTGGGGAAGCGAGCCGCCAGTGATCAAGACGCCGCGCGAAACTGCAAAACGCGCTCTCTCAATCCTCTCACAATATTCGATGCTCAATTACTACGTGTTTCACGGGGGGACTAACTTCGGATTTTTCGGTGGCCGTACTGTGCCTAATGATCAGATGTTTATCACCACGAGCTATGATTACGATACGTTGCTTTCTGAAGCAGGGCAGCCAACCGAGAAGTTTTATCGCTGTAAGCTGGTGCACGATTTTGCGCGGGAGTTTGCCGGGTTTTTTACAACGTGTGACTTTGATCGTGAAACAGAAAGTGCCGTGCAGGTCGAAGGCGAGTTCAAAAAGACGGTGTTGAAATCACCACAGGGCAAGATGCTATTCTTGCGTAAGCATGATAATAACACTGAACCGGCCGACACGATCGTTACGCTTCCAAATGGAACACGTCTGACAGTTTCGCTGGCAGATTTCGACGCGATTGCCCTGCCGCTGGAGCTAAGAATCGAATCCAGGACGCAAATAACGCGATGGCTTCGCGGCACCTCACCGTGGTTGATTGATTACTGTAATGGCCAGATTCTGGGGATTATCGAGGTGGAAGGCACCCCTGCCCTGGTGGTTTACGGTCAGGCCGCGACACCGGGTGTAATCAGCGTCAATGGGAATAAAGCGATGTTTCAATTTCCCAGAGGCGAGCAGATCGTAACGGTTGAGTGCAATGGGCTGCACATCGTTGCGCTGAATTTTCCTACAGCTCAGAGATCGTGGTTTCGCGAGAGGGAGTTAATCGTGGGGCCAGCACTTTTTGACGGAGCCACGGAAGGCAAGGCGCAGGTCTGTTTTCCGCGCGAGCAGGGCCACGCAAGCATTACGATTCTTGGTAAAGGAGGCAAACACGAGAAGAGCTATTCGTGGGATGCGAGGCTCCCGGCATTGCCGGTTGTGAAAGACTGGGAGGTCTGCAGTATATTTCCAGAGATTGAGGGAAGAGGAAGCGGATGGCGTGCCATAGACGCCCCACGCCCTCTGGGCGCTCTGAATCACAATTGGGGATATTCGTGGTATAAAACGACTTATGCTGGGCAGTGGGGAAGGCGCAATATGCTCTTTTTTAGCGGCGCTGCAGACCGGCTACATATTTTTGTCAACGGTCGTCAGCAAAAAGTATGGGGACGGGGCAAGGATGCAACCATGGGGCCGGTGCCCGTGTACCTGCGGCCAGGAAGGAACGAGCTGGTTTTTCTGGTGGATAATCTAGGGCGGATGAATTTCGGCATGCAACTGGGCGAGCGCAAAGGGATTTACGGGCCGGTGTTTCTGGACGCGCAGGAGATTCCAATTAAGGAACCGAAATGGCGGGAGCGCGACAACCTGATGAAACTCCTGTGGTGGACCTGGCAAACCAAAACGTGGATTAAAAAAGAAGAGCCAGAGACAAGCAGCGTGGAATTCAGCTTCCGTATCAGGCAGGAGGAAGGGGTACACCTGTCGCTTCAGAACATTGGAAGGTTCTGCTGGATTTTCTGTAACAATCAGCTCATCATGCAGCATTGCGGTCGCATGGACTCAGGATTCCAGGAGTTGAGCCTGGATCGCTACGTGCATGGAGGGAGGAACTGGATCAAGATTTATTTTTACCAGCTGAAAGACCGTGACATATTATCAGGTGTGCGGCTCTATCGCTACACAAAGACGGAGAAGTTAGACGGGGCGTGGTATTTCAAGAGTTTTGACGAGCATCCGCGCGACACATCCTTCCAGCCGTTGAAGGGTGCGTCGCGGGGCCTGGCGTTTTATCGCTCTCGCTTTACGCTTCCGCAGGCA
>CAZVVA010000054.1:13732-19644 GCA_964630455.1 uncultured Candidatus Sumerlaeota bacterium
GCGGCATGGGCAAAGGGCAGATCTATCTGAACGGGCATAATATCGGCCGTTACTGGCAGATTGGCCCTCAGGAGGATTACTATTTGCCTGAGCCGTGGCTCGAACGCGAGAACGTGCTCATGGTTTTTGAAGAGCAAGCGCGTACGCCCGGGCAGGTCGCTTTAGTCTACGACCCACATGAACCTTTAGTTTCTCTGCCCTTTTGATCCAGCGAAAAGATTCGCCGTGACCCTCGGGTAGTCATTCAAAGAATTGCCAATTTTTAGCGGCCGCCGTGTTTAAAAGCGAAATGAATGGGTTGTGTGTGATTGATCCGAAGTGTGATTCAACTGCAAGAAAAATCGAGAAGCTAGTTACAATAACCGCATTTTTTCCGTTTCGCGGACTCTGGGCCGACATTGCCAGCAAAAGTTCTTTCAAACAATGCAGGGGAAAATTGATGAGAAGACCATTCGCGCCATATGATCTTTTGGGGCTCTTGAATTTCGGATGGTTTTAATCGGAACCAGGTGCTTGTCTCCAAATTTTGGTTCTTCTAAAATATTTGTGCACTTCTGCAATAGCAATTCCCGCCTGGCATGTGAAAGAAGCTCCGAAGGAAGACAGCATAATCGTCGATTCAAGATCAATGACGTTGGAATTGTTCGACAAATTGTTGTAGCGGTCGCATTCATGCGACAAATGTGCGATTATGGATTTTCAATAATTGTTTGGGTAATTATACATAGTAGGGGCACGCTGCAGGGTGCCCCTACAAGACGCCATGCAGGCAGCGAATATTCTTGATAATCGCAGGGGTGACCCGCCGCGGCGGGCGTGTTCGCCCGTTATCTCTTCGATTACGCGGCATGCGCCTCTGATGTAGCTTCCGACCGGGGCGGATTCACTGCATATTTGATCGTCGGATAAATCCGACCGCTACAACGTGGAAAACCATTGCTAATATGCCCTCATTAGACAAAGCCTCATTAAGGCGATACGACTCGCCTCCTGGCAATTTCTCTATGACAATGCATTAATGGCATTCTTATAATGAATTTGTTTTTATTGCACAAAAATCTTAGAAGAGCCCAAATTTTCAGTGTTTATGTGCACGAACTATTTTTATAGTGAGCCGTAAGCAAGTGGCTCCGCGTCACCACTATTGTCTTTGGCGAAAGGGGCAGATGTCGAAGTTTGCACAGGATAGAGCGTCTTCAGGCCAGTCAACCGGCGGTATCGTACAAGGCCTTTCCGGTCTAAGGGGGAATTGAAAGTGGATGCGTGTCCGAGCACTAGTCGCGGTGCGGTTGATTGGAGCGATATTGTTCCAGTCTCTGCTTGACCTCGGCAATCCACTCAGGAGGCTGTGTATTGCGCGAGAGGCTGAGTGCTTGCTCTGCCGTTGCACATGCCTGTTCGAATTCCCCAGCCTCTGCATAGGCTGCGGCCAGGGTATCTAGTATCCCCGGATGGCGCCCGTCTGAAAGCGCATTGGCCTGCTGTGCCAGGCGCACTGCTTCTTCTCCATTGCGCACGGCGGCATCCTTTGAAGTGGCAAGAATCCAGCCGAGATTCGTGAGCGCTTCTATCCAATCGGGTTTAAGCCGCAGGGCCTTGCGCAGATGAGACTGCGCGCCTTTAGGATTGTTCAGTTCAGAAAACAAAACGCCGATGCAATAATGGAGGATTGGGTCTTCCGGCCGAAAACGAAGGGCTTCCTCCAGCTGTGCAGCGGCATCGCGTGTACGTCCCACTGCTTTGAGCAATTTACTTAGGTCAAGCCGAGTCTCCACGTCCTTAGGGTCCAGGTCTATTGCCTCTTGTAGATGAGTTATTGCCTTCTCCCGGTGTCCCAGAGCGGTAAGGGCTTTGGCAAGGTTGACGTGGGCATTGGGAAGGTCAGGGTTCAATATGAGTGCGCGTTCGAAATGGCTGGCCGCCTGCTCTACTGCTCCCTTACCAAACAATGCGGTTCCCAGGTTGATGTGGGCATCGGCCAAAGCAGGCCGTCGCTGCAACGCCGCCTCGCAGTGTGCAATTGCCTCATCCCACTGCTTTTCTTGAATGCAAAGCACTGCGAGATTAACATGCACCTCGGGGGAATCCTTATCTATTTCCAGAGCTGCACGCCACTGGGTTTCAGCACCTGCGGTGTCGCCGAGGTGCAACAAGCACACTCCTTGCCCGAGGCGTGCCAGGGAATCATTCGGGTTCAGGCGAGAAGCTGTCTGATAATGATGAAGGGCGCGGTCGATTTGACCACGGCCTATCAATGCGCGCGCCAGATTATAGTGCGCTGTACCGGCCTGTGGGTTCTTCTTCACCGCGTCGCTGAAGAGAGTTTCCATATCCTTATACAAGGAAGCCTGGCTCCAGGTCAGGACGCCCATTCCCGCAATTAGCAACACGCAGCTGGGAATGACAACGACGGACCGAACCAACCTTTCTGCCCGAAACAGTCGTACCAAGCATGCCCCTACCAAGGCGAATAGCCCCAGACTTGGAAGATAGACTGCGTGATCGTTAACAAATGTCATAGCTGTAAAATAGGGTTGGTCAATGAGATTGAGGACAGGCGCAATCGAAATGCTGAAAAAGAGTAGGGCTGCCAGGAAGCCACGTCCGATTTTGCGCCGCAGCAACCATAACGCCACTAACACTGACAAGAACACCACCAGGTAGGCCCATTGTCCCAAGCTCGCCGGATTGATGTCCCAGCGCGGATAAATTGTCATCAGCGGATGGGGCCAGAGCAGCTTGCCTACGTAGAACCAAATGCCCTGCCCCGCAATTACTAGCCTATTGAGCAAAGGTAGAGCCGAGGCAGGTTGGCTGCCCAGGAAAAAATAGACGTGGATCGCTGCAATTACCGCACCTACAAAGAAAAAGGGCATTAGCCTCAGCAATGCCCTCGAATTCAATCGGTCTCCGCGATACCAGTGCCATAGACCCAGCGCAATCGGCAAAGTAACCGCGATCGTCTTGCTGAGCATTGCGCCGGTGAACAGTGCCAGGCTCAGCACGTAAAAGCGGCCTGTCCCTTCGCGGACAAATCGTTCGTAAACCAGTGCTGATAGCAGGTAAAACAGCATGGCGAGGAGACTTTTTCGTTCGACCACCCACGCGACGGATTCCACCTGCATTGGATGCAGTGCAAAAAGTGCAGCAGCAACCCATGCGCCTGCACTACTTATCCCGACCATCCGGCGGAGCACAATCCATACAAGAATTGCATTCAGCGCGTGCAACAGCACATTGATAAGATGATAGCCAAAAGGGGCAGCACCCCACAGTTGATATTCGATCCAAAAGCTCGTGAACGTTAGAGGCCAATAGTGCCCCAGGGGAATATAGGCTGGCTTGCTCCAGATGATCCAGAGTCCCCGGAGCGAGCGATTGTGCGGGTTCTCGACAATGGCATCGGCATCGTCCCAGACGTACCCACCCCGAAGTGCAGGCAGGTAGAAGAAAATCACTAATAAAGCCAGGACCAAGGCAGGCAACAGTCGGCGTGTAAGGTTAGAATTCCGGACAGCAGTGGCAAGATTGGCATACTTCATTTTTTACTTCTCAGTGGGGTGTGGGCTATGGTAGTTTCGCTAGCCCATGCTTCTTTTAGATCTGAGAGGATGGCTTTTCGGCGTTGTGCTCGCCAGGTCAATTCGAGGCCAGGGCGAGCCTCTTCAAAGGTCATTGTTCGGCGCTGCTCCACCTCTTCCAGTTTCGCCAGCCAATAGCCTTTTGGAGTGACCATTGGCGGACTAATCTCGCCAGGCTTGAGGGCAGCCAATGTAGTGTCAACGAGAAATGACGAGGGCATTTGCACCCAGCCGATATCACCTCCCGACGCAGCACTAGGCGCAGCTGAAAATTGCCGGGCCATCTCAGCGAAGTCGGCTCCTTCGATAATGCGCTGGCGAATTTCACGGGCACGGTCACGCACAATGCGCCGCTTAAGCCATGCCTCAACCGTCGCTTCAGTTGTCCAGTCGTCGGATGTGAGCAGTATCTCCCTGGCACGCTTGCGTGGCGAAACACTAAGCCGGTCGAGCCGCTCATTGTAGAGCGTCTTCAGAGCCTCTTCCGAGGGGGACTCTTTATTCAGAAGATCCTCCACATATCGCTTCATGAGCAAGAAATTCTCATGCCAAACCATTTCCTCTCGGGTCGTCTTTTCCTTTTCCGACGCATACTGTTTCCAGGCCTGATAAAACTGTTCGGGAGATCGTCGTAGAGCCTTAACCCTCTCATTGGCCAGCACCCGGGCGGTCATGGAAGTAAGCTGATCCGCTGTGAATTGTGGTTGCGAGGGTGGAAGGCGGCGGCGAACATAGAGGATGTTCCATCCAGAACGAGTTTTCCAGGGACCGCCAATCGTGCCTGGCTGAGTCTGGCGTACGTGGGAGGAAAATGTCGGTCCACGATTCTCCAACGAAATCAACAATAGAGAACCTCCATTTTCGGCACTTGGCACATCGCTCCAGATCCGCGCCATTGCCTCGAAATTCTCAGTCGTGAGCTGTTCCTTGATACGTCGTGCGCGTTCCTTGAGGGAAGCCCGCTCAGAATCCCTACGTGCCCGGGAGGTGTCTATAAAGAGATAGGAGACTTCGAAGCGCTCGGGAAGCGGGCGGATCCAGCCGTATGCCGCTGCCATACCAGCAACCGTTGAAGATGGTGGAGTTTCCCGGCGCGCCAGAGCCTCAGAAAGATATACGTTCTCAAGGACCTGGCGACTCCAGTCCAGCATCGCACGTTCATTTTCTGTCAGCGTATACCCCTCACTACTCGCTCGCGCTGCCAGCCAAGTATCAAAGGCAAAATCCTCACGCATTCGCCTCCAGCGGTCACACTCAGGAAGATCATCGTAGTGACGTTCCTCAATCCAGAGGGTGCTGAGCACTCGCTCAAGCGTTTTTGTCGAAGGCACGTCCGAATGTGCCTGGGCCGTCGCTACAAGACATAATAAAAACAAGACCCCAAACCGATTGGTCCAGGGTCCATTCTCAAAACCATTCCGAGATATAATCATTCGTACTGAGGCCAATCCGGAACGCTCGTTGGGTTGGCGACAGCCGAGAAGCCGTCAACATAGATGCTCCGCGTGCCTATGCCGTCGATGAATTGCCCAAATCCGAATCGTCCCTTCGTGACCGTTGGGCCTTCGGTAGCCCAACTGATCGTGGCGCCGCTAATCAGGGTACTATCTATATAAAAGTCACCCTGGGGCAAGTTGTTTCCCATCACCGCCTTGAACGTATGCCACGCATCTCCACCACTCCAGATTGAAGCCTGAGACACGGTCTTCTGAAAGACGCCCAGAACTATCTGTACTCTGCAGCGGTTTGCGGTGTCGTCGTTGTACTGAGAATGAAGGCGGACGTATTGTCCAGCGCCTTGGTCCACAAAGACCAGGAGCTGCTGGTAGAGATAATCATCCGGTTCCGCTACTCCGCTTACCTGAGGGACAAAGATTTTGACTTCGGCGGTGTAGTTGGTATCTGTTATCTCACCAGCTTTCCAACCATGAGAGGCGTAGGTAGAGGCGTTGAAGGTCGACTTGCCAAAATAGCCATCGCTTCCGCTGGGCGGGTTGACGGTCACCGTGCGCCAGTCCACATCGGAGGAGACACAGGTGAGGGTACCACCAGTATTAAACCACTCGGTCCATCCAGCGTCGGGACCTCCAGATGCGAACGGGTCTGAAAACGGAAGCGCGCCATAGGCAGTAACTCCAAGACACATTACCAAAATAAATACTAACACATAAGCCTTTTTCATCCAGTTACCCTCCTTTCCTTCTTAGATTAAAAAAGATGACTCTACCCCTTAAAGTTTATCTATTGTATACAATGTTGCCCCATACATGTCAATAAAAACTTTACTACAGTTAAGGCGGGAAAATTGCACAGGCCGCCTTTTGATTTTTT
>CAZVVA010000055.1:0-19217 GCA_964630455.1 uncultured Candidatus Sumerlaeota bacterium
GGATTCGAGGCTATTCCAATCGGGTTTCCCATTCAGATTATTCCGTTCTTCCTGGCGGTCATTTTAGGAACGGTTCAGGCAGCGGTTTTTGCGATTCTGTCAACGATCTATATACTCCTGGTCTTGCCGCACGAGGAACAGCCCTGAGCAGGCGAGACAAGATCAGACAAGGATGAGACAATCCTAGACTTTGCGAGAGGAGACGTTTAATGGATGCAAATGTTGCGCTGTCGCTGGCGTATCCAATCGGATTGGGAATTGCTGCGCTCGGATCAGCATTCGGCCTGGGCCGCGCAGTGAGTTCCGCCATGGAGGCAATTGGCCGGCAGCCGGAGGCCTCAGGTAAGATCCAGACCTCCATGATCATTGGCTGCGCATTCATTGAGGCAATCACGATTTACGCCCTGATTTCCATCTTCCTGGCGCGCTTCCTGGTGCGCTGAAGCAGCTGCTGATGACAAATGGCACGTGGCATGCGTGGGATGATCTAGGCTCGCGCGTGCATCTTACGTGTATCTTATGCAAAGGAGTGACGGGTGCTGCAATCGTTGCTTACAACCCTGAGTGATCCCAAGGTCCATAAAGCCATTGCTGAGATTGTGACGCAGATAATTGCCTTCCTGGTATTTGTCTGGATTCTGAAAAAGTTTGCCTGGGGTCGCTTGCTCCAACTGCTTGATGAGCGCAAGGAGAAGATTTCCTCAGAGTTCGACCGCATCAAAGCGCTGGAAGAAAAATTTATTGCACTAGAGCACGACTACAACGAAAAGCTAAAAAACATTGATGTCGAAGCACGCCGCATCATCCAGGACGCCATTGCAGACGGTCGCCGTATGGCGCAGCAAATAGCGGATAAGGCGCGCCAGGACGCACGCCAGATTACCGACAAGGCGCAACAGAATATCGAGCTGGAAGTCGCCAAAGCCCGGTTGCAGCTGAAACAAGACATTATCAAAATGACTTTGCTGGCCACGGAGAAGATTATTAAAGAGCGCCTGGACGAGGCGAAACATCGCCAGCTTATATCATCATTCATTGATACCATAGAGAAAAACTGATGCCGGAAGAAATTGACCGTAGCGTTACACAAGCCTATGCGCACGCGCTCTTTAACGTGGCGCTTAAGCAGCAGGCCATCGAGTCTATTGCCCGCCAGGCTCAGGAACTTGCTCAGCTGTATCAACAGAATGCCCGACTGCGCTTTTTCCTTGAAGCCCCAACAATCGCATTGTCCGACAAGCAGGCCGTTCTGGCAAAACTCTTTCGTGACGCCTACGCCCAACCTATCTTTAATCTGCTGCTGGTCCTGACGGCAAAAGGACGTGTCGCTTATGTCGAACCCGTCCTGCTTGAGTATCACAAACTCCTTCAAGAACATAAGGGCGTCTATTCGGGTATTGTAATCACAGCCATCACACTTGCGGAAGACCAGAAGCCACCCCTCCACAAAGCTCTTGAGAAATTTACCGGCTTCCCATTGCGCCTGAGCTACCGTGTAGAACCGCAGATTCTCGGTGGAATCATCTTCCAGCATCAGGACGAGGTGGTTGACGCGAGCGTGCAAGAAGAGCTGAAGAGACTGAAGACGAAACTGCATGAGGTCTCGCTGTTTGAAGAATAAAGAAATGCGCCTTTTCATTCCTGCAGGAAATGGAACGGGCTGAAGCAGAACAAACGAGGCATATCTTATGGGACTGCGACCTGAAGAAATTACGAGAATCCTGGAGCAAGAGCTGGAAAAGTATCAGAGCACCCTTGAGATCGAAGATATTGGCACAATCCTCAAGATCGGCGACTCAATCGCCACGATCTACGGCCTTCAGAAAGCAATGGCCGGGGAGCTTCTGGAGTTCCCCGGTGGCATTATGGGCGTGGTTTTGAACCTCGACGAGAACAGCGTCGGTGCAGCTCTATTCGGCTCTGATACTGGTATTAAAGAAGGCGATATTGTCAAGCGGACAGACCGGATTTCCTCGGTTCCTGTGGGTGATGCGCTGCTTGGCCGTGTGGTGAATTCCCTGGGCCAGCCAATTGATGGAAAAGGACCAATCGCCACAGAGAAATTTCGCCCCATCGAGTTCAAGGCGCCAAACGTAGTATCACGCCAACCCGTGAAGAAACCTCTGATGACTGGCCTCAAGGCAATTGATTCGATGATCCCCATTGGCCGCGGGCAGCGCGAACTCATCATCGGCGACCGCCAGACAGGCAAAACGGCTATTATAATAGACACAATCATTAATCAGAGAAATACGGATGTCCATTGCATCTATGTCGCCATCGGACAAAAGGCCTCCAGCGTCGCGGAGGTGGTAGACACACTTAAAAGGCATGGCGCGATGGCTCATACTACCGTTGTCGCTGCTACCGCTGACGACCCAGCCTCTCTGCTTTATATTGCACCCTATGCAGGGTGTGCCATGGGCGAAGAATATCTCTACAATGGTAAACACGCGCTGATTATCTACGACGATCTCTCCAAGCATGCAGTCGCCTATCGCCAGCTCTCCTTGCTCCTGCGGCGTCCGCCGGGGCGCGAAGCATATCCCGGCGACGTGTTCTACCTCCACAGTCGGCTTCTCGAGCGGGCAGCCAAGCTGCGTGACGATCTCAAAGGCGGCTCCCTTACTGCCATCCCTATTATCGAAACGCAGGCAGGCGACATCTCATCCTACATCCCGACCAACGTCATCTCGATCACAGACGGCCAGATCTACCTGGAGCCGGATCTTTTCTATGCCGGTGTGCGGCCGGCGATTAATGTGGGCATTTCGGTCTCGCGCGTGGGTGGACATGCACAGACCAAAGCGATGAAACACGTTGGAGGAAAGCTCAGGCTTGACCTTGCGCAATACCGTGAGCTCGCAGCGTTTGCACAGTTTGGCTCTGATCTGGACAAAGCTACCCGCGATCAGCTCACTCGCGGAGAGCGACTGGTAGAGGTATTGAAACAGGAGCAATACATCCCGATGCCGCTGTCCGACCAGGTGATTATTATTTTCGTGGCGACGCAGGGGTTTCTCGACGATCTGCCGGCTGCAGACGTACGGCGCTTTGAGCGCGAATTTAAGGCATATCACGAAAAGCATTATCCCGATATCGCCCATGAAATTGATACAGCCAAAGAGTTGTCCGACAAGTCGCAGAAGAAAATGATCAAGGCCATCAAGGAGTTTAAAAGCCAGTTTACAGGACACCCAAGGAGCCGGGGAAAGAAGCTGTAGAGGCGGGGTGACCCCGCCCCTACAAACCGAATTTAATTCTCGCTGCGGCTTGGCATCTCTTTCTGTTAGGTGCCTTAAACAATGCCAGAATCATTCAGACAGCTACGACGCCGAATTCGCTCGGTGCAGAATACAAAGCAAATGACACGTGCAATGGGCATGATTTCGGCATCAAAGCTCAGACGCATCGAGGCCATTTTGTTCGCTGCGCGCCCTTACGCCAAGCACTTCCGGGATCTCCTTGTCCGGCTGACCGCTGCGCCCCAGATGCAGAATTATCAATTCTTTGCTCCGCGCGAGGCACGGCGTGTCATTCTCCTCGTCATTACCGGCGACCGCGGATTATGCGGTGCCTTTAACAGCACAATCATTACCCGGGCAAATGCATTTCTCGAAGAACTTACGGCAGCACGCACGGCTATGGTCTGTATTGGCAAGAAGGGGGCTCGCTACTTTTCCCGACATGGGCAGACTGTTATCGGGCAATGGACTGATCTCAGCCAACGACTTGATCTCGACCAGGCCACACCTATCGCCCAATTCTTGCTTACACAATTTACCAGCGGAGCAGCCGATGCTGTTTACTTACTCTATACAACCCTTGTGACGCGCTTAACTGGTAAGCCCATAGTAGAGCAGCTTCTCCCAATTGAAGCATCTGACGCGTTGCCCGAATCCAAGCACTCGGATGGGGCCGAAATTGACTATATCGTCGAGCCAACGATGGATCGCATAGTTGAACAGCTCGTTCCGCAATACGTGAACGCACGTGTGACCATTGCGCTCGCGGAAAGTCTAACCGCAGAGCATAGTTCGCGTATGATAGCCATGAACAATGCTACGAAAAATTGCGAGGATCTGGTGGATACGCTGACGCTGAAGCTCAACAAGGCGCGTCAGGCATCAATCACGAAGGAACTGCTCGACATCATTCACGGGGCCGAGGCGCTAATGAAACACTAATGTCTGGCCTGGCCGACCGCGAAGACGTGCCATACGAATGCAACAGGATTAACCAAAACATCTCCGAAGGATGTTAAAATGACCAAAGGTAAGCTCAAACAGGTGATTGGCCCGACAGTTGATATTGAATTCCCATCAGGCCATCTTCCAAGTATCCTTAACGCGGTCAAGATCAGCGACAATGAACGCAACATCAATGTCACAGTCGAAGTAGCCCAGCACCTCGGCAACAACGTTGTCCGCTGTATCGCTCTGCAGTCCACCGACGGCTTGGTGCGTGGCATGGAAGCTACTGATACAGGCGGCTCGATTACCGTTCCAGTTGGTGAGCAGTGTCTCGGCCATATTTTCAACCTGCTGGGCGAAACCATTGACGAACGCGGAAAGCTCCCTAACCCAGAGCAACGTCTTCCAATCCATCGCTCGGCGCCGCCGTTTGTAGACCAGGTACCTGCAAAGCAAATTTTCGAAACCGGCATCAAAGTCATTGATCTTCTCGCCCCGTATCCCAAAGGAGGCAAAATAGGCCTGTTCGGTGGCGCAGGCGTGGGGAAAACCGTGATCATCATGGAACTCATTCATAACATTGCAAAAGAGCATGGGGGATATTCGGTTTTTGCAGGCGTTGGAGAGCGGACCCGCGAAGGAAACGACCTGTGGCTTGAGATGAATGAGTCAGGTGTAGTGAACCGGACTTGCCTGGTCTTCGGCCAGATGAATGAGCCGCCGGGTGCGCGACTCCGCGTTGGGCTGGCTGCCTTGACTATGGCGGAATACTTCCGCGACGAACTCGGCCAAGACGTCTTGCTTTTCATTGACAACATCTTCCGCTTTGTGCAGGCCGGCTCTGAGGTCTCTGCCCTTCTCGGCCGCATGCCTTCCGCTGTCGGCTATCAACCCACCCTGGCAACTGAATTGGGCGACCTGGAGGAACGTATCACATCTACGCGAAAAGGCTCCATTACCTCTGTCCAGGCAATATACGTTCCTGCAGACGATCTCACAGACCCTGCGCCAGCAACTACTTTCTCGCACCTCGACGCCACTACTGTGCTTTCGCGCCAAATTGCTGAACTCGGAATTTATCCTGCTGTTGATCCCCTCGACTCCACTTCCCGGATAATGGACGTCCGCATCCTCGGCCAGGATCACTATCGCACTGCAAAGCAGGTTCAGGAGGTCCTGCAACGATACAAAGACCTGCAGGACATTATTGCAATTCTGGGCATGGAAGAACTGTCGGATGAAGACAAGATTACCGTTGTCCGCGCCCGAAAAATCCAGCGCTTCCTCTCCCAGCCGTTCTACGTCGCTGAAGCATTCACCGGACGCGAAGGCAAATACGTCAAACTCGAAGACAGCATGAAAGGGTTCAAAAAGATTATTGCTGGGGAGCTCGATCACATCCCGGAACGCGCATTCTATATGACCGGGACAATTGAAGAGGTACTGGAAAACGCTGAACAATTGAAAGTCTAGTGCTTCGGCATATTTGAAATGAGGGAGGTAAAAATTGGGGACTGTCCCAAGCGAGGAACGAGCGCGTGGACTGTACCCTATTTTCGCAGAAGGAGATTAACAGGAGTGTTATACTGACAGATTTGCATGATTGGGGTTCTTATACGAATCCATATAATCAATAGTTGGCTATATTATGAAAATAATCAGTCTAGTATCGATAGCATCTATTTTCTTTCTTAGTTCAACGGTATGGCCTTCTTCATCCGAGCTGGAAAAGAAGGTAAAAGAGTCTTTTATTTTGATCGAGGAAATATGGAAGCTACCTGACACTGAAAAGCAAAAAAGAATCATCATAATTTACAAAGAGGCTGTTCCCTCCATCTATTTTGTGCCTTTTGCTGATCCTTATATTCCTTCCCAGGTTATGAATCCTCCACCTAACTTGGAGCAAAATGAACTTGCAGAATGGTATTCAAATAACCTGAGATTATCTCAATTTATGAGATACACAAGGAGTAGAGGATTGGCCCTTTTAAAGGAGAATCTATTAACTACAAAGCTCCTCATTGATAAGGACTTGGAATCAGAGGAGATAAGAGATAAAGAACGAGCTTTAACATATATAAGCGAATTTAAGTTGAATGAATATGTCAAAAAAGTAATTCATATTTTTCTTAACGTCTCTGAGCTTGAGACAAAAGCGGCTTACACTATTCGCGATCTAGACTATTACTATGGGATAGCACATCTAATTGAGAAGCCTCCGAACCCCACAAAATATTTTGAAATACTAAGAAATCTCCAAAAAGGAAAAAGGCCATACAAAGGTTTAATAGCACTCTTAGATTCACCAAATTATGAAATCCGTTGGAGAGCAGCTTATTCCTTGGCAGAATCTGGAGATTCATCGTTGGTTCCTTATGTAAAAAGACTTGTCAAAGACAACCATCCAGAAGTTAGAAGACAAGTCGCAAGTATGGGATTTCTATTACAAGGCGATGATTATGAGAAGGTTTACAATGATTTAGTAGGACTGCTCGATGATTCAGATCGTTCAGTTAGGAGAGATGTCGTATGTAGTTTTGCTTGGAGGAAGGATAGTATCTGTGCCAGAGAGCTGTTAAATCTGCTTCGTGATAGCACAATGGAAGAAACATGGCATTCAAACATATGGCAAGCAATGCATAATCTAACGGGTACATATTGGGGTTACTATCACGGATCAGATGCATGGAAACCAGATACAGAGAATAATAAAAAAGCAATAGAGAAATTTGAAAAGTGGATAGTGAAAAGAGAAAAGAAATAGCTAACGAGTCGCTGCACCTGACGTCTATTGCCCTGCCGCTTTATAGCCGCAGGTGAGCTTTTACGTTAGGCCGACGAGAAATTTGTTAGCAAGTAGATGTTGACATAACAAAGGGTTGCCGATTATTTCAGAAGGAGTATAACAGGCCTGTTATACTGACATATTCGCATGATTTGGGTTCTTATACGGAAACCATATGATCAGTAGTTGGCCCGCCAAGTCATCTAAAATGGCTTGTACCATAATTAGTAGGTGAAACTGCTATGGAAGCCGAAAAGATCGTGGTCGAAAACACTGGAGCCTTAGTAAGAGTGGTGATGCAGCATGGTGGCGGTAAGGGTTCTCCGCAAGATACTCCAAGCGAAATAAAAAGTGCTACCGGCTTCATCTGTCGAATCGAGTGTAACGATGGAGTGCTCCTCGATTTTTATGCGCCTAATGCTCAAATTGCCGGTCAGTTTCCTCCTGAAATCACTGGCGATGCACAAAAAATCCTCAAAAAGTCAATAAACGAATTCGTCCAGATAGTCAGTGATCCTGATCCTTTTGTCGCGGTAATTAAGGGCCATGCATACCTTGAAGCACTTGTGACGTCGATAATCACTATTGCTTTTTTAGAACCCTCAGCACTTGATACCGAGCGAATGACATTTTGGCAAAAAGTGAATCTTTGTGTTGCCGCAGGACTCATCCATAGTGATGTGGGGCATGTCCTCAAGGAATTTGCTAGAATACGAAATGAGTTTGCTCATCAACTTTGGCCAACGTTTACGGAGAAGGAATTGTGTGATTTGCTCAACGTACTTCGCCAGTCGAATCGTTTGCGAGAACTACTGAGGGATCATGAATCTGCGTGTCCAGACGTATTTGATTGTGTATGGACAATGTGGATATATCTTTTTGAGCAGGTGTGCCGAGTTACAGTAGGTCGAAAATTGCTAGCGGAGTTTTGGAGGCGTGTAGTTGATGTTGATGACCCAGTTCCTACACACGCAACAACGTTTCCACTTAAACCAACATCAATGTAAAAGCAGTAATTGAGAGCTTTGTATATAGGGCGGGCTAACCACTCGTTGCAGCCGACCAGCTACCGCTAGGCAAAGAGAGTCATGATTTGTGTGGCCATTCCTTGTTCGTGGTCTTACTCTGAGCAAACGCCGGCGGCTGAACTCGATGCCGTTAGGGATATAGGAGGACATCAAAGATGTATGCCCGATACAAAAAGACTCAAATTGGTAACGGCGCCTCACGCTATGAATTTGTAGAACCAATCTCGTTATTTGGCTGCAATAATGGGTTTATCCCTAGGCTTCTTAAACTGCAGACACCATCAAACCAAAACGAACCTTATCTTTGGCACTTGGATGTTGAGAAATCACTTGAAAAAAGTGACGAATATCCTAATTCAACTTTGGTCATTGATCTGAAACCAAAGCAAAATAAAACGAATCTCTCCCTTTACGAAGTGTTAGATGTTTGGGGACGTTCCGCCAGCGACTGGACACCTATCCTATTACATCTGGGTGGCTTGTTCGTGGATGCCGACCCAAACTCTGTAAACCGAAAGGACTTTACTATTTCTGAAAGCGAAATTGATGGGCCAATATATGAAGTGCTCTATCTCGACGGTTCTATTCAAAACGGGAAGATAATTGGCACTTGGAATGCACCACCAGCAAGCCCTACCAACGCTGCACTTCTATGGCCGGACACGCTGAATTATTTTGTGAAATGCATCCGTAAACGCACACCTGATGTACTGAACTTATTAAACGCCTAACAATTCATTCCAGCGGACTGCTAATACCCCCCGCTGAGCTTTAACGTTAGGCTGCAGAGACATTTTTTGCTATGCATAGGGGGGAATCAAGTATTGGAAGAAGAGCCTAAGTTCCGGGAACGAGAAAGCAGCATTCTATTGCTGATTCTTTCAATATTGCCAAACTTGTCCAGCCCCAATTGCAAACAGCATCTTAAAGAAGGATTCTATTTCCGGCTTCTTATGATGCAAACAAATCGGCTATCAATTCAAGATCTGGCGAGCCCTGACCGTGAAAAGAATCTCAGTCCATATGAGGCGTGCGAACTTAACATTCACCTCAACTCTTACTACTTCCAGTTGCGCGGCGCTCTTGATAACCTTGCATGGTCACTGAACTACGAGTTTGATTTACTCCCTGACGCTACGGAGGATTCCCCCAGAGAGCGTGGCTCCTGTTATCTCTTCCATCCAAGATTTATTGAAGCCCTACGAGAATCAAACCCTCACTTGGTGGAGACCATTGAAAGGAAGGTCAAGTGGGAACGACAGTTCAAGGAGCATCGCGATCCGGTTGCTCACCGAATACCCCTGTTTGCGGTTCCTGGTATCGTTAACGAGCAGCAAGCGGAAGATGTTCGGAAAAAACGGGGCCTTGCAGCACAATCTCTTAAAGACGGCGATCTTGATTCGTGTATGAACTGCTTAATTCAGGCCGCCGCCGTTGGGAAATATCAACCCGTATTTACCTTGTCTCAACACAATTGTTTTGCTATTAAAAGCATTCATCCCCAAATGGCTTGCGATCACGGTAATTTTCTTGACATAGCAGAAGCCGTTGTTGAAACCCTCTCCAACAAGAACAAGGTAGAAACAACCTAACCAATCGCTGGAGCGGATTGGCGCCAAAAAGCGCCGCCGCTGATTTCAGGCGTTATAGCGGATGACAGTTCATCATCCTCTTGACCATACTTGAAAGATCACACTGCGATGACAGAATTTGAGCTGCGCATTATTACCCCGGAACGGGTTGTCTTCAGCGGGCCTGTTACGTCACTCATTGCGCCTGGCGAGCTCGGATACCTAGGAGTACTTGCACACCATGCACCGCTGATTACAACCCTCAAAAAGGGCCGTATCACGGTCAAACATAACGAGCAGGAACAGCATTTTACCATTGCTTCAGGAATTCTGGAAGTCTCAAGCAACCTGGCAACAATACTCACGGATCAACTCACAACAGATCCGCAAGCAGCAGAAACCGCAAAGAAGGAATGATATATGAAGAACATAATGCATGAAAACATGTCACGGCACGGAGTTGAGCTGGCAGTTGTCAGGGGGCGTACTCGACAACGATACGCCCATCGCTGCAATAGCCGTCACCACGCAACGACTCGAGCACAATCCATGTGCTCCATAGTCGCTATTGTTTGTCTCCTGATCGCAGCGCTACTGGTTGCGACGCCGCTATCGCACGCCAACGAAAAGATCCTTCGCGTCAAGAAAAGAGGGACTCCTGGCGCTGTCCGCCAGCCCATATCAGTGCCGAAGAGACCGCGCTCGCGCCTGCTCGTATATAATGCAAAGGAATGGGTTATCGGCAATCGGAGTCTAACGAAAGAGCAGCTGACCCGACGGGTGGCAAAATTTACCCAGGAGCATGCCAAGACCCTTTCCAGACGAAACTTGGTGTCACTCGAGGAATTCTATCAGTCAAAGGTTCTGGAGGACTGGGTAGACATTGCGCTTCTCGCTGATGAGGCGGAGGCACAGGGGTTGGCCGTAACACCGGACGAGCTCCAGCAGAAAGTAGATGCCTTGAAAACAGCGTCAGGGACGCGGGTAGACGTTGAAAAGGCACTGAATAGCCTGGGTGTGACCAAAACGGAATTCCTTAACGAGATGCGCGACGCGATCCTGGGGGAAAAGCTTATCCGGACACGCCTGGCACAGGCCTATCCCAAAGATAAACTGCGCGAGATTTACAACGCCTTGCCAGAGAAATTCATCACCCCACCACAAGTTTGCGTGAGCCACATTTTCCGTGCGCTGTCGGGCAATGAAACTAAAAAAGAAAAAAACACCCTCTACAGTGAAATCAAAGCACTGCATCGCCGTGCCCTGGCCGGGGAAGACTTTGCCGCTCTTGCCAAGGCCTCCGATGCGCCTTCCAGAGACAGGGGTGGTGATATTGGCTGGTTTACTGCCGTGAACTCGCTTCCCACACCACTTGATACCCTCATTTTTAAACTCAAAGTGGGCAAAATAAGTAAGGTCGTTGAATCCCAGTTCGGCTATCACATCCTGAAGATCAGCGAGGCCCGGCCGGCAACTGGTCTAACGTTCGAGGATGCTCGCCCCGCTGTGGAAGACTACGTGTTCGCCACCGTGCGCAATGATCTCCTTCAGGCAGTCAAGAGCAGGAAGAGGGTTACCGTTATTGTCGAAGGGCAAAAGAAACAGCTCCTCCTGGCCCCACCACAGTCCCGCCCCTAACATCTGTCGCTCTCACCCCATCCATAGGGCAGACACGCGGATCTGCCCCTACGGCATGTACCATTTCACCACTACCGCATGAATACGCTTAATGGCGTGTAAAATAGCTTTGTAGGGGCGAATCCGCCGTGGCGGATTCGCCCTTTTTCTTCTCTGATTTTCAGTCATTTCTTTCGCAAAAGGGTATAAGCAGTTCTTCACCATGCGCTGGAAGACTGTAGAGATCAAAAGCCCACGACAGCGCCATAGCAAAAATGCTAAATTATGGTGATAAGGTTTGTACGAGGAGGGAAATTTTCAGGTTATGGAGAGCTTGGTAATTATGCGGATTGAGGTCAATCGCCTTCCGATAGGCCTGAATTGCCATTTCAACCAGGCCACTTTCAAAATATTTAATCCCCAGGTTATAGTACGCACGGTCATTGTTCGGAGCCATTTGAGTAACAGCCATCCAATCGTCAATGGTATAGTCCTTTACAGGCTTTTCAGGAAGTCCCACGCCGTTCTCTGCCTCGAGCTCCATCATTGGCTTTGTCCTGCGCCGCGAGAGCGTGTGGTAGGCCATCTGGATCCGTTCAAACTCGCGTGCTGCCACTACCTTCAATTTCGCTCCGAGATGACCCACGCGATCCGGATGATATTCCTTCGCTTTGCCCCGATAAGCCTTGTCAATTTCCTCAATCGTCGCGGTTCGTTTAACTCCAAGGATCTTAAAACAATCCTCATCGGTGAACAGATCATCATAGTTTTCCTCGGCCAAGAGATTGCGCTGATTGAGCGGCCTTTTCATGAGGCCTTTAAGTGGCACCAGGGCTTTGTCAAAATTTCGAAACTGCCGCATCATCTTGTCACTGAGCTGTATGTGACAAAGATTAGCATCCTCAACATCTGCACCAGTCACCGTCGCGCCGGTGAGATTAGCAAACTTCAGGTTTGCTCCACGTAAATTAGCGCCTTCCAGGTTTGCCTTAACAAGAGTAGCCCCCATCAAATACGCCCCATCTAATTTCGCAGATCGCAAGTTGGCAAAATCCAGATTGGCATCCACCATATTTGCACCCTGCAGATTCGCCACCGCCAGATTCGCCTTTGTTAAGAATGCATGTGCCAGATTGGCCCGCCGCAAATCCGCGTAGGTTAACGACGCCTCAGAAAGATCGCTCCCAGACAGATCCGCATTGAAGAGATTCGCCCCTGCCAGATCCACCTGTGCCAGGTCGAACGTGCGCAAATCAAGATTCGAAAGATCAGCCTTTGTTAAGTCCACCTTTGCCTGTTTGGTTTTGAACAGGCTCCACGCAGCTGCCCCGCCCTTATCCGCCACCGCCCGACGCAAACACTCTAAACATTCTGTCTTCGCCACGGCTTTTCGTGCACCTCTGCCTTGCTCATTATCGGAGCCAGCACATTCAAGCACAGACTCCCGCAACCCGAGCTACAATATTTTTACTCGCACTTCTAATCATGTGTATCTAAACGAGCCGCTGAGCGACCCGCTAAGATATCAATCAAATATCTACCGTCTCTTTGTAGGCCACGTCAACCAGAATTTCCTCAATCTCGCGCGCGTATACCTACATCCATATTCGTACCCTGTGAACTATCCATACGAAAATATGACCCATGAGACAAAATGCTTGCAAACTACCGTACCGTCTGCTACTGCTGTTCCAGAATTGAAGCGAAAAATCACTGAAGGCATATTTTTATGTCCGGCAGGCGTGCATCCGCTGATTCTCAATACCTGGGTCTCCTGGCATGTATCAGCGAGATGATTTCAAGCGGCAAAGACCTTGACACAATTTTTTCACAAACTGTTCGTTTGATCCAATCCCTCCTCCATGTCAAACGCTGTTCAATTCTCATTATGGATTCAAAAACCGGGTATCTTAAGGTCAAGGCAGCTGCGGGCGTCCCACGGCGGCTGTGGTCCAAAATTAAGATACGTCCAGGCCACGGCATAGCGGGTAGGGTTCTGGCGCGCCGAAAACCCGTTCTCGTTAAGAATCGTCGCGAGCTGCTGGAGCTGACCGAGCAACCCTCGCGACGCTATACTACCCACTCCTTTATAAGCATCCCGCTCCTCCATCTCCACGGCAAGGCGCACGCGCATGGCGTCATCAATGTGGCTAATAAGGTCAGGCGCGAGGCCTTCACCCCTCACGACCTCGATCTGCTTCAGGCGATTGCCGGTCTGCTCTCCCTCTTGCTGGAGAATACTCGGCTGTTTGCCCTCTCACAAAATGCCAAAAAGCGTTTGGCCGACATGATAGAAAGCCTCGACGTTGGCATCATCACAATCAACGGGGACCATGTCATTACACATTGCAATCAGCGAGCGGCTTCTCTATTGGGGTGCAAACCGGTCCGGGCCAAGCAAAAACCTCTCTCCAGTTTCATGGACAAAAAGACTGCGACTGTTTTCAATTCAATGCTCTCTAAAAGCCTAAGAACCAAGAGCCACCAGGAAATTGAACTTGATCTTCTCACTCGCTCCGCCGTGGCCCCGACCCCTATGCGGGTGACAATGGTTCCGCTCGTCAGTGCACCGCTAAAGCCGAGAGAAACCATGATGATTCTTACGGATCTCTCGTTACGCCGCGAGATTGCTGAGCTTAAGCACATTGACCAGCTGAAATCTAATTTTATGTCGATGGTCTCGCATGAACTACGCACCCCCCTGACTCCAATCACAGGTGCGCTCCATCTCCTCAAGGAAAACCCTCCCTTGCATCTCTCCCCCACACAGAACCAGCTGCTTAACATTATTCACAACAACACGAATCGCCTTACCGCCCTCGTCAGCAATCTGCTTGACGTCACACATATTGAAAACCAGACCTTCGCGATTCAACGGGTTCCCACTGATCTTCAAGAGATGATTCATGCCACGGTTGAGCCCTTTCGTGCGGTCGCTCGGAAAAAGAAGATCCATCTGGCCGTGCGGCACGCCAATTCTATTCCGCCTATGGTCCTTGACGACAAACGCATCGGTCAGGTGATACACAACCTGCTGGACAATGCCGTGAAATTCACATCTTCCAAAGGCCGAATTAGAGTTGAAACTTCTATTACCGAGAACAAAGTTAGAATTCGCGTTCAAGATACCGGTATCGGGATCGATAAGAGTCATAAAGAGAAAATCTTCCAGAAGTTCTACCAGGTTGACAACTCAATTAGCCGGCAATGGGGAGGAGCTGGCCTTGGGCTGTACATTGCAAAAGCCGTTATCAATATGCACAACGGAGACATTGAGCTCGTTGACTCGTCTAAGAAAGGAACAGAATTTGTCATTACACTTCCCCTGACAGGTTAACAGGGTCTAATCGTACAGGGCCCAAGTGTAACCAATGATCTTCTGACCCTATGGGGCAGAAAGAGCTGCCCATCCGGCCACGAAAGGAGTCAAGCTATGGGAAAGAAAAAGATTCTTCTTGCGGATGACGAGGAAGACATCAAGACCGTCATCAAACTCTATCTTGAATCAAAGGGCTATGATGTAGTGACCTCCTACGACGGCCTTGATACCTTGGACAAAGTAAAAGCTGAAAAGCCCGACTTAATCTTGCTTGACATTATGATGCCTGTTATCAATGGATTTGAAGTCTGCAAACAGCTGAAAGCAGACGAGAACACCAGTCACATTCCTATTGTCATGCTTTCAGCAGCCTCTCACGCGGATTCCGTCGAGCAGGCCATCGAGGCCGGAGCAGTGGACTACATAATGAAGCCATTCGAGCCACCCCGTATTGAGGCCATTCTTAAAAAGATTCTCGGGTGACGCTCACTCTGCACTTGACGATCGCTTTGTGCATCCCGGGACTTCTGACGCCCTCGGGCGGTCGTTGACTTTGCCTTAGCACTCTTTTGCCGGGCCACCTCAGAGATTCTCTTTTCGAATTACGCCTTCCCCTGAGCCGGAGCCCGCCGCGACGAAAAAAAGATAGACAAATTTTGTGAAACGTTGTATCAGTATCCTGAATTTTTGTTAAGACACTAATAAAGGAGCCGTTGGATGGGTAAAAAAAGCAGCAAGGGCCGGTCGAAGCCAGGTCCCAATGCTCAGGCAACTGAGAGGCAGGATTTATACAAATTCGAACTTCAGCGCTATTGCACAGCACTGAAGCGTGACCTTGACCAAGCCTATGAACGATACGGATTCACCCTGTTTCAGTCTCTGGACGCAATGGATAAGATTCGCTGGCTTCACGAGATAGGATTTGTTCCGGTAGACGAAATTGACTTCTATAACCTTGGCACGGTAGCCGCTGCTCAAGAAGACTACCCGCAGGCAAAAGACTGGTTTAGAAAAGCACTTAAGGTCAAACCCGAGATGCCCGGGGCAATTTTCAACCTGGCACTCTGTTATGAACGGCTTAACAATAAGCAAAAAGCAGGTCAATTGTGGGAAGAGTACTTGAAACTGTTGGACCCTGCACAAAGCGAGGAAATTAAGGCCGTTAAAGACCACCGGGAAACATTGGAAAAAGAGGCAAAGTAGCAATAAGTGGGGCAATGGCACGTCGCTCGAGTTCTAGATCCTGTACGAAATGACGCCCCCGTTCCAGCACTGGCTAACGTATGATGAAAGCCACAGCCCGTAGACAATCTGGAATCCTATTCCTGTCCGCTCTCCTGCTCTCCCTCACGGCTCCATCCCTTGGGGGCCAGCTGCACGACATCACCTATGAAAGCCTGCCCGACCGCATCCGCTTTTGCATCTCTCTCAACAAGCCCAGCCAGTACGAGATAAAAGATGCACTGCGCGACAGTGGGTATTTCTACATTGATCTTCTCAATATGGATTACCACTGCCAGGAGCAGACCTTTGAGCTGCACGATGCACGGGTTAAAAGCGTCAGAGTGGTCAGCTATCCGCAGTCTCACATTGTTCGCCTGATATTCTATCTGTATTCTCCAGCTCAGTATGAAGTTCGCTTAACAGAGACTCCACCGGCCCTTACAGTGGATATTGTTGGGCAGAGCGGATCCGCCCGGCTCACTCCTAAAAAAGTGGTCATCATTGATCCCGGCCATGGAGGAGACTCCAAAGGCGCACGTTCAAGCCGGAAAGTTAACGGACGTTATATCTGGGAAAAGGACCTGAACCTTGTGATTGCAAAGGTTCTGAAAGAGGTGATTGATTCGTCGCCAAACATGACTGCCTTTCTCACGCGCACACGCGATAAGGACATGACACTGACGGAGCGCATCGCATTTGCAGAACACCATAGAGGCGATGTATTTATCAGCATCCACTGTAATGCCACGCGGGGCTACGAGGCCACGCGGGCCCAGGGAATTGAACTCTTCTACTGGAACGAAAAAGGATCGGATAATGCTGCGGTAAAATATCTGGAAGAACTCGAAAACGAAGGCCAGCTGAACATCAACGGCTCCAAACAAAACGCAACGCTCTTTAGAAATCTATTGAAAGATAAGCTCGAAGTAGAGAAAAACAAAAGCATAGAGGTCTGCAATAATGTCAGCACAGCATTGAAGGACATCGCTTACTTTCGCAAATACAATCGAGGGATTAAGAGCGCACGATTCCGCGTACTGGTCAACTACTACATGCCTGCTTTGCTCATTGAATGTGGCTTCATTAACAACCCGACAGAGGTCAAGCATCTGCTGGACCGCAAGTTTCATGTTAATCTCGCACGATCAGTCTTTAATGGGTTAAATCTCTATTTCGCCCAGAAGGACATGAACTTTACGCTTTACCAATACGCCATGTAATAAGCCAGGGCTGCCGCAAACCGGCAGCCTGCTGATCATACATTAATGTTCCGGCAGGTCAGGTAACAATGGGGCAACGCCGTGTGGCCAGGGAACTAGGACTTCAGCTCCTCTACGCAATTGACATAACCGCCCTTTCGCTTCAGGAGACGCTGGAGAACTTCGCCTGTCTTGAGCTGAAGAAAAAGCCCCAGCCTGGCGACTTTACCATTCACCTGCTCGAAAAAACTCTCCTCAACCTCGCATATATTGATTCATTGCTCCAAAAGGTAATTACCAACTGGCGCCTTGATCGTCTCTCTTCAATTGACAAGAATATCCTTCGCCTCGCCACCAGCGAGCTGCTTCACTTTGACGACATTCCGCCTAAAGTCACCATTAATGAATATATTGAGATTGCCAAAGTTTATGGAGATATTGACTCACCCTCTTTCATTAACGGTATCCTTGATAAGATTGCCCGGAACAGCACGCACAAACTCGTCCAGAAAGACTCCATACCGCACTGAACGGCCGGAATGCTGTAGTCTCGCACCCATCAATGGAAAAGACAGGCAGAGATGCCTGCGCTACTAGATTATGATCCAATTCGTGAACATCCTCTACCTGCTGGCTTCGCCCTTTGTGCTCCCTTCTGTTGCGTACAAAATCATGATGAAAAAGAAATATCGAAACAGCATGAAGGGAATGCTTGGCAAACGGCTTGATCTGACGCCATCGCCGCGCTATAATGAAGGTGAGCGTATTTGGGTCCACGCGGTCTCGGTCGGCGAAGTGGTGGCTGCAGCAGCGCTGATCCCCGAACTCAAGCGCACGTTTCCGGACGCCCGAGTCATCGCATCCACTATCACTGAAACAGGCCAGCAAAAGGCGCAGAAATCCCTCACCATGGCCGACACAATAACCTACTACCCCCTGGATGCCTCCTGGATCGTACGCAAGTTTCTCGATCACTTCCGCCCAACCCTATTCATCATGATGGAGACCGAGCTTTGGCCCAACTTTCTCATGCTGGCACGCGACCGCGGAGTTAGAATCTTCCTGGCAAACGGAAAGCTTTCACCGCGGTCGTTTCGCCTGTACAAGCGATTCAAATTCCTGTTCAAGCGGCCGCTTGATGGTGTACAGGCCTTTCTTATGCAGACCACTGCGGATGCCGAACGCATGACAACACTCTGCGGCAGCCGGGACAGAGTATTCGTGACCGGAAATTGCAAATTCGACTCGCCCGGTGCTCCCTTAAGCAGCGAAGCCAGACAGACCATCCTGCACCAGTGGACAATCGCCCCGACAGATCACATTATCGTCGCTGGCAGCACTCATCCGGGAGAGGAGGAGCTTATCCTCAGTGCGTTTTGTACGCTGAAATCCCGGTTTCCATCTCTCCACCTCGTTCTGGCTCCTCGTCACCCTGAGCGTTTCGATGAAGCCTACCGCCTGGCTACGGCAAAGGGACTGAGTGTTTCGCGAGCTAGCAAACCTGCAGCCACAAATCCTGACGTGCTGCTGCTGGATGTAATGGGCGAACTCGCCAATGTATACGGCGTTGGATCGCTGGCCATCGTTGGCGGCAGCTTCGTTACCATTGGCGGACACAACTTGCTTGAGGCCGCAATTCATCGCATCCCTGTCATCTACGGCCCCCACATGCACAATCAGCCAGAAATCACGGAGATTATGAACCAAACTGGAGGAGGCCTGCAAATCACCGCTGACGCCCTTGTTCCCACTATCACCGAGCTACTGGAAAACGAAGCCCACCGACATGAGATTGGCCAGCAAGCAGCTCAAGCAGTTGAACGAAACAAAGGGAGTGCCAGGCGAAGCGCCGAGATTATCAAAAACATTCTTGACCATGCACCCACAATGACCGGAGCTGTCTGTTGAGCACATCACCCGCATCACTACAAAATTTCCTCGACCGCCTGTATCGTAACTATCATCGCCCGGAATATCTCTACTCTGATCCTCTTGAATTCCCCCACCAGTATAAAGCGGAAGCAGATCAGGAGATTGTAGCATTTCTATCAACATGCCTGGCGTATGGGAGCGTGCAGGTCATTCGCAAGAGTCTCCTGCACATTCTCGGAATCATGAATGGCCATCCCTACGACTTTGTCTACAATTTCTCTCCGGCGCGCCACAACCGATTGTTCGAGGGCTTCAAACATCGCTTTAACACAGGCCGCGATATTGCCTGCCTTATCTTTCTACTGCGTCAAGTTATCCGCCAATCAGGCTCCATCAAGCAGTTCTTCCT
>CAZVVA010000056.1:0-19179 GCA_964630455.1 uncultured Candidatus Sumerlaeota bacterium
GGCGTCGTACCGGGTGAGCCCCTGGATCGGCCAGGGGAGCTTGAAGTGCAGCCCGGGTTGCGTAATGCGGACAAATTTGCCAAACCGCAGGACTACGCCGAGCTCATCTTGCGCTACGGTGTATACGCTGGTGAACAGCGCAACCAGGATCACGATGATGGCTATGATCCCGCCGCTTGCCCCGCTGAGCTGGCGCAGGTTCGGTTTCCATTCGATTTCCCGAACGTTCGCCATTATATCCTCCTCTCATAATATTGTGTGCGCAGGCGCAGCAGGCAGTCTGGTATGCTCCTCGAGCAGTAAGGCGAGCCTGAAAAATAATTGACCAATATGGCAGACTACACCTGCGATCTGCTGCCAAGAGAGCACCGAGTATTGGCGTTGTCAAGTCGGATCGTGCGGCATCATGCCGGGATGTAAGTTGTGTCGTGGTGGTTAATGCGCCCTGGGCGTACATTTAGCGTCTTTAATAAATAATAATTGTCTTTTGGACATTTTTCTGACACAGACAGGCTTGGATAAGCAGCGATACCAGGCTGTTCAATATTTTGTTTTGAGACAAAATTGACTGGAAGGAAAGAAGAGATGACGTTGGCGCGGCGAAGAATGCGAAAAGCCCCAGCCGGATCGCTGGCCCAGTATCGGATTCCTGACGAGCCAGCCATTTTCCGCGCACCGGACGTTACATACCATCACGTAATCCAGTGGACGGCCGTTACGCGCGAGAGAGAAGGTGTGTGGTTCGAGTGCGTAACCAATTCGGGCCGTCAGGTGTCTGTTGTTATTACTCCGGTATCGCCTGTGGTCTTTCGCATCCAGATGGGGATGCGAGGAGGACAGTTCTTTCAGAGCAGTCCCATGCTGGTTCGCGCCGGCAGCCGTCCTGTGCGCTTCAGCATGAAAAAGAGGCCACAAGGCGTGTGGATTGAAACGTCGCGCGTGCGGCTCTGGGTTCAGCGCAATCCCTGGCAACTGAGGCTGTATCGCGGGGGTCAGGCGATCTGGCAAGAACAGGTGGAGGATGTTGATCTGTTCGAAAACCCGATTGTTCCTGCTATGGGATTCATTACGGATAAGAAGGGGAAAGAGGTCGAGCGCGTTTTTGAATCCTTTGTGCTGTCGTCAGAAGAACACCTTTATGGGCTGGGTGAGCGCTACATGCAACTTGATCAGCGGGGGCAGAAAAGTGTGTCATGGAACGTTGACACGCTGGGTCTCACGACCACGGATGCGAGCTATAAGAACATCCCGTTTTTCATGAGCTCGCGCGGCTACGGCGTGTTCATCCACGCCAGCCAGAAAATCGTGTATGAGCTCGGGAATTATTCCTCTCTAACTGCGTCATTTTGCGTACATGCGCCCTGGCTCGACTACTTTCTCATTGCCGGTGCGAATTATAAGGAGTTGCTCTTTCATTACACGGCATTGACGGGACGGCCAGGAGTACCCCCACCCTGGTCCTTTGGCTTATGGATGTCGCGCTGCAAGTACAAGAGTATTCAGGAAGTCAAGCGTGTGGTGCAGGGATTGCGTCGCTGTAGAATTCCGTGCGATGTGATTCATCTCGATCCGCTCTGGCTCAAGCATCACCGCCAATGGAAAAGCGATGGGTGCGATTTCGAGTGGAACGAACAAGCCTTTGGCCTGCTGGAAAGGACAATCGCCTGGCTAAAGAAGTGGGGTATGAGACTCTGCCTGTGGGAGAATCCCTACGTGCCGCGCGGCACAACAATGTATCGCGAAGGAAAGGTAGGCGGGTTTTTTCCGCGAGACCCCACGGGCCGCATCTGTCATCTTGATGATCCGGTTGTGCGCACACCAATGGCACCCGTGGATTTTAGCAATCCCAAAGCGGTTGAGTGGTTTCAGGATAAACACAGACCACTGCTCCGGACAGGCGTCAGCATATTCAAAACCGACTATGGCGAGGCAATTCCAAAACGGGCGATTTTTGCAAACGGGATGCGCGGCGATGAAATGCACAATCTCTACCCGCTGCTTTACAATCAGGCAGTATTTGATGTGATCCGCAGCGAGACTGGTGCCGGTATTGTCTGGGGACGGTCGGGCTATGCAGGGAGTCAGCGCTATCCTGTAGTCTGGAGCGGGGATAGTCGCAGCACGTGGGAGGCAATGGTGTGCACTCTGCGCAGTGGCTTGAGCCTGGCGCTGTCAGGGGTCGCATTCTGGAGTCACGACATTGGGGGGTTCTGGGGCAAGCGTCCGTCCGAGGCGCTCTACATTCGCTGGGCGCAGTTCGGCCTGCTCAGCTCGCATGCGCGGTTTCACGGCACGTCGGCGCGGGAACCGTGGGAGTTTGGCCGACGCGTAGTCAATATTGTACGCCGTTTTGCGCAACTCCGCTATTCCCTGCTTCCTTACCTCTATTCCTACGCACACGTGGCGCATCAGGCAGGCATACCGCTGATGCGCCCAATGATTCTGGAATTTCCCGATGAGCCGCAATGTGCACACCTGGACACGCAGTACATGCTGGGAGGTGAGATATTGGTGGCACCGATTTTCAGCCCGGATGGCCGGCGCACTGTGTATTTGCCGCAAGGCCGCTGGCACGATTTCTGGACGAACAAGGAGTATCAGGGGCCGATGGTTCTTAGCTGCCAGACGCCGCTGGCCCGCATTCCTTTGTTTATTCGAGGGGATGCCATCATACCCCAGATTGTGCCACGGCAACGAATTTCTCACGCCCGATTTCCGAACCTCAGGCTCATGGTTTTTGTGGAGCGACGTGCCACCTTTACCCTAAAGGACGATGATGAAGAAGTGGTATTTCATGCGATCAGGGCCAAGAAGATGATAATGCTGCAGGCCGGCGCGTCGCACAGGCGTTACCGAATTTTGTTACCCGGCATTGCGCAGCCACGGGCATTGCGCGTGGAAGGCGAGGCGCATGGCATGCGGTGGGGCTGGAGAGCCGGCAATCTATGGGTGACGTTCCGTGCGCGAGGCCAGTGGACGCTGAAGATCCGTAGCTGAACCATAGTAAACGTTTAGCAGTCGTATGACCGCTGTTACTTCGTAGCTGAAAGTACGCTCTTTGTGAGCGCCAGACACTTCTGCGAAAATCGGCACCTTCCACGCAGGGAAAAGCACTTTGTCTTCTGAAGATCAATTACTGCAGCAATTTAGTGCTTTACAAGCCTCCGAGGATGTCTTACAAGGCGTTGTGTTGAGCGAAACAAGACAGAAAAAAAACGGAGTGACGCATGAGCAAGCCTGTTGAGGTTCCAGAGCCTGGGCCTATGCTGCCGACCCAGCGTGAGCGCCCGCCTGTTGCAGGATTTTGGGTCCGGTGTATTGCATGCATTCTTGATGTGATTTTGCTTGGCTTTTTCCAATACGGTATGGTGTTTGTATTCAAGGAGCAGCTGTTTGTGCTCGGCAAGCTAGCTCCATATTTTGGTCTGGCGATCATCTTCTGCTATTTTTGGCTAGCGAATGGGCCGGTGGGCAAAGGAAAGACCGTTGGCAAGAGTCTGTTCAATATCACTACCCTCAGGTACGACGGACAGCCGCTGGAGCTAAGAGAAGCGCTGATACGAACTCTAGTCCAAATGGAATTCTGGCTAGTACTGTATCTCATTATTCCGTTCTTTTTTCATGATGTTCGCAGCCAGACACCGCTGATGATCTCGCATGTGATTGTGTATGCGGCGTTCGCGTTTCTTATAGCAAATGCCGTGCTGATTGGTGTGCAGCCATTCAAGCAGGGATTTCACGATCTGCTGGCCAGAAGCTATGTGGCCAAGGATCCGCCCCGCTTAACTGAGGAGCAGCTGGTAGCAACACCGGATGAGCGAATGGCGAAATGGCGGCGTTCAGCGTTTCAATCGGCCGGCATTGCATTTTTGGTTGTCCTAGTAATTTCGCTCTACAATGCGTATCGGGACGTTTATAGCGAAGGGACTGTGAAGAGAATCCGATTAACTCAAGAAGCCAGGGAGTTATTTGCCATTGAGGGATTCGAGCTCGTGGCAGTGGGGAGGGCGTTGCTTCCCTCAGAAGAAGAGCCGGCTGGCAGCCGTCAGGTTGAGCCCCGACAGGCACGACCCGATGACTCGGTTACCTCCACTGGCGCACCCACGGCCAAGCCCAAGCGTTACGCATTTGCGTTTTTGTATGTCCGGTATGGTAGTATTGATGATGAGATTCTGGAACATGACCGTTACGTTCGTGTCTTGCTTGCAGACGCAAAGCGCTGGGTGACAGAAAAGCTGCATACGGATCTTCGAGATATGACCGAGCAAGGAGTCACGCCCGAGCAGGTAATATTTGTTTTTGAAGAATGGTTGAATCTGGTAATTCATGACTACAAGGATCGGGTATATCAGACGTCACTGCCCCTGGAATTGGCTATCAAGGAGTCTCCATCCCCCTATCAGCCATAGGTTGCTCAACACTCATCATCTCCCGACCGGACAGCTGCAGATCAATAAGCCAACGCACGGACCGGCGAAAGGCAAGCGGCTAGCCTTCTGGCGGGTTATCTTCTCGGTCAAGAGGGAGCGAGATCGGTCGGGTAATCTCTGAGCGAATGGCAAGAGGATGCTTGATAATAGTGGGGTTATCTCAATGAAGATTGAAAAATTTCTTGTGTCCCTTGACAAACAGCTTGACACTGCGATTTCTTTGCGTAGGATACGTAATACAGTTGGTTGAGGATGGCCATTTTTGGGCCCTGAGAGTTTTTACTGGCTGGTCACATGCTTAGGGAGAAAAGTTACGCTTACTTAGCAAGTTTGTGTATCGTGTTCAGTTGAATTTTCGGGCACTGAGTGGGACGGTCTTCAAATATTGCCTTCAGAAAGGCGGTGCTTGAATGTCAGAGGGTAAGGTTAAGTGGTTCAATGACCGTAAAGGTTATGGGTTCATTGAACAGGAAGACGGAAAAGACGTCTTCGTGCATCACAGTGCGATTATAGGCGACGGATTTAAGACGCTGAAGGAAGGACAGCACGTGAAATTCGACGTTACTGAAGGGCCGAAGGGTCCGCAGGCAAGTAACGTTGTGACAGAATAGCGGTAAGGTCGCATAACGCATAAGGCACTGAGTCCCATCAGAACGAAGTTCTGATGGGACTTTTTTGTTGGCTGCTTGGCCACTGCGTGAGCATCTTTGAGCTGGATTGCTCAAGCAAAGCTAGGCTTGCCTATCTTTATGCCGAAAAATTTTTATACGAACGCACTTGCCAATTGGAAAAATATTACAGCCACTATCCAGCCAAGAAGCAGAGTGTAGCCGACAGCCAGACCGGTCCAGCGCCAGTTGGTCTCTCTTTTTATAGTAGCAATTGCCGGTATACATGGAATATAAATCAAACACATTAACATAAATGCATAAGCACTGACGGGAGTGAAGTATTGCAGCAGGGCAACTCTTAACCCCTCTTGTCCCACGCCATACAAGGTGCCCAGAGTTCCTACTACTACTTCCTTGGCCAGTAGGCCAAACATTAGCGCCACGGCAGCTTGCCAGAAGCCGAACCCGGCTGGTTTCAGCAAAGGAGCAAAGAGAGAGCCCAATTTGCCAATCAAACTTTCTTGTGAGGCATATTCCACACCAACGGGCAATGAAGCCAGCAACCATATTACTACCACGCCGGCTACAATTATCGTGCCTGCCTTTCTCAGAAACAAGCTACCTCGCTCCCACATATGGATGAAGACGCCTTTTAGCTGTGGCATTCGATAAGGTGGCAGCTCCATAATAAGCGGCGCCACTTCCTCCTTGAAGAAGATAGTCTTAAACAGCCGGGCTATAAGAATGGCAAGTACCATGCCGGTAAGATACAGGGAGAAGAGCACCAAGCCTTGATGTTTAGAAAAGAAGGCGCCCGCAAACAGAATATAAATGGGCAGCCGGGCAGAACAGGACATCAAGGGATTCACCAGAATGGTAAGGATTCGGTCCTTTCTTGATTCGAGTGTCCTGGTGGCCATAATTCCGGGAATGTTACAGCCAAACCCTATGAGAAGCGGGATGAAGGACTTGCCGTGCAGGCCCAGTGCGTGCATGAATCTATCCATAACAAATGCCGCTCGGGCCATATAGCCCGAGTCTTCCAGGATAGCTATCACCAGGAACAGGAGCAGAATGTTGGGCAAAAAGACCAGCACCGAGCCCACCCCACTAATAATGCCATCTGAAACAAGCGAGGAGAGCCATCCGGGGCCGCCAATAGCGGCAATTCCCGCGGAGATCGCTCCGCCTAGCCAGCCAAACAGAGCATCAATCCAATCAGCAATAGGATTGCCGAGAGCAAATACCAGCTGAAAGGTGAGCCATATCAGCGCCAGAAAGATGGGGATCCCCAGCATTTTATTCAGCACGACGCTGTCAATTCTGTCAGAAACATCCAGCCGCTCTTTTATCCCTAATTTCTTATTGCTACATTCCCTTACCAGTCCGTCTAAGAATCCATATCTCCTTTCTACCATAGCGGTTTCCAGGTCGTAGCCTATGTGCCGCTCTAACTTAATTCTACTTTCTAATACCCGCTGTTGCACCTCTTTACCCTGAGGCCAGGTTTTTACTTGCGCCAGCACCTCAGGGTCGCCTTCCAGCAGATTGACTACCAGCCAGCGTAAGCCATAGGGTTTCGATAACTCTTTATCCTTGAGTAGTTCTGATAACGTTCCTATCGCGGCTTCTATATCCCGGTCATAATCTATCTTAAAGGTAACTTCCTTTTTCTCTCTGGCAGTCTCTACGATAGCTTTTCTCAGGGCGTCAATACCTTTTCCTTTGTTGGCCACAGTCTTTACTACGGGGATGCCGAGGATGCTTGAAAGTGCTTCCGTATTAATGCTAACGCCTCTAGCTTCCAATATATCCATCATGTTGAGGTCTAATACCACATTGAGACCGAGCTCCAGGAATTGCGCCACCAGATAGAGATTCCGCTCCAGGTTGGAGGAATCAATTACCGCTACTACTAAGTCTGGGGTCTCGTGAAGCAGGAATTCGCGGGCTATTCTTTCATCAAGAGAATAGGCGGTCAGGCCATACGTTCCCGGTAGGTCAACCACCGTTACCTCAACTTCATCGTAGAAGAACTTGCCCTCTTTTTTCTCTACCGTCACCCCGGGCCAGTTACCTACATGCTGGCGCGAGCCGGTGAGATTATTAAATACGGAAGTCTTGCCGGAATTAGGATTGCCGGCCAGAGCTATTTTTACCTGCTCGCCGAACATGTTCTTTGGCAGGCGAGTTGTTTGAGTCATGTATTTTTATTCTCTTTTTTGGCGCGGTGATGATAGATACGTTACAAAGATTTTCTTGGCCATGCCGAAACCGAGTCCATATCGAGCTTCATCTCGGCTGATAATCACTGGGCCTCTTCTAACGTTGGCAACGACTTCCACAATAGTGCCTTCATAAATGCCCATATGGGCCAGTCTGGAACGCAACCTGCTTCCCGCTACAATTCGGGCTACCTTAACTTTTGCTCCTGTTGGTGTCATGCTAAGAGGTACCATTTATTCACGCATCCTCCTTCGCTGCCGATGACTGGATCTCCACGGTGATTGCCGATGCTTCTTCTTTCCTCAATGATAGATGATAGCCCTTAACGATAACATCAATTGGATCGCCTAGGGGAGCTATCTTTTCTAGCCTGACCTTGGTCCCTGGAACTATACCCATATCCAGCAAGCGTCTTTTTAGACTACTCTCAGCCGATACTCTAACCACTTTAGCCTCCTGGCCTACTTTAAGCGTGGAGAGCTTTACGTGCTCTTTGTTTACTTGATCCGTTTCATCATCAACCTGCATAGAGTTTCCTTCCCGACCTGCTCGCCGAACACGTTCTTTGGCAGGCGAGCAACATTTCTCCGGATGCTCGCCATGTTTTACAAAATAGTGGAATCTGGATAGCCACAGCGGTTCTCCCTCCGGGCACGTCTCAATGAACTTTATGAGCTTTACAATGCGCTCCATTGTATCCTTATTAAGATAGTGTTCCACCTGACAGGCGTCTTTCACAGCAGGCTCGAACTCGATACCCAATATTTCGTGAAAGAACTTCGTAAGAGTTTCATGCCTTTCATATATCTTCTTTGCCCTATCTATGCCTTGCTGGGTAAGTTCCACATAGCCATACCTTTCGTGAATCACCAGTCCTTTGTCGGCCAGGATTTTTAATGCTCCTACCACTGAGGCCGTTTTGACATTGAGGCGCTTGACAATGTTCTTTACCCTCACAACTTTTTCCTTAAGACTTGTTACCCATATTGCCTCTAAATAATCTTCAAGACTCTGTGTTAAATCTTTCATTTTTTTTTAGCCTTTTTATAGTTTGCCTAATAATTGTTAGGCAAGCCTAACTCTACCCTTTCTTCAGACTCTCAGTCAAGCAAAAATTGAAAGATTTTAATGGCTAGTAACTCAAATCATCTCAGTTGTATATGGGAAGGGATTGGGGGTGTAGTGAGTCATTTTGCAAAGTGCAGTGGTAAGAGCTTGCCCTGGTGGTTAGGGACTGAGTGTAAGGCGGGGCAAGAAAATAGATGGTGCCGAAGCGGGGATTTGAACCCCGACGAGGTTGCCCCCACATGACCCTGAATCATGCGCGTCTGCCAATTCCGCCACTTCGGCACAGGAAATTGCAATTGGAGAGATAGTAAGACTATCAATTTTTAGGTAGTACAAATACCGATTTTGGGGCTGGTTTGCAAGCGTTTTTTAAATGGGTTTTGTTCTCGCCTCGCAGGAAAGCAGGAAACGGCTATAGTGGTGAATGTTTTGCTCAGCTTCACTATTTGGGCGATGGCTCTTCGTGGCTCCGGTTGCTCACTGGTGATTCTGGTTCCTCTCGGGCTCGCTTTCAAATTGACAATTTTCAGGTGTTCCGTCAAGCATAGTCTCTGTAACACGGTATGGGTAACCAGATGGTAGAGACATGCTCATGCCAGTTGTACTGGTTATGGTACGAACATGATCTGCTAGGAGGAAGCACATGGTGCGTGAGACGATTCTGCTGGAAGGGCAGATTATCAATAACCAGTCGTTAAATCAGATGCTGGACGCGGTGCTCGAAATGGGTGGCGACTTCAAGATTGAGCAGCTGGAAATTGGGAAGCGTCGCGACGATCCGAGCCGGGCCAGGATTCAGATTCTAGCGAGTGACAAGGCGATGTTAAACCGGATACTGGAGAAAGTCTCGAAGCAGGGCGCCACGGTATTGCAGCCGGAAGAAGTGCGCGTTGCCGTAGCTGATCGCGACGGTGTATTTCCGGAGGATTTCTATTCGACCACGAATCTGGAGACCGAGATATTTCACCGTGGGCGCTGGATTCCAGTGAAAAACGTCGAAATGGATTGTGGGATTCGCTACGATGAGGTGAGCAGCGAGGCGGAATGCATTCCCATCATCCGAGTAAAGAAAGGTGACAGGCTAGTGGTAGGACGCGAAGGTATCCGGGTGATACCGCCGCAGCGGCCAACACGGAAAGAAATCTTCAGCTTCATGAGCAGCGCCGTATCGTCAGAGAAGCCAAAGAAGCTGCTCATCTCGCAAATAGCCAGGCGGATGCGCGAGCTGCGTGAGGTGAGAGGCAGCATCGTGTTTGTGTGCGGGCCAGCGATTATTCACACCGGGGCGAGCGAGCCGCTTTGTGCATTGATTCGCAATGGCTATGTGCATGCCTTGCTGGCCGGGAATGCTCTGGCCACGCACGATATTGAGGCAGCGCTCTTCGGCACGTCGCTCGGCATTTCGCTCGAGGATGGTGTGGCTATGGAAGGCGGACATCGCAATCACCTGCGCGCGATCAACGCAATTCGCCGGGCAGGATCAATCAAGCAGGCGGTTGAGCAGGGTCTTCTTACAAAAGGGGTCATGTACGCCTGCGTGGTTCGCAACGTACCGGTTGCACTGGCGGGCTCGATTCGGGATGATGGCCCCATGCCGGAAGTCATTACCGACGTCATGGAGGCGCAGGATGCGATGCGACGTGAGGCGCGGCGCGCGGATATGGTATTGATGATAGCCACCACGCTGCATAGCATTGGTGTGGGAAACGTACTGCCAGCGCGCGTGCAGACCATTTGCGTGGATATCAATCATGCGGTGGTGACCAAGCTGGTGGATCGAGGCAGTTTCCAGGCGATCGGGATCGTAACAGATGCCGAGTCGTTTGTGCGCGAGCTGGCTCATGAGCTCTGTCCAGAGGGTGAGTCGAAGGGAATGGGTACGTGAAAGCTGGCCAATTCCATTCAGGTGTTTTTCGATCTGGCGAGTCTCAACCTGAGGGGACAGAACACCGGGGCCAAGCTTTACTGGACAACGCCAACCAGCGCAATGGATGAAGTGAAGGCGATACGCATTCCAACCGTTGCGGATGGTCAGTTTCATACATATACGTTTGACTTGTTCTCGTCCAGGGCGTGGACAGAGTCGGACTGGATCACTGCGCTGCGGCTCGATCCATACGCACTCAGCTTTCCAGGCCTGGACGTGGCTATTGATTATATTCGGTTGAAGACGGAACCCATGCCTGTGGAGGAGTAGAAGTCAGGTGCGTTGCGTATTGCGCGTTAAGTAATCATCTCTGGGGAGATTGTGCGGATAGTGGAGATTGACGTTGCATTGGAGCTGAATGCAGCGCGCAGAGCCATGCGAGGAATATCGGCCAGGGGATTCTTAGCCGAGCGCGTGGTGGTAGTGTTTGACGTGCTGCGAGCGACGAGCTGTATCGTGACAGCGTTGGCAAATGCTTCACGCGCGGTCGTGCCTGTTCTCACGCCCCGGGAGGGAAAGCGTGTGCGCCAGGCCTATGGTGGTGAGGCGCTGCTCTGCGGCGAACGGCGCGGAATTAAAATCCGTGGCTTTGACCTTGGCAATAGCCCGCGGGAATTTACACGGGAGGTCGTACAGGGAAAGACGCTTATTATGACCACGACGAATGGTACCCGTGCGATCCGGTCCGTGTCAGGGGTACGATGTGTAATTATGGGAGCGTTGCTAAACCTTTCGGCGGTTGGTCGGATGGTATCAGCGGTAAGGCAGCTCTCGATAGTGTGTGCTGGTACCAAGGGAGCGATTAGCCTGGAGGATGTGGCTGCGGCAGGGGCACTCATTCGATATATTCAGACCAGTTGTCGCAGCGAGCGGCTGGTTCTGACCGACGCAGCGCACCTTGCTCTGATCACGTTTGAAACTCACGAACATCACCTTGTAGAGCTCCTGCGCAACAGCACTCACGGTCGTTACCTGGCGAAACTCGGATTTGAGGCCGATATTCACAATTGTGCGCAAGTTGATACTGCGGATGTAGTTCCAGTGGTGGAGAAAGCAACAGGGGAGATTCGGCCATATGTAGTGCAGCCGCTAACGTAAAAATCGCATATGGCGCAAGGGCCAGTAGCTGAAGAATGCTTTTCCCTTAAAATTCTCCAGGGGTACGCCACCCCATACCCGGCTATCGCGGCTATTCTTCGTATTGTCGCCGAAGACGTAGACCTCGCCGGGTGGAATGGCGGTTGGGCGAAACAGAATACCTTCGCATTCTTGTTGGTAGCGGATATATTTAAAGGGCTCAGGCGATGTCATCTTTTCACCGTTAACGTAGAGGAAGCCATTGTGGATGGCAATATTATCTTCTGGCCCTCCCACGGCACGCTTGATGTAAATAGGCCGGGTTGGATCCCAGATGACCGTGGGTACTTTAAACACAACGATATCGCCAACCCGAGGTGGAGAAAACCAGTAGGCGAATTTACAAACAGCTATCATGTCGTTACGCTTGTGAAACTTGCGCTTCAGGCGGTTTATTTTATGGAGCGGCGGAGCGTTGATGACTTCGTCTCTTATGTAGTGATCGCCCTCTTTGTAGAAGACTTGGATCCGATTCGGTCTTTTCAACAGCACAAGGTCATCATCGCCGTCATCATCGTAATCGTACATTGCCACCTGGTCGCCGATGAGAGTGGGCGACATTGAGCCGGTGGGGATGCGAAACAGCTCGGCGACAAAGGTACGGATGAACATTGCAAGGATGTAGGCGATCACGAGGGCGTCGAGCCATTCGCGCAGGTGGGTGAAAATGCCTTTCGGTTGCCGTGCTTGTTTGGCACCAGACGAGGGCGGTTCGCCAGCGTGCGAACTGGTTTTGGATTTTGATGATCTGAGTTGTCCGCGTTGTACAACCATTTTCGGCTTGCTCTGTCTGCAAAAGTAGGGCAACCCTACTGAACACCTAAACGTTGGTCAAGAGAAAATCCGGCTGTATAATGGGAACCGATGGGTGTTTGGTACCAGAACAGAAATTAACTGCAAGTCCAGATTTGTCTGAAGTTGAGAGCCGCGAGGAGCCAATAATGGCCATCGCATACAGTGAAGCTAACGCGGAGTTGTGGCGAAACTGTTGTGTGCGGCATCGCTTTGCTCTTGACAAGCTGGCTACCATATCTTACATACGAACATGAAAAAAGTTTCTGTACAGGCCAATGCAAAGATCAACTTGTTTTTGAACGTTCTGGGCCGGAGAGATGACCAATACCACGACATACAAACAGTGCTCCAGAACGTTTCAATATTCGATCAGTTGCTCTTTGAAAAGCACGCACATGGGATTGTAATTGAGTCGTCTTCGGGCGAGCTCCCGAAAAAGAGTGGCAACACAGTGTATCAGGCGGTGAGGTGCTTGCAGCGGGCGTTTCCCCGGCGGATCGAGGGACTGAAAGTTCACATTGACAAGCGCATTCCTCTTGGGTCAGGTCTGGGAGGCGGTAGTACGGATGCTGCGGCAGCGTTTGTTGCAGTGGATGGGCTCTGGGAGCTCGGGCTTTCTATGGAACAGATGCGTGCGATGGCTACAGAGGTGGGGATGGACGTCGCGTTCTTCTTGCCCGGCGGATGTGCAGTGGCCCGGGGTCGCGGGGAACAAATCACTCCTGTGGTACACGATGCCCTGTTCTTTGCTGTGGTGGTGTATCCGGGATTCGCGATTTCTACGCGGAAGGCATATGCACGATACGACACTACTGTATCGGATCCGGCGCAGGTTGATGCAGCCACGGTTGTAGCAGCGCTCCGCAGCGGGTCAATTGAGGAGCTGGGAGGAGCACTGTTCAATACATTCGAACAGGTGCTGGCATCAGGGTATCCTGAGATTGGAAAGATCAAAGCGCAGCTTGTGGAGCTAGGATGTGCGGGTGCGTTACTGAGTGGAAGCGGCTCGGCGGTGTATGGGCTGGTGCGTGAGCGGGAGGTTGGAGAAGCAATAGTGAAACGCTTGCGGTCTCAGTATCAGTTCGTGCAACTTGCGGAACCAGTCGGGCGCGGGTGTGAGGTTTGCATCGGGTCGTAAAGTCATTTTCAACATAGGAGCATACATCAGGAAGGTGGTGACGCAGGGAATGGCAGGATTAGAGATTACAGAGGTCAGAGTAAGGCCGTTCAGCAAGGAAGATGAGAAATTGAAGGCCTTTGCTACCATCACGTTCAGCGACTGCTTTGTGGTCAGTGACCTCAAGGTGATCAAGGGCAAGAAAGGGCTTTTTGTCGCAATGCCGAGTCGTAAGCGCAAGGATGGTACCTTTAAGGACGTTGCGCATCCTCTGAACAACGAGACGAGGCAATTGATCGAGAAAAAAGTCCTCGCCGCCTACGAGGAAGCACTTGCACAGGAAACAACAGGACCGAGTCCGATAGATGAACCAGCTGAAGTTGAGGATGAATTTTCAGATAAATAGGCTGTTCCAGTCAGACTCTTCACTGTGCGAACAATTCTTGAACGGGTTTGGGTAAGTAGAGCCGCAGGACAGGAAACTCATAATACCCAAGCCCTTGTTTTTTGTATCTGCTGTGCCGCATGGTGAATGCGGGTGGTAGAGTAGTCGAAATATGGGGACGCATGGGCGAAGGATTATGGTGTTTTAGGGCGTTGAGGTAAAGGGATGACGCGAGGAAGTCTTTTCAAAATCTGCGGGATCGGCCTGGGCGTATTGCTGGGGCTGTTTGTATTATTGTCGCTGAATTTCTGGCTACGCGCACGGGCGAACTTCGAACAGGCCGAGGCAGTCTACACGAGCGGCGACGTTCAGCTGGCGGTTGCGCACTACGATCAGGCTATTCGCAATTACAGTCTGTTCAACCCGTATGGCAGGCTGGCAAAAGAACGACTACTGGCTATTGCTGCTGATTACGAAAAAGCGCAGAACTCCCGTGCGGCTCTTGATACCTATCAGACACTTCTCTCTGCACTGTCCGCCGTTGAAACCGGCTTTTCTCCAAAGATTGTGCTCATCGAGCGTCTTGAAACCAGGATAGCCACTTTGCGCGAACAGGTCGCACGATAACTCCCTTCCAACCCGCAGCCCTCTTGTGATCCATCAAGATCAACCGGGCGATCTCTTATTTCCGTTCATAGAGCCGAAATGGATATTATGAACGTCCCCCATGCTTAACTATTTTGCCATAGCCGCGTGGCACGGGCTTCCAGCGTGGCACGGGCTTCCAGCCCGTGAATCATGCGCCACAAATTCCATGCAGTGCCTTTCTGCTGCGCTGTGTTTTATTGCGGCGAGGTGCATTTCTGTTGACTTTTTCGTCGGCCTTGAGCTAGAAGGGGTTTTATGAAGTCTGCTCAAGGAGGGAGAAGCCTGCCACGCGAATGTTTTGCCAGTGACTGTGGATCGTTGATAGTGTGCTTCATGTTCCCTCTGTTGCGTTAGTGTTCCTGCGATTGGATGTTGCAATGAACCTCTTTGAGTCAATATTCCTCGGTGTTCTCCAGGGTATCACGGAATTCCTGCCTATCAGCAGCTCTGGCCACCTCGTCGTTTCTCAAGCGCTCCTCAATATAAGCCGTCCGGATTCCGTGCTCTACGAAGTGCTGGTTCACTTTGGCACCTTGTGTGCTATTGTTGTTGTATTTTATTCGAGGATTTCGGGGCTTGTGCGCTTTGTTTTTCGTGAGGGGTGGAGCAAGGCGAAGGCGCGCGGAGTCGGCGGCGCCCTGTGGCACGATAATGACGGCCGCTTTCTCTCGCTGATTGTGATCGGCTCGATTCCAACCGCCCTGATTGGATTCTTATTTCAAAGGCCGCTGAGCAGTCTGTTTAATCAACCGATGCTAGCTGGGATGGCGCTCTGCGTGACCGGATTCATTCTGCTGACTTCGCGATGGGAGCGCAGTGCAGCTCATCAGGTCTCCGTAAGTCAGATGCCTGCTCTGGTTGCGCTGCTCATTGGTATTGCTCAAGGGATAGCAATTACTCCGGGGATTTCGCGTTCAGGGATAACAATCACGGTAGCGCTTCTACTTGGTGTGGCGCGAAAAGACGCCGCAGATTTCTCGTTTGTGCTTGTCATACCGGCTACGGTGGGGGCAATGCTGCTCAGCTTTACACACGTTGGTGCTCTGTATGACATTGGTCTGGGTGCCGCAGTGGCTGGGCTGATTGCTGCTTTTGTAACAGGAGTAGTAGCGCTGCGGATTTTGCTGCGCTTTGTATACCGTGGCCGGCTCTACTCGTTTGCGTGGTACTGTTTGGTCGTTGGCGTTTTTGTTATATTTTATTTTCTCTGATGCAGTCTGGCTGCTGTTCATCACGTGACGAAGAAAATAGAGCTTGCATTACATCTGACAAACCGAATATAAAGAACACGTGATCTTGTGACAGTTGAGGTTCTCGTTCCCGATGGCGAAAGCGAAGAAGCGGCAGACGTTCCTGGGGATCACGGAAGAGACGAAGAATGAAATCTTCGGCACCCTGTATATTCTTCTCGGCCTCTTTTTACTCCTTTCCTTGATCCTGGCCAAAGGGGGCCGCACCCTGATAGGCCCCGTAGGAGCCAAGATCTCCTCAACCCTGATCTTTCTCATGGGTCATTATGTGGTGTACGTCATTCCCCTCCTTGTGATCGCCTGGGGTGTTAAGGTTTTTCGAGGAATGCGCACCCAGAACCTGCTGGTCAAAGTATTCGGTCTTGGCCTGTTTGTGCTCTCCATTTGTACGTTGCTTTGCCTGCCTTTTTATCAAAATGAAGTGATGAGTGAGAGAAGTTTCCAATTCGGAGGGGCGATAGGTAATTTTCTGACTACCTCACACGGGCTAGGCATTCCGCAGTACCTTGGGCTGCTCGGCACGTCACTTATCTTCGCGAGCTTCTTGATCATTTCGGTGCTGCTCACAACCAATTTTCTTTTCTACAATTTCTTCAATCGCGTGGGAACGAGGTTTCAGGAACGGGTTGGGGAGTGGCGCAAAAAGCGGCGTGAGAGGAAGCTGACATTCAGAAGAACGCATCCAGCCAGGGTTTTTGATGCTGGTGATGTGCCACGGGGGGAGAAAGGAAAAGCCAGGATCGCACCGGTGCCCCGCAGAGGCCCAGAGATTGTTGATCGCACGGGTGCCGGGCTTGAGGTTCCGGCAAAAAAAACCAAGCCAGAGAGACCAAGTGCCGCGCATAAGAAGATGATAGTCCAGGAAGAACTCCATCTCTTCCCTGATTATCAGCTGCCGTCGCTAGACCTCCTCGATAGTCCGCCAAGAGTTGAGCAGACAATGTCGCGAGAGGAGTTGCTAGAGATCTCAGCTACACTCGAAAAAACGCTGAGCGACCATAGTATCGAGGCACAGGTAGTGCAGGTGACCCAGGGCCCGGTGGTTACGCGGTTTGAACTTCAACCAGCGGCCGGCGTTAAGATTAGCCGCATCGTCATGCTGGAAAACGACATAGCAATGGTGCTGCGTGCCCAGCAGGTGCGCATAGTCGCGCCGATCCCTGGCAAGGCCGTCGTTGGCATTGAAATTCCTAATCGCAAGATGACGAACGTCTATCTAAAAGAACTCCTGACGCATGAGCGTCTGAAGAATCATCCTTCTCCGCTGGCGTTCGTGCTGGGCAAGACTATTGCCGGTGAGCCGTACCTCGTTGATCTGGCTACCCTGCCCCATCTGCTACTTGCCGGGGCTACGGGCTCAGGGAAAAGCGTGTGTCTGAATTCCATGATTGCATGCATGCTGTTTCGCCAGCCGCCGTCCCACGTTAAGTTTATCATGATTGACCCTAAGCGAGTGGAGCTCACTGTGTTCAATGACATTCCTCACCTCCTGGCTCCTGTGGTCTATAATGCGCGAAAAGCTGCGGCTGCGCTCGGCTGGGCGGTCGAGCAGATGGAAAACCGCTACCGTCGCCTGGTAGATGCCGGTGTACGCAACATTGAGGCATACAACGAGCTGGCTACTGATCCTACGAATTTAGAAGAAGAGGTCGAAAAGACACCGGAGTTCATGCCACACATCGTTATCATCATCGATGAGCTGGCAGATCTCATGGTGATTGCGCGCAACGAGGTGGAAGAAAACGTCATGCGGTTGGCACAGATGGCGCGTGCCGTAGGCATTCACCTCGTGATTGCCACGCAACGACCTTCAGTGAACGTAATCACCGGCATCATCAAAGCGAATTTTCCTACCCGCATTGCCTTTCAAGTATCCTCAAAGGTGGACTCGCGCACAATTCTTGATATCAACGGTGCTGAGGCGTTGCTGGGACGCGGCGATATGCTCTTCTCACCGGGCGGTGCACCAAAGCCGATCAGAATTCAGGGCACCCTCGTTACTGAGGAAGAGGTCGAGCGACTGGCCGATTACATTCGTGAACAAGCCGCTGCGCAATACATAAAGCAGGATTTTCAGCCGAAGAAACTGGTGCGTCGTGAGTCGAGCCAGAACGCAACCGCGCTAGGGCAAGCTGACGACGGCGCAGAAGAGGAACCGATTGACGACGAACTGTACAGTCAGGCGCTGAAGCTGATTTTGGAAGCACGCAAGGCCTCGGTGTCGCTGATTCAGCGCAGGTTGAGGGTTGGCTATGCACGCGCAGGGCGCCTGATGGATATGATGGAAGAAGCCGGCATTGTGGGAGAGTTTCAGGGAAGCAAGCCGCGCGAAATTCTGATTGATCCGGCAGAGTACCTGGCGCGCTTGAAGGAAGCAGAAGAGCAAAAGAAAAATCAGGTGATTTGAACCGACAGAAACCGGGACTAAAAAGGGGAAATACATAACCTGTCCCCATATTCCTCATAACCTGTCCCCCTTTTAGCCCACAACTTAGCCACGCAGGAAGGCTGAAATGATACGCTTAATTTCTTGTTTACTGACGCTTGCCGCGTTAAGGTTATGCCCATTGGATAGTTATTGCCATGAGGCTGTTCCGCCCGATCTTGTGGAGGTGCAACAGCTTGTCTCCAATATCACCCTTATTGGGCTTGCGCACTCGTGGGAGATAGAAATCAGGGTGTTTGGCATTTTCCCGCTTACCTTTGATTTCAAGAACGTAGAAGATGATGTCACATCTCCGATTTTGAATGGCCTTGTAGAAACTTTTTCGTCCGGGTCAACTTATGTTGTATATAGCGCAGACTTGTACTATTTCTCCGATTCGTATCGGCCCGGTGATTCTAAGAGAATTCCGCAAAAACTATATGAGGAACTTCTAACAGAACTTAATACAGGAAAGCAGGATCTTAGCGAAGATGATCGGCTTTACCTCTTCTACTTTTGTCCCCATATAAACGTCTATTTTGCCCCCAGCTCCTCCAGCCTCGTATACCTTTTAAAAATTCGGCTGTTAGAACTCAACGGAGCACATACTGCCAATGAAGATTTAGAATGGTTGGACCTATTTATCCTAAAATCTCCAAAAGATATGAAATTTAACATTTTTAGAAATGAAGAAAGAATAAAATTACCAGAGGATTTTTTAAAGTATTTGGAGGGGATAACTCGAAATTCGGGGAAATTCGGGGACAGTGGGGCTGTTGAAAAAGGGCCCTTAGAATGCAGATTTACCCGGCCATCGTCTCACCTGGGGACGGTTTCGGGGACGGAATCCGGGGACAGGATAGAGATGGATATAGTCCGGTAGAAGGAAGAAACTGCGACGGCACATGCAGTTACCATTGGGGCTGGGCTATCGGCCATTTTATCTTGGATACCATTCCGGGATGGTTTCAATTTCAGTGTCGTGCAGAATAAAGGATATGACATTCTCTAGATTAGTAAAATACACTTTAGTTTGCGCCGCAATATGCGAATTGTTTTTCCTATATTCAGTTCGTGCGCATAATGAGGATATGGAAGCAGTGACAGACATTGGGAGGCTTGGACCGGTTTCTGAAGTCGATTTTCGCTCTGACGGTAAG
>CAZVVA010000057.1:0-19057 GCA_964630455.1 uncultured Candidatus Sumerlaeota bacterium
GTTTGTAAGAACATATACATATCCTAATCTATTTCTCATATCATTAGTCATTATGGGAGTAAGATCCTTCGTCCCCTTCGTTTCACTCAGGCTCCTCAGGATGAGCAGTCGGCGTTATAGAAAACTCCCCGACTGCTCAGATTATTCCCGCCTCACAAAGCTCCGCAATATCCTGACGTGGAGTTGCTCCCAGGCCAGGTGTTCCAGGAACCCGCAGGTACCCATTCTCAAGTATCATTCCCTGAAACGGATCGTTTGAGACGAGGAGATTTCCATCCAGGTCGAGGTAATCAACCAAGGATGCAAGATGTGATGCTGCCGTGATGGCCAGTGATGATTCAATCATGCAACCGAGCATGATTTGGAGATCTAAAGCGCGCGCAGTATGGATCATGTTTATGGCTTCGGTGATTCCGCCACATTTCATCAGCTTAATGTTAATGCCGTCGCACTTGCCGGCGACTTTTGGGATATCGCTGCTCACCGAGATGTCTTCGTCGAGAAAGATGGGAAGCGGCGAGGCTTTCTTTAGCTGAGCGAGCTCGGCGAGGCTTCCTTTTTCCAGAGGTTGTTCGACGTATTCGATGTCCATATCTGCCAGAGCCTTGATACATGTTAGTGCATTATCAAGCCTCCAGCCGCCATTGGCATCTACCCGGATTGTCTGATTCGTACGCTTGCGGATCTCGCGCATGACGGTAAGATCATGATCAGGGTCTTTGCCGAGTTTGATCTTCAGGATAGGGTAGTCGCGCGCAGCGTCAACTTTTTCGAGCATCTCATCAATGGGAGCAATGCCGATGGTGTAGGAGGTCTGAGCGTGTCGGGGCGGCGCTATTCCGAGATAGGCATGGAGTGGAAGTCGCAGGCGTTTGGCGAGGATGTCGTACAGCGCCATGTCAATAGCAGCTCTGGCAGCAGCATTGCCTGGAAACTGCTGGTTAAGCTGGCTCATGATTTCGTTGATGTAGAGTGGATAGGTCGAGATCTTGGAAACAGCCTGTGCGATAGTCTGAACAACCGTCGCAACGTCTTCACCGTAATAGGCCGAGGGCGAGGCCTCACCATAGCCAAGGTCATCCAACTTAATCAGCACGATTGAGCTGGTAGTTCTGGTAGAGCGGGCAATACCAAAGGGCTTGATGAGCTTGAGTTCGTATGGAGTTGTGACAACTTTCATGGGATAATTCTCCGGGCAAAGACGTAGTTCTTCGAATAGTTTTTGCCTTGAGGATGTCGCGCTCCGTCAAGGGAGGCTTCGTGAATTCCACCACTGACCGAGGCGTGCACGAAGCGCATCCTGCCGAGCGAGATGCCGACATGGTAAATCTTTCCGGTATTGTTCATGAAGAAGATGAGGTCGCCAGGTTGCAGATCTCGCATATCTTCGAGGTGGCCGACGAAGAGACCCACAGTTGCCTGTTGGCTTGCATCACGCGGCAGGGGAATGTTTTGGATGGCAAAAAGAGTTTGTACAAATCCGGAGCAGTCGAAGCCAGAGGTCGTTTTGCCACCCCAGAGATAGGGAACGCCATGCAAGGATCCCGCGGTCTTTAGCAGACGGCGTAGACTACTATTTGTTGCGCGATTATTTACGGTGATGCATTTTTTCGAGATGCGGATGATATCGCCATTTGGCAGTTGAACACAGCAGGGGTTAAGAAATCTAAGTTCGGCGGCAGGGGGAATGCAGATATTGCCAACGCGAACTTTTGTAGTGAAGCTGGCACGTGTTCCATTAACCCAGCGGAGATAGTCACCCTGAGTCTTCGGGATAAGATGATCCTGATGAATCCATCCCAGGTAGCCGTCAGGTGCCTGGCAATACACATAGTCGGCATGTTCCATAAAACGGCGCACAAATGCGCCAAATAAGGCCTGCGTGCCCAGAGAGGCGCCCTTGCGGGGAGCAACCAGCATGTCAGCAGCGAAGGTGTTAACCTGGGTAAAACGTGGAGGAAAGGCCTCGCTGAGTACTGTCAGCTGATTTTCGATTTGCCAGCCGGGGAATTGCTTGCGTATCGCAGTTTGTGTTGCCCGTTTGAGCTGACTGAAATGCACGAACCCCTGAAGCGTTACCGTTCGCGGTTTATTACGGGAGACAGAAACGTTATGGGCAATAAAACGCGTGTCAATTGAAGCAGTCACCTGGAGGAGAGTTGCACTGGCTTTTTGGAGCATGTGGTTGCGTAATGTTCGCATATTTTCTTTGCATTGACAGGATTTAGATTTCAATAATTATGAATGAAAAGGGGGTTTGCAACAAAAAAAATAACTATCCTGGAGCCAGTGTGCAGGGGAAGTCATGATTTAAAGAAAATTTTCCCGGGATTCAATAGATTGTCAGGATCCCACACGGATTTAAGTCGGCGCATCAGAGCGATTTCATTTTTTCCATACTCAATAGGTAGATAAGGAGCCTTGGTGGTACCGATGCCGTGTTCTCCCGATAGGGTGCCGTGGTGTTGGATGGTAAGCGTGAAGAGTTCGCGCACTGCAGCGTCAACGCGACTCGCTTCGTCGTGGTTCGCCTCGTCGAACATGAAGTTGACGTGGAAATTGCCGTCGCCTGCGTGGGCAAACACAACAGTGGTTAGCTGGTGTCGTGCGCTCAGTTCTTTGATCTCGCGCAGAACCTGTAGCATGGTTGAGCGCGGCACACAGATGTCCTGATTGATCTTTGAGGGGGCCAGCTGGTAGAGTGCAGGGGATAGCGAGCGCCGAATGTCCCAGAGTGCTTTTTGTTCCTGATCTATCGAAGCATCAATCATATGACGAGCGTTTGCGGCGAGACAGGTTTCGCGGGCAACACGCGCATCTTCTTCGACCTGGCTTCTGACGCCATCAAAGTCAATCAAGAGTAGACCTTTTGCATTGTTCAGAAAGGGCTTCTGGGTGAAACGATAAGCACAGTCCACGGCACTTGCATCCATAAATTCCAGTGCAGCGGGCATTAGTGGTTTTTGAACGATCTTCAACGCTGTTTCCAATGCAGTGGCATCATCGTCGAACACCGCTAATATGGTTGTAACGCACGGTGGCTTGGGCACAAGCCGAAGGGTGATTTGCGAGAACACGGCCAGGGTACCCTCAGAGCCGACCAGCAGTTTGACCAGGTCGTAGCCGGTGACGGACTTCATTGTTTCCGCGCCAAAGTGCAGGAGCTCGCCTCCCATGCGCACAACTTCCAGGCTAAGGACATAGTCGCCCGTCACACCGTATTTCAGGCCCCGTAGTCCTCCTGCACCTGCAGCTACGTTACCGCCAATGGTGGAGAATTCAGCGGATGCAGGATCGGGTGGATAATATAGGTTATGGCGGAGGGCAGCCTGCCTGAGCTCCTCGGTAATCACTCCTGGCTCAACTGTGGCAGTGAGATTGTCAGCATCAATACGAACAATGCGATTCATTTTGGTGAAAGTCAGCACAATGCCGCCATAAACAGGCACCGCAGCGCCAGTTAAGCTTGTGCCAGCACCACGAGGATAAACGGGGATTTTCTGCTCGGCGGCATACTGTAGCGTTTTGACAATGTCTTCCGTCGCAGTGGGCAGCACTACTGCAGCCGGCAGACTCCTTTGCTTTGACCCGTCGTAGGAGTAAACGAGGCGTTCCTCAGGTGAGACGAGTAACTTTTCCGAGCCGAGTAGCCGCTGAAGCTCGGCTATCTGTTGCGGGGTGAGGAGAGGATGAGCAGAGGATGTTACCATGGCCAGAGTTCTCTAACCGTCAGTTGTAGTTTGCTATTGAGGATCCAGCGCCATTAGCTGGGGGATCTGTCCCTGACATTCTGTTGAAGCGCCCCCCGCACAGGTGAGAAGTGTACTATCGCCGTATTGTAGAGCGCTGCGTTACGGCATTTCAAAATGATGCTCGCTAATTCTCACGGAGAGTACGGGACAGGGTGCTTTACGAATGACGCGTTCAGCAGTGCTTCCGAAGAGGATGTGCGAGAGGCCGCTGCGGCCGTGCGTGCCAATTACGATAACATCAATCTGTTTTTCTTTCGCAAAGCGAATGATCTCAACAAACGGATTTCCGGTGATAATGACCGGCTCGCAGCGGATGTCCTTCCATTCCTCGCCTGAGACGATCTCTTTTAGTTTTTGTTCTGCCTGTTCGCGGTGAGTTACCTGGATGTCCTGGTATGCAATGCCATAGGGCTCCAGCTCTACGAAAATCATTTCGTCAATCACATAGAGAAGGTATAGTTTGGCACGATATTTCCTGGCAAGCGAGAGCGAAATATCCTTGGCGGAAAGGGAGTAGGGCGAGAGATCTGTTGTCATGAGAATGTTCTTGAATTCCATGGTGGTGTTTCCTCTTATCAAATCACAGGACGGAAAGTTCGGCGTTGACGCTAGTACATCATCACAGGAGATATGAGGTTTAAAACGACTTCCAAATTGCTCCTATTTGAATATTCTTCTTTCAATATTTCAGAAGCTGTAGGGGCTCAAAATTTTGAGCCCCTACTTTTACAATGTGTGCTTTTATCCCTAGTGGGAGTGCAAAAAAAAGTCAATGTCTAATTGCCGCTTAACCACACGATGGGCACGCGCAGAAGCCTTTGAGCAGAGCCACATGTGTGAAGCACAGGAGGGCAGCCAAATTTGCGATTGACTTTTTTTCATAATGCCCACTAGTATTTCTCAGAATTGTGAACCGCGGTTGATTCCCGTCCCAGGTGTTTAGCTGATGGTGTATCAGAGAAAGCAGGTATTTCAACCACTGCAGGTCGTATGGGAGACTTCTCCTGTTGGGTCGGCGAAAGTGAGCACGCTGGTCAAGGAAATGGGGCTTCACCCGTTGGTGGCTGAAATCATGCTGAGGCGTGGATGGGAGCAGGCGGGTGAGATCAGCGCATTCTTGAGCCCGAGGCTTTCGTCGTTACTGGATCCCTTTTTGCTGCTTGATATGGATCGTGCGGTTGAGCGGCTTGGATTCGCCATCAAGCGGCAAGAGAATATGTGTATTTATGGAGACTATGACGCTGATGGCATCACAGCAACAGTGCTCTTGATTCGGTTCTTTAAATGGCTGGGTGTTAACGTGCACTATTACATACCCCATCGGATTAAAGAGGGTTACGGGATTAACAAAGAGGCAATTGACAAGATTGTGCAGGACGACTGCACGCTGCTTATAACGGTTGATACGGGCACCTCGTGTGTGGAAGAGGTTGCGTATGCGAAGTCAAGAGGACTGGAGGTCATAATCACGGATCATCATCGGCCCTCTGAGGAGTTGCCGCCGGCAGTTGCGGTTATTAATCCACACCGTGCGGATTGTTCGTATCCCTTTCCGGACCTCTCGGGCGTAGGAGTGGCCTTCAAGCTGATTCATGCATTGAGCAAGACGCTGGGACTTGAGGCGAAGCAGGCGCGACAGTTTCTTGCCTCTCAACTTGATTTGGTGGCTGTCGGAACGATCGCCGACATTGTGCCGCTTGTGGGCGAGAATCGCGTATTGGTCAGATACGGACTGGAGCAACTCGGGCGCACCACTAATCTGGGCCTAATGACGATTATGCAGCTAGCAGGCCTTCAGAATCAACGTATCACCTCGGACAACGTTGGGTTCATGTTGGCGCCACGAATCAATGCCGCAGGCCGCACGGATCACGCCTCGGTTTCCGTGGACCTGCTCCTTACGGATGATGGGTTGCGGGCCGCGGAGCTGGTGCGGTATTTGAACCGGTTAAACGGAGAACGACGGAGGCTTGAAGAAGATATTTTCGACGAATGCGTTGAGGCGATTGAATTAAAGGGCGATGCAGACAAGGAGCAAATATTCATACTCCAGGGCGAACACTGGCATCTGGGAGTTCTCGGGATTGTGGCCTCGCGTATTGCGGAGCGATACCATCGTCCTGCCATCCTGCTTGACATGGAGAAGGATCTGGCCAAGGGGTCTGGCCGGAGTATTCTAGGTTTTAACCTACATGATGCGCTGAAAGCGTGTGCGAGCTACCTGATTTCGTTTGGTGGTCATGCGTATGCTGCCGGCCTCAGATTGACGCGAAGTAATGTCGGACAGTTTACCCAGGCCATGCAGCGCTGGGCTCGCGATGCTATAGCGGAGCAAGATCTCACCCGTCGGCTGCACATTGATGCAGACGTCTCAGCCGAAGACATGACACTGGAGACGGTTCACGCGATGGCGCAGCTCGAGCCTTACGGGCCGTCAAATCCGCCACCCGTCCTTTCACTGCGTGGGGTTGAGTTGCTTGAGGAGCCGCGCATCGTTGGTAGGGATCACCTGAAATTGGAATGCTGCCAGCATGGAATTCAGATCTCGGCAATCGGCTTTTCCATGGGCCACTACCTTCCCTGGCTGGCAGGGTGTCGCCAGGGTCTTGACGTAGCATTTACGCCGGCTGTCAATGATTGGGGTGGAGAGCCGAGCGTCGAGCTCCGCCTGCGTGATATTAAACCGAGTGCTTCGTAGCGTGAGCTTCTGTCTGGCGATTTGTCTCTTTCATGAGCACGAATCGCTGAGAGGGCGTTAGCTCAATGTCGGGGCAGCCACGCCAGGCCAGGAGCCCCGGATATACTGAATTTGCCGAAGGGAAGAATGGGATTGGTGCCTTCCAGGCGTGATCAGGGTCCGCTCGAGCCAGAAATGGAGAACGGAGCTTCCCGCAAAAAGCTTCCCTGGGATCTCGGCCTTCCCTCACTGTCAGAACTCGCCTCACACACCCCGCCTGAACCTCCTCCTGTGCGTGTTCCTACTGCCCCAGCACTGCGGCGCTATGATTGGATGCTTATTGGTCTCCTTGCGCTTCTTGCCTTTGCATCAGTCACCATGAGCATGGGCGGCTTGGGGCTAGCTTGGGACGAGGCGTACTACTATCAACCGGCCATGGATGCGGCGCACTGGCTTGGACGTATGCTTTTCGGGTCTGACAAGCCGAGCTCGAATGAGGCGATTGCGGCATACTGGTCAAAGATTCCTGAGCTTCCCTCTATTGTCAAGTTCGCCACGGGGATAAGCCGGGCATTATTGAGGGGAATCTGGGGGGAGTTGGGCTCACTGCGGATTCCCAGTGCGCTTGCGCTGAGCGGTTCTCTGGTGCTGATCTACCTGTTGATGTTTCCAGCATACGGACGACCTGCAGCGCTGGCCTCGTGTTTTGCCTATGGGCTGATGCCCCGCGTGTTTGGTCATGCACACTTTGCGGCATCCGAATCGCTGACGGTGTTTATGTTTCTTGCGGTGGTGTATTGTTTTCTTCAGGGGTTGCGCAGCTGGCGGTGGAGCGTGGTTCTGGGAGTTGTGTTTGGCCTGGCGCTTGCAACAAAGATCAATTGTTTCTTCTTGCCGTTCATTCTACTTCCCTGGGCGCATGTGTATCATCGCACTCGCTACGTCAATAACTTCTTCGCAATGATGTTTCTTGGGCCAGTAGTGATGATGATCTGCTGGCCTTGGCTCTGGCATGGGCCGGTTGAACGGCTGCTTGAGTATCTTCAGTTTCACAGTACGCATCAATACACGGCGCTCTACTATTTTGGAACGAAGTACAATTATGGCTCAACGCTTGCGCCATGGCACTACCCCCTTGTGATCACGCTTGTGACAACGCCTGTGGTAGTGTTGCTGTTGGTCGTGCTCGGTGTTGCATGGGTTCTGGTACGAATTCGCACCAAGGCGCTCGGGACGCTATTGCTCATTGGCGCGGGAGTGCAGCTGGCGATAGCGTCGCTCCCACTTGTGCCGAAATACGATGGGATACGTTTGTTCATTCCCGTGTTTCCGTTTCTTGCAATGCTGGTAGGCGTTGCAGTGGCAGGGCTTGTAGGCGTAGTACCGCCAGAGCGGCGTATCTGGAAAAACGTGTCATCGAGAAGTGCGCTGACCGCCGTGCTGCTAGTGCTACTGGCGGTGAACGGCTTGTGGGGAATTGTCCGTAGCCATCCGCGTGAGCTCTCGTACTTTAACCTGCTCATTGGAGGACTTCCTGGTGCATTTGCGCGCGGTATGGAGACGACGTATTGGGGCGAGGCGCTTGATGACGACGTGATTTCCTATTTGAACGACGAACTGCCTTCGGGGGCTGAGGTCAAAGTTTTAGCGGCACACGGAAAGGTGTTCGAGTTGTTGAAGCAACAGGGGAAGCTGAAGCGCGACTTGGTCTTGGATGCAGACCCGCCTTACGATTATCATTTGCTGCTGGTGCGAAAGGGTTTTTTTGCACGACCCGAATGGTGTCTGTTCAAGGAGTGGGCACCGCAAAGAATTTTTTCATTCCGGGGTGTTCCGTTTGTGGTGATCTACAAGACCGGAGCTGAATTCGAGCACACCTGGCCACGCTTTCAGATGTAGGGACGAACTTTCATTCCTCTGCTAATCGACGCTCACATGGTCCGCGGAAGAACCGTGGTATCCTGGGATTTGTGTGGCTCCTGAGCCAGCCAGTAGGGACAGATTGTAATCTGTCCCTACCTAATTGGACTATGTCTTTCACGTGTCTATCAGGGGTTTTATATTTATTAAGGTGAAGGTATGGCGAAAGAGAAGGTTGCAGCGGGTTGTCTGATTGCATTGATCACGGACTTTGGCGAACAGGATTGGTACGTTGGCACGATGAAAGGCGTGATCAAGAACATTGCTCCTGAGGCTGAAATTATTGATGTCTGCCATCAGGTACCCACGCAGTCCGTTGTAGCAGGCGCCTTTGTGCTTCGAAATGCGTATGAATTTTTCCCCGCGGGCACGGTGTTCTGCGTGGTGGTTGATCCGGGTGTGGGAACGCGGCGGGAAGCAGTCGTGGCATCGGATGGCAAATATTTTTTTGTCGCGCCAAACAACGGTGTGCTGGCGCTTGTTGCAAAAGAGGCGAAGGATTGGCATGTGCATCGAATCACGCGGCGCAAGTTTCTACTTCCCTCCGTGAGCGCAACTTTTGAAGGGCGCGATGTGTTTGCACCGGTAGCCGCGCATCTGGCCCGGGGCAAGGAGATCGCAGCATTTGGTCCGCCTCTTAAGCGATTTATTACGCTGAAAGGGCTTCAGCCGCGGCGTGTCGGGCCAAATACGCTGGTTGGCAAAGTGCTCTACATTGATACGTTTGGAAATCTTATAACTAACGTCAGGCGCGAGGAGCTCTTGCGGCTGGGTCGTAAAGCACCGGCCACGATTGCGGTGTCTGGAAAGACGCTGCGTGGTATTCACAAAACATTCGGATCCGTACGTCGTGGTCAGGCGCTGGCGTACTGGGGATCGAGCGGCTGGCTGGAGATTGGCGTGAGCCACGGAAACGCATCTGAGGTCTTACAGGCGCAGGTCGGAACGCACGTTGAGGTCCGAATAGAGTAAAACAGGGTCTGCTAGAAGATGTCCGGATGTAAGGATTGAAGTATGCGGACGATAACATCGCTACAGCAGATGAGATTGCGCCAGTTGCGGCAGGGGATATACCTGACGCTAGGGGTATTTGACGGGATGCACCGTGGGCATCAGGCGCTGATTCGCCGTGTGATTGAGGAGGCGAGGAAGCACAACAGCCTCAGCGTTGTCTTCACGTTTCAGAACCATCCGCTGGAGGTTCTTGCGCCTCCATATTGTCCGCTACGGTTATTGACGTCTGTGCGCAAACTCGAGATCTTGCGGGAGCTCGGCGTTGATATTGTCATCATGATTCCATTCACTCGGCATTTTGCCCGTCTAGCGGCGCGGGAATTTGTGGCTGACATTCTGATCAAGCGCTGCAGGCTCGCGAAGGTCTTCTGTGGGGCTGACGTTCGCTTTGGCTACGAGGGGAAAGGGGATGTTGAGTTGTTGCGCGGCCTGGGGCGTGAGTATGAGTTCAGTGTGGACAGCATGATGCCGGTGCGATACCGGGGCATAGTGGTGAGCAGCACGAAAATTCGGGAGTTGCTTCAGGAAGGAATGGTTGATCGTGCGGCACGTCTGCTGACGCGGCCTTACGATCTGATAGGCCGGGTTAAGCGGGGCAAGAGAGTGGGTAAGACGTTGGGCTATCCAACTGCGAATCTGGATGTGGACGAGAATGTCATCGTTCCTGCTGTGGGGGTATATTCTGTGATTGGCGAGTTGGGAAAGAAACGGTATGGAGGAATGACAAACATCGGCTATCAGCCAACCTTTGCCAGGGATAAGCTGGAGATCGAGATACATCTTTTTGATTTTTGCGGCGAATTGACTGGAAAGCGAATGAGGGTGTTTTTTCTTAAGCGCTTGCGCGATGAGAAGCGGTTTGCCACGCCTGCCAAATTGCAGGAGCAGCTGCGAAAAGACGAGCGTACCGCGCGTGCGATTTGCGAGAAGTATTTGCTACGCAGTGGGTGAAATCGTGTGCTGTCATCACGACTGCCGGATTGTGAGACATTTGAATGTAGGGGTTCAACATGTTGAACCCCTACCGGATTAACATCTGGTTCTGTGTCTTGACGTCCCTCCAGAGTGTTTCGCCGTATATTTTATGATTAAACGTCGTAATAGAGCCCGAACTCGTAGGGATGAGGTCTCAGGCGTAGCGCATCTACTTCGTTTTTCGTCTTATAGTCTATCCACGTTTGGATAACGTCTTCAGTAAACACATCGCCCTTCAAGAGAAATTCATGGTCCGTCTCGAGAGCGCGTAGAGCTTCCTCCAGGGAGCCCGGCACTTTAGGCACAGCCTTGCCCTCCTCAGGCGGCAGGTCGTAGATGTTCTTATCCAGCGGCTTGCCTGGATCAATCTTGTTCATGATGCCATCAAGTCCAGCCATCAGCATCGCACTGAAGGCGTAGTAGAAGTTGCATGAGGGGTCGGGGGGCCGAAATTCGACGCGCTTGGTCCGTGGGTCCGGTGAATACATAGGAATGCGTATGGCGGCGCTACGATTGCGTTGCGAGTAGGCGAGGTTGACCGGCGCCTCATAGCCAGGCACAAGGCGTTTGTAGGAGTTGGTGGTTGGTGAAGTGAATGCCAGTACTGTAGGGGCGTGTTTGAGCAACCCGCCGATGAAGAATAGCGCAGCTTCGCTCAGACCCGCATAGCCGTTTCCAGCAAATAGATTGCGGTCTTTCTTCCAGAGGCTTATGTGTACGTGCATGCCAGAGCCATTGTCACCAAAGAGCGGTTTAGGCATGAATGTGACGGTCTTCTGATATTTCTTCGCAGTATTTTTTACAATGTATTTGAACAAGAGACATTTATCGGCCATGTGGGTGAGCGAGTCGTAGCGAATGTCAATCTCGCCCTGGCCGGCAGTTGCTACTTCGTGGTGCTGTGCTTCTGCGGGAATGCCACATTCGATCAGAGTGAGCATCATTTCGCTGCGCAGGTCGTTCAACGAATCGGTTGGCGGCACAGGAAAGTAGCCTTCCTTATAGCGAGGCTTATAGCCCAGATTCGGCCGCTCGTCGCGACCCGAATTCCAGCGTCCTTCAACCGAGTCAATGTAATAGAAGCCATAGTTGCACGACTGGTCGAAGCGGATGTCGTCGAAAATGAAGAACTCAAGCTCCGGGCCGAAGTAGGATACGTCGGCGATGCCCGTGGATTTGAGGTAGGCTTCGCACTTCAATGCGCAATTGCGAGGATCACGAGTGTACTTTTCTTTCGTGATTGGATCAACGATGTTACAGACCAGGCTCAGTGTTGGGATACTCGCAAATGGATCAATCATTGCAGTTTCCGGGTCTGGCATAACAAGCATGTCGCTCTGGTGAATGGATTGCCACCCACGGATGCTCGATCCGTCAAATCCAAATCCTCCTTCGAACGATTCCTCGCTCAGCTGGCTGATCGGAACTGTGAAATGCTGCCATTGGCCGGGGAAGTCCATAAACTTGAAATCCACGCATTTCACACCTTTTTCCTTGCATAAATTCAGCACTTCCTGTGGTTTCATACTCAGTACACCATCCTTTCCTTGCTGACTATTTATTCTTAGAAACTAGTCCTAAAAGCAAATCTTCCGTACGGAATAGCGCTCCCTTATATCCGACGTTTTTGACATGTCAAGAGATATCTTCGACTGGCAACAATTTTTTCCCCGGACTCGTATGAGTTTATTGAAGTTTAGAACTTTTGATGGGAATCTAGCGCTTAAAAATAAATCTAAAGCTGCTGTTTGCCTGACGTGGCATGCGCCTCTGGCGCATGAGCTTCCACGGGCAAGATGCCCGTGCCACGTGTGACAAAGCATCAGGACATGCTATAAAATCCCCTTCGGTTTATATTAATCGCTCAAACTGGACGAACTTGGTCGCCGTGATCCACCGTGCCGCACGCGGTAAATCTGTGGTAAAATTATTGTAGCACCAAAAGTTCCAAACTTCAGAATCCTTCAGAGCTCGCTCAAATACTTATCAGCGTAATATGCCGCTGTTGCCCCTTCACCTGCAGCAGTTACGATCTGGCGAATGGTCTGCTGTCGCACGTCTCCGGCGGCAAAGATGCCTGGCACCGAAGTCGCCATGCGGTGATCAGTGGCAACAAAACCGAGATCGTTCATCTCGACAAGCCCTTTTACAGGCTCTGTATTGGGAATATGGCCGATGAAAATAAAGATGCCTTCTGTGGACAGTTCCCGTTCTTCCTCGGTTTTCACATTTTTGACACTGACGCCAGTAACGGAGTCCGAGCCCAGGATTTTGGTAACGATCGTATCCCAGAGGAAGCTAATTTTTGAGTTGGCGAAAGCACGTTCCTGAAGGATTTTTTCTGCACGCAACTGGTCGCGTCGGTGGATAACAGTCAGCTTTGTGACGAACTTGGTGAGAAACAGCGACTCGTCAATTGCGCCATCGCCGCCACCAGCCACTACGATCTCTTTTCCTCGGAAGAACATGCCGTCACAGGTGCCGCAGTACGACACTCCTTTGCCGGTAAGCTCCTGTTCGCCCGGCACGTTCAGTTTGCGTGGCGATGCGCCGGAACAGATAATAACGGCACCGCAGGAATAGGAGCGCTCGGAGGTCGTGACGATTCGCTTTCTGTTTTCCAGCGCAATGGTCTGGACGTTTTCAATGCGGATTTCAGCATCGAAGGCGCGGGCATGGTCTTCCATGAGCTTACTGAGTTCAGGGCCTGGAATGCCTTTTGGGAATGCAGGGTAATTCTCAACCATGTGTGAAATCATCATCTGTCCACCCGGGGCCATCACGTCGAGGAGAAGGGTTTTGCGGCGCGCCCGGGTTGCGTAGATAGCCGCTGCAAGTCCGGCAGGCCCGCCACCTGCAATAATGATGTCATAGTCAAACTCTGATGTGCTCATCAATCACACTCCGTTCCAAAAAAGTTGGCATCAGAACAACGTCACGTCTGCGTGTAATCAGCCAAAACCCTTGACAAGGTAAACCAAAACCTGAATTAATTTTAAACTACTATAGTGAAAAAGCACTAGGTCGAAGTCAACCTTTTTGTCAATCATACTCAGGTGAACTGCTTCACTCGTCATCAACGTATTGCGATTGTCCCGAGTATACATCGTGGCACCTGAAGTATGTGTGCTTTACTTTGGCCAGGCGCCATCTATTAAGAAGGCCGCTTAAGGAACAAAGGCGACAGCAATGGAACGCGAGAAGGTGAGCGTAATAATCCCCACGTACAATGAGGAAGAGAATATATGTGACTGCCTCGAGTCGGTCAAGTGGGCAGATGAGATTTTCGTTGTTGATTCGTTCAGTACGGATGGCACGCTGAGCATTGCGCGTGAGTATACGGATCGCATCGTGCAACATCCTTACGAGAATTCAGCGGCCCAGAAGAATTGGGCAATACCGCAGGCAACTCATCCGTGGGTCATGGTTGTAGACGCGGACGAACGGGTGACGACGGAGCTACGCGACGAAATTCTCGAGGTGCTCAGTCGTTCACACCCCTACGATGGGTTTTATATCTACCGTGTGAATCATTTTCTCGGCAAGCGGATTCGCTATTGTGGGTGGCAGCGCGATGACGTCTTGCGGCTGTTCAAACGCGACAAGGGGCGCTATGAGAAAAAAGAGGTTCATGCCGACGTGATTGTTCCCGGGCCGACAACCCATCTGCGCCACAAGCTGCTTCATTACACATTCCGAAGCTTTGAGCAGTATCTAAAGAAATTTGATCGCTACACAAGTTGGGCAGCGGGTGATCGGGCGAAGCGCACGCGGCGAGTGCGTTGGCACCATCTCACATTGCGTCCAGCGGCACGTTTTGTGCGGCAATACGTGTTGCGTCTGGGATTTCTGGATGGCCTGAGTGGGCTGGTGTTGTGCAGCCTTGCTGCCTACAGTGTGTTTCTTAAATACGCCAAATTGTGGGAGCGGCAACAAGCGCAATCGCGCGATGGGAAGCGGTCTTGATGACAGTCAGGTCAATAGTTATTAAAGGCATTAACTGGGTCGGCGACACGATTTTAACCACGCCGGCGATCAGTGCACTGCGTCGCGGTTTTCCTGAGGCAGCGATTACCGTGGTCGCCCGGCCCTGGGTGGCATCCCTGCTTGAGGCGAACGAAGACATAACTGACGTCTGGGAAGTTGATGAGCGCAATCGGCTGAAATTTCTGGCTGTAGCTGCACGTATGCGGCGCCAGCGTTTTGATCTGGGCATTCTTTTTCCCAATTCCTTTGCCTCAGCGCTCCTGCTGGCACTTGGCGGCGTAAGGCGGCGCGTTGGCTATGATCGAGACGGCCGCAGGTTCTTGTTGACCGATCGTATCGTTGTTACCGACGAGATTCTGAAAGTTCATCAGGTAGAATACTATCTGAATATTGTTGGGCAGGTATGCGACATCACGGATAGTCCGCGCCGGTTGGTCTTGAACGTGCTGCCGACCGAGCACGAATGGATGAGTGCCTTTTTGAAGAAGCAAGGTGTGGGAGGGAAAGAGTTACTGGTGGGGCTGAATCCGGGAGCACACTATGGGAGTGCCAAGCGGTGGTTTCCGGAACGATTTGCCGCTGTGGCCCGGTATTGTGCGCAATACTACGGCGCAAAGATTGTTATCACGGGCAGCCAGTACGAGGCGGAGATCGCCCGCGAAGTGGCAGCTCGCGCAGAGATTCCCGTGCTTAATCTCAGCGGCCAGCTCACGCTACGCCAGCTGGCACCGCTGATTGCCCGGTGTTCCGTGTACATTACGAACGATTGCGGCTCGATGCACATTGCGGCAGCGCTTGGCGTTCCGCTGGTGGCGATTTTTGGCTCGACCGACTGGGTAACCACTGCGCCATACAGCGAAAAAGCCATTATGGTGCGAAAGCCCACAGATTGTGCGCCGTGTCTTCTGCGCGAATGTCCCACGGATCACCGCTGCATGGAGGCGATCACTGTGGATGATGTCATCCAGGCGGTGGACAAGCACCTTGAACACGCTACACCTGCGCGCACAGACGCAGATTTCAGAGGCAGCTTCTCCACCAAGCCTGATCACAAGAGCTGAGAACCGAGGTTAACAACCCGTGGCCGAAAAAATTCTGCACATTGATAGCGAGTCGGGCTGGCGTGGCGGCGAAGCACAAGTCTTGCAGTTGTGCATTGGCTTGAAGACGCTGGATTACGATCCACTTCTTGTTGTGTCGCCGCAGAGTGCGCTGGAAACCCGGGCCAGCCGCGCCAATCTGGACATTGTCCCGATGAAAATGCGAAGCGAGTATAACGTGCGTACGATCCTGCGTCTACGTCGGCTGATAAAGCAAGAAGGTATTGCGCTTTGCCACGCGCACACGGCGCATGCGCACAGCCTGGCGTGGGGAGCAACGGCGAGGATGCTCGCAGTGCCTGTTGTTGTGTCGCGCCGTGTGGATTTTAGCGTGGGACGGAACTATTTCTCCCGGCTCAAGTATCAGAGTCCGCGTGTGTATTTCATTGCCATTTCCCATGGAGTAAAGCAGGTGCTGCTCAAGGGTGGAATACTTGAAGAGCGGATTTTTGTCGTGCCAAGTGGTATTGACACGGGCAAATTTAAAGATGAAGTACGAACACGTCAGGACTTCTGTAAGGAATTTAATCTATCGCCCGATACTGTTATTGTGGGCAATATTGCACACCTGGCAGATCACAAAGGTCAGCGCTACCTCGTGGAAGCAGTGCCGGAAGTGCTAGGGCAATGTCCCAATGCAGTCTTTTTTATTGTTGGAGAAGGGGATGAACGGCCAGCCCTGGAGCAGCTGATCTCAAAGTTGGATTTGCGATCGAAAGTAATTCTTACAGGTTTTCGCGAAGACGTTGGCTATTTTTTACGCGCGTTTGATGTCTTTGTGTTGTCGTCGCATCTGGAGGGGCTGTGCACTTCATTGCTTGATGCCCTGCTCATGGAGGTTCCGGTTGTGGCGACACGCACCGGCGGGGTGCCGGAAATTATTGAGGACAGTGTCACTGGCCTGCTCGTGGAGGTGCGAAATCCGCACGCCCTGGCTGAGGGCATTCTTCGGTTAATCAGAGAACCTGGGTTGTGTCAGCAATTTGTGAAGGCTGGTCGTGAGCGCGTGCTTGCCCGTTTTACGACTCAACAGATGGTGCGCGGCACGGTTGCCGTGTATGAGCAAGTGCTTGCTGAGCATCGCAGAGTTGGTGAGGTGTTAACGTGACTGCAAAAGGGTCAATCAAAAAGCCCGCGGTTTTCCTTGATCGCGATGGCACGGTGACGGAAGAGGTGGGGTATGTGAATCACGAAAGCCGGCTGCGTCTCCTGCCGCGCAGCGCTGAAGCGATCAGACTGCTGAACGAATGCGGGTTGCTGGCCGTGATTGTCACCAACCAGTCCGGGGTGGCACGCGGCTACTTCGACGAAGCATTAGTCGGCCGGGTGCATCAGCACTTGATTTCCCTACTGAAGGAACATGGAGCGGTTCTGGATGGCATTTACTATTGTCCCCACCATCCTACTGTCGGACTGCCGCCCTATCGGCAAGAATGTAAATGTCGGAAGCCGAATATCGGTCTGTTGGAACGAGCAGCGGCTGAGATAAACATTGATCTGGTGCGCTCATACGTAGTTGGCGATCGAATCAAGGATATTGAATTTGGCCAGAGAATGAATTTGAAGTCGGTTTTTGTTCTTACAGGATATGGCAAGGGGGAGTATGAATATCAGCACGACGGATGGACAGTGGAGCCGCACTATATAGCCGAGGATCTTTTGGATGCGGTGCGTTGGATTCTGGAGGATTTGGGCAAGTCGCAGTAGATGCCATAGCCGGGAGAAGGGCGAGGATGATGGAGAAAGTCAAGACACTTACCGAGTTGAAGAAGATTGTGACAGACATCCGTAGTGCAGGGAAAAGAGTGGTTTTTGCCAACGGCTGTTTCGACATGCTGCACGGCGGACACATCTCGTATCTGCAAAGCGCGAAAGCCCGGGGCGACGTGCTCGTGGTCGGTGTGAACTCTGATGTGTCAATGAAAAAGATAAAGGGTGATAAGCGGCCGATTTACCCGGAGCAGGAGCGGCTCGAGCTCCTCGCTGCTATTCAGTATGTGGATTATATGATGCTTTTTGACAATGAGTCGTGCGATCACCTGCTGCGCGAACTCCACCCGGATGTTCATGCGAAAGGTACCGACTATACGCGAGAGACCGTGCCGGAACGAGCCACTTCTCAGGCGCTGGGAATCGAGGTCTTTATTGCCGGCGCCCCAAAGGAGAACGCCACCAAGGATATCATCCAGTTGATTCTCGAACGCTACGGAAGTAGGGACAGATTATAATCTGTCCCTACAACTGCTGGCTCTCCTTTATACCATCTATTAGTTTGCCACGATGAATCAGATTGGCAAATTGTAGGGGCGTTTAATTAAACGCCCCTACGTACTCAGGACAGACCGCAGAAAGCGCGGGAGAAGAATGAAGAAGATTTTGATCGTCAAGCTGAGCGCCATTGGCGACATAGTCCATACCTTGCCGTGTCTCGCTGCCCTGCGCTCAGCGTTTCCAGATGCGTTTATCGGATGGGTTGTAGAAGATCTCTCAGCACCGCTCCTTGAGAACCATCCGCAGCTGAATGAGCTGTACGTCATTCCAAAACGCCAAATACGCAAAAAGCCGCTTCGTGGCTATGTCTCGCACGTGCTTCCCCTCTTGCAGGAAATTCGCCGTAAGCAGTTCGACGTGGCGATTGACTTCCAGGGTTTAACCAAAAGCGGCGTAATTGCCTGGCGGTCTGGCGCTCCTCTTCGCATTGGCTTTGGCGATTCGGACGGCCGAGAGCTGAACCGGCTATTCACCACTAAGCATATCGTTCCATTCGACTCAGCCACGCACGTGGTCGAGCGCAATCTCTGCCTTGTTAGACCGCTGGGAATCGAAGAGCCAAAAGTCGAGTTTGTTTTACAGTCTTCAGAAGATGCGCGCCAGTACGTGAGGGATTTTCTGGAGCGTGAGGGGTGCAGCGCAGCAGAGAAGTTCGTGTTTCTCAACCCCGGGGCAGGCTGGATAACCAAGCGCTGGCCTGCTGAGCGGTTTGCCGAGCTGGGCGTGAGGATTGGCAAGGAGCTGCGCAAACGAGTGCTTCTGAATTGGGGGCCGGGTGAGCAGGATGTTGTTGAACTGATTGCCGGATTAATGAAGCACGATGGCGTTGTGCCTGTAATTGCTCCTTCGACTACATTGAAGCAATTGCTCGCGCTGCTCGAGTGCTGTGAACTTTTTGTCGGCGGAGATACGGGGCCAATGCACATGGCCGCGGCGCTGGGAGTTCCGGTGGTTGGAATTTTTGGGGGCTCGGACGGCGAGCGAAATGGCCCGTACGGCGCGAGGAATGTCGTGATTCAGCAGCGGGAATTTGCCTGTGTGCCGTGCTGGAAGACCACCTGCCGGCTTCGGAATTCAGAGCATTTGCAATGTTTGCATACGATCAGCGCTGATATGGTTTTCGAGCACGTTCAGACTGTGCTCAGCCAGTAAAAAGGGGACAGGCTACTTTTTAGATTCTTTTGGCAGTCTTTTAAACCAGCCACTTTCCTGGAAAAGTAGCCTGTCCCCTTTTCCTTTGCTCTATGGAGTCGATGGCAGCGGAAGAGATTCAATTGTGGCGCGGTCGAGGATGAGTGAGGCTTCCGCTGCATCGTCTGGGTTGAAGTTAAGTATGTCGAAGGAGACGATCAGGTTTTCTC